>CALCTH010000529.1 GCA_937893795.1 uncultured Myxococcales bacterium | reverse complement strand
GACCGCCGCACCGGGACCCCACCGAGCATACGTCCCCGAACGCGCGCCTCGACGGCCAGCGCGCCCAGGAGGCGCTCCGCTGGCTCGGCGCCGCGGTCTCGGCCTGCCACGGGCGCGCCGAGCTTCGGACCGAGCGCGATGCCTGGACGACGCCCTTCCGCCTGCGGCAACCGCTCGCGCCGCGCTCTGCGGACGACGCGCTCGCCCTTCGCGCGGCCTGCCTCGCCGGTGAGCGGGCGGCGCTCCCCGCGGAGCTGGTGGCGAATCGTGACGAGGCCGTCGTGGCGGTGCGCCTTCCCAACGACGGCGACGCCCCCAACCCGGGCCGCCCGGAAGGCACGTGGTTCACGCCATGACCTTCCTTCTGCGAGCCAGCCTCGCGACGCTGACGCTCCTCGTGCTCACCACGGAGGCCGAGGCGCAGCACCGGGTGTTCACCGCGGGGCTTCAAGTCGGCGGCGGCGCGAGCTTCGGCCAGGGCGGCAACGCCGACCTGGTGCTCCGTCCCACACCGACCTTCCTCGACGCGGAGGCCCGGACCTGGAGGAGCGACGAGCCGGCGCTGGCGCTCGGTGGCGTGCTCCGCCTCGAGGTCGGACAGGGCCGCGTCGGCGGCGCAATCGTGCCCCGGGCAAGCTATCGCCGGCTCCTCGGCACCCGGGAGGTTCGGGTCTTCGCCGGCCTCCCCTACTTCTTCGCGCCCTACACGATGCTCGGCGCGGAGCTCGGGGCCGGCGGGCGCATCGACATCGGCCCGGGCTTCGGCCTGGTCTTCAACGTGATGAGCAGCCTCTTCTTCGTCGGCAGCGACGTCCCCGACGGTAGCGCCATCGTGATGGTGAACGCGACCGTCGGCGTGGAGCTGGGGGTGCGGCCGTGCGCTCCGTCGAAGCCGCGCGCGGGGCGCTCGTCGCTCTCCTCGCCCTGGTCGGCGCCTGCGGCGATGCGTGCCTCCGTAACTCGGACTGCGCCAGTACGGAGGTCTGCCTCGCCGGGAGCTGCGCGACGCCGCCGAGCGACGCGGGTCTCGACGGCGACGTCGCGGACATGTTCGTCGCCGACGGCCCGATGGACGGCGCCGACCTACCAGATCTTCCGGACGGCGCCGCGGACGGCGGCGACGTGGACGCCGGCGACATGGACGCCGGCGACGCGGACGGCGGCGACGTGGACGCCGGCGACGTGGACGCCGGCGACATGGACGCCGGCGATGCGATGGGAGCGACCGATGTCTGACGCTTTCGTGGAGGCGCTGACGGTGCTGGCCCGTGCCCCGCGAGCGAAGGCCGTGGCGCGCCGGCGTTCTCGGCTGGCACGCCCGCTGCAATCTCCTGGTGTCGAGGGGTGCTTCTTCGGAGCGCTCCTCACGGTGGTTTCTCTCTCGGACCCGGCGGTGGGACTTGCTCAGGTCCCCTCGCCGGGTCCGAACCCCATGGCGGCCCCCGCCGCGGCGCTCCGCGGATCCGCATCCGGGGATGCGCTCGACGCCGATGCGGGGACCGACCGCATCCGCCTCGAAGAGATCGTCCCGGCGCTCGCCGGGAGCCCTCTCGGCGCCACGCCCATCGCGGAGGCGCCCCCGCTCGGTCGACGACGCACCGTGACGCGGGCCCAGGTCCTGGCCGCCCTCGCCGCGGCCGACGTGAGCGCTCGCGGCCTCGCGATTCCGGCGCGGACGACCGTCGAGCGCGCCGTCCGTCGCCTCGATGCCGAGGAGCTTCGCACCCGGGCGCTCCCGGTGGTCGCCGCGGCGCTCGCGCCCTGCGCCATCGACGAGCTGCGCCTCG
>CALCTH010000528.1 GCA_937893795.1 uncultured Myxococcales bacterium | reverse complement strand
CCCGGCGGTTGGCGCCGGTTGCCGAGCGGCGATCCGACGGGCCCCGCGTAGAGCGGACGCGGCGGCCGGCGCGGCGAAAACGTCGCGACGAAGAGCGTTTCGCGGGGCGCCTCGCCGGCGCCCGTGAGCTGCGCGTAGCCCGCCGCGACGCAGCCGTCGTCGTTGACGGCGCCGACCTGCACCGGCCCGGGCTTGGGCCACACGCGCGTGGCGACGTCGCCGAGCACGGCGCAGCTCCCCGGCGGGACGGGCGGCACCTCGCGGGCCACGAGCGGACCCGCGACGTCCGGGACCTCGCGGCGAATCGCCTCGATGTCGTCGAGGCCGGCGAGGGGATCGTTCGGGTCCTCGGGATCTCCGGGCAGTCCCCGCGGACGCGGCGTCGGCGCGGGCTCCGCCGCGCGAGCGGCTGGAGGCGTCTCGGGACGCTCGGCCACGGCGGTCTCTTCCCCCGCCGGGGTTTCCGGCCGCGGAGCTTCCGGGGGGGCGTCTCGCTCCGGGCAGCCGAGCAGCGCCGCGAGCGCGAAGGGTAGCCAGCGCACCCGTGGACGGTAGCGACGCGGGCCGCCCTCAGTCGAGGAAGCCGTCTTCGTGGACCATCGGGCGCTGCGGGTCGTGCACGCCGCGGCGGGCCAGCGCGAGCAGGCGGTCGACCACGTCGGCCATGCGCGCGGCGGCGTCCTCGATGTCGTCCACGATGCCCTTGGTCTCGCCGGCGAGGCCCGTGCTGAGCGGGTCGTCGATGGCGTCCGTGAGCATCGCCGTGTTCAGCGTCATCGCCGCGAGCGGGTTGCGCATGAGGTGCGCGACCTCTTCGGCGAGCTGCTGGATGAGTGCGCGCTCGCTCTTGCCCGAGCGCTCGATGAGGCGCTGGAGCCAGCGCCCGAGGCCCACGAGCGGGCTCGCCTCTTGAAGCACCATCAGCGTCGGCTTGTCCTCGTCGAGGCGCGGGCCGATGGCGCTGAGCGAGTACCAGCAGCGCACGCGCTTGCCCGCCAGCTGCCGGTCGACGCGCACGAGCAGCAGGTCGCGCGCGAGCGGCGCGTCCAGGATCGACGCGAGGCTCTCACCGGCAGGCTGGTGCCGCTCCACGAGCTCGCCGAAGTCCTCGCCGACGAGGTCGGTGCCTCCGTCGAAGACCACGCTCCGCGCGTAGGTGTTGGCGTAGCCCACGGTTCCGTCCGCCTCGACCCCGAGGATTCCGAGGGGGACGTCCTCGAGCAGCGAGGACCAGCGATCGGCGAGCATCGTTACGCAGTACGGTCCCGTCGCGCGAGACTTGATGCATCGCGCGTCAGGCTACGGCGCCCGTTCCGTCTCCAGGTCCCTCGCGGCCTCCCCCAGATGCCGGCGCGTGCTCGCCGGGACGCTCTCGCCCAGCACGATGCGCCAGCCCCCCTCGTCACGCCGCAGCACCACGGGCGGCGCGTCCTCCGCGAAGACCAGCGTCCGCTCCGCCCCCGGCACCACGCGCAGCGCGTCCTTGGCCGGCGCGAGCACCCCGAAGACGTAGCCGGCCAGCGCCTCGTCCGCGGGCTGCTCCCAGTCGGCGAAGCACCCCCGGAAGGACGCCGGGTCGGAGAGGTGAAAGCCCCGTCCGCGCGCCTTGCGTGCCTCCACGTCGGCCGCCGTGAGCGCGTCGACGCCCCAGGCCTCGAAGAGCGTGCCGAGCGTCGCGCGCGGCGTCGCGTAGCGGAGGTCCGGCGGAGGGTCGGCGCCGCACGCCATCACCCCCACCACGAGCAGCGCCATCGCCGCGCGGCGGCCGACTGGGGGTCCGAGCCCCCGTTTTGCCCGTTGACGCATCAAAAGGGATGTTTAGTTTCTCGTCCGTTCCCGGAGCGCGGCCCGCCCGCGTCGAGCCCGCTCCCCGGCGTACCCGCGGAGGCCCATCCGGGTCTCGCGCGACGCCCCGGTGCATCCACGACCCGAGAAGAAGACCATGCGCCTCGACCGCCTGACCACGAAGACCCGCGAAGCCCTGCTCACCGCGTCCAGCCACGCCAACGACCGGGGCCACCCGGACGTGCATCCGGCGCATCTGCTCGTCGCGCTCATCGCGCAGGAGGGCGGGATCAGCGCGGGCATCCTGGCCAAGGCAGGGGCCGATCCCGCGGCGGCCGTCGAGCGCGCCACGGCGCGTACGGATCGGCTGCCGACGGTGAAGGGCGGGGCCGAGGCGACGCTCAGCCGCGCGCTTCGCGAGGTCATGACGCGCGCCTGGAAGGAGACCGAGACCTTCGGCGACGAATACACGAGCGCCGAGCACGTGCTCCTCGCCATGACCGAGGACGAGGAGACCCGCGCGCTCCTCGGCACGGAGCGCGGCCCGCTCCTCGCGGCCATCAAGGCCGTCCGCGGCACGCACAAGGTCACGGACCCGGAGCCCGAGGGGAAGTACCAGTCCCTCGAGAAGTACACCCGCGACCTCACGCAGGCGGCGAAGGAAGGCAAGGTCGACCCGGTCATCGGCCGCGACGAGGAGATCCGTCGCGTGATGCAGGTGCTCAGCCGGCGGACCAAGAACAACCCCGTGCTCATCGGCGAGCCCGGCGTCGGCAAGACCGCCATCGTCGAGGGCATCGCCCAGCGCATCGCGAGCGGCGACGTCCCCGAGTCGCTCCGCGACAAGAAGGTGCTCGCCCTGGACCTCGGAGCGCTCGTCGCCGGCTCGAAGTACCGCGGCGAGTTCGAGGAGCGGCTCAAGTCCGTCGTGAACGAGATCGAGGCCGCCGAGGGGCAGGTCGTGCTCTTCATCGACGAGCTCCACACGCTGGTCGGCGCCGGCGCCTCCGGCGGCTCCATGGACGCCTCGAACCTGCTCAAGCCGGCGCTCGCGCGCGGCGAGCTCCGGGCCATCGGTGCGACGACGCTCGACGAGTACCGGAAGCACATCGAAAAGGACGCGGCCCTCGCCCGGCGCTTCCAGCCCGTGCTCGCCGGGGAGCCGAGCGTGCAGGACACCATCGGCATCCTCCGGGGCCTCAAGGAGAAGTACGAGGTCCACCACGGCATCCGCATCCAGGACGCGGCCATCGTCGCCGCGGCCACGCTGAGCGACCGCTACATCACGGACCGCTTCCTCCCGGACAAGGCCATCGATCTCGTCGACGAGGCCGCGAGCCGGCTGAAGATGGAGATCGACTCCATGCCCGTCGAGATCGACCAGGTCGAGCGGCGGACCATGCAGCTCGAGATCGAGAAGCAGGCCCTCAAGAAGGAGCGCGACCCGGCGTCGCTCAAGCGCCTCGAGGAGCTCGACGCGGAGCTGGCGCAGCTCAACGAGCAGAAGAGCGGTATGCGCGCGCAGTGGCTCCGGGAGAAGGAGCTCATCGACGCCATCCGCGGCGCCAAGGCGCGGGTGGACGAGCTTCGGACGGCCCTCGAGCGGGCGCAGCGTGTCGCCGACCTCGAGACCGCCGCGCGTATCCAGTACGGCGACATCCCGGCGGCCGAGGCCACGGTGAGCGAGGCGCAGAGTAAGCTCGACGGGCTGCAGAAGGACGGCAGCTTCCTCAAGGAGGAGGTCACGGACGAGGACATCGCCTCGGTGGTGAGCCGCTGGACCGGCGTGCCCGTGTCCAAGATGCTCGAGAGCGAGAAGGAGAAGCTCCTCGACATGGAGGGGCGCGTGGGCGCGCGGGTCATCGGTCAGGAAGAGGCCGTGGTCGCCGTCGCCAACGCCGTGCGCCGCTCGCGCGCGGGCCTCGGAGAGCCCAACCGGCCCGTGGGCAGCTTCCTCTTCCTCGGGCCCACGGGCGTCGGCAAGACCGAGCTCGCGAAGGCGCTGGCGGAGTTCCTCTTCGACGACGACCGCGCGATGGTCCGCCTCGACATGTCCGAGTACATGGAGAAGCACTCCGTCAGCCGGCTCATCGGCGCGCCTCCCGGCTACGTCGGCTACGACGAGGGCGGCCAGCTCACGGAGCCGGTCCGGCGCCGGCCCTACTCGGTCATCCTCTTCGACGAGATCGAGAAGGCGCACCCGGACGTGTGGAACGTGTTGCTGCAGGTGCTCGACGACGGGCGGCTGACGGACGGCCAGGGCCGGACGGTGCACTTCGAGAACGCGGTCATCGTGCTCACGAGCAACGTGGGCTCGCAGCACATCCTCTCCATCGAGGACGAGGAGCGCATGCGCGAGCTCGTCACGACGGACCTCCGCGCGAGCTTCCGCCCGGAGTTCCTGAACCGCCTCGACGAGACGGTGATCTTCCACCGCCTCGGCCGGGAGGACCTCCGGCGCATCGTGGACGTGCAGCTCGGCCGCTTCGCCGGCCGCCTCGCGGCGCGTGACCTCGACCTCGACGTCACGGACGCGGCGAAGGACTTCCTCGCGGGCGTCGGCTACGACCCGGCCTACGGCGCCCGGCCCCTGAAGCGGGCCGTGCAGAAGCACCTCGAGAACCCTCTCGCGCAGGAGATCCTCGCGGGGCGCTACGTCCCCGGCGACACGGTGCTCGTCGACGTCGCCGCCGGCGAGCTCGGCTTCGGCAAGCGCAGCGCGTCGGGCAGCACGACCGTGAGCGCGTCGGCCCCGGACGGCACCATCGAGGCGTGATCCCGTCCCCACTTCGCGTCGATCGCCGTTGGGACGACGCGCTCGCGCAGCTCTGGCGCATCGACGGCGTGATCCCCAGCGAAAACGCCAGCGAGCGCCGTCGGAACGCCGTTTCGACGCCTCGTGCGACGGAAACGAGCGTCTAAACGCCGTTCGGACCCGTATGGGCACGACGATTCTCGGCGCGGCAGAAGCGCCCACCGACCGGGGCGTGCGGGTACCACGGCCGTTGCGCGCTCGCCGACCGCGGGTGTACGCCTGAAGCGGGATGCATGGCTCGGTGACGGCGGTCCGCGCGGCCGCGCTCGGCGCTCTGCTCGCCGTCGGAGTCGCGGCGGGCTGCAGTGATGCGAGCGGCGGCGCCGGCATGGGCGACGGGGGATCGAGCCCACCGTTCGCCGTGACCGCCACCCTGAGTGGAAGCTCGACCGCGTCGGGGCCGGACTTTCGTTCCAACGACGTGCTGGTGACCTACGTCGGGGACTTCGGCTTCTCGCTCACGGCCGTCGACCGCGAGCGGACGATTCTGCTCTCGGCCCAGGACACCGACGGCGACACGCTGGCCCCCAGGAGGTACACCGTCGGCCCCAACGACGGCACCGGGGTCGTGGTCGGCGCTTCCGTCGTGGTCTCGGTGGGTGGCGAAGACGCCGTATTCAACGCGCTGCCCGGCGAGGGCAACGTCCTGATCGTCACCTACGGTCCCGACCGCGCGCTGGGTACCTTCACCTTCGCCGCGCGCACTCCCGGCGACGGCAGCGAGATCACGGTCGAGGGACGCTTCAACGTCGTCCCCGACTGAGCCGCCCGCTGCCAGCGCGTGCTCGGCGGCCGTGCGCGGAGCGGGCCTGCTCATCCGAGTTGCCTTCACGGGGCACGGCGTTCATGCGTGCCGAGACCACGATTCGGTCAACGATTCCGGCAATTTCGCCTCGCGCGGAGCATTGACCAGGCGCCGGGGCCCGCGTAGGGTCGGCCCCGGCGATGAGCGACCGGATCGGGAACTGCCGGGTCCTCGGTGAGATCGGCAGCGGCGGCATGGCCGTCGTCTACAAAGCGGTGCAGGAGCCGCTCGGTCGCACCGTCGCGATCAAGGCGCTGAAGCCGTCCATCGCGATGGACAGCCAGTTCGCCAAACGCTTCGAGCGCGAGGCCCACTTCATGGCCTCGCTCCAGCACGAGAACATCCTTCACGTCGTCGACTTCGTGAAGGACGGCCGCTCCATGTACATCATCATGGAGTACGTCGAGGGCATCGACCTCTACGACCTCCTCGACGCCTCGCCGGTGCTCCCGCCGGAGGTCGCGTCGATCATCGCCATCCAGGTCTGCCGCGCCCTCGACTACGCCCACTTCCGGGGCGTCATCCACCGCGACATCAAGCCCGCGAACGTCATGATCGCGAAGCAGGGCGAGGTGAAGCTGATGGACTTCGGCATCGCCCGGGACGACAAGCTCTCGGACCTGACGGAGACGGGCACGGGCCTCGGTACGCCGAGCTACATGAGCCCCGAGCAGATCCTCGGCGACAAGCTCGACTTTCGCTCGGACCTCTTCAGCGTGGGCATCGTCCTCTACCAGATGGTCACGGGGCGAAAGCCCTTCGTGGAGGACGAGGCGCGGACGGTCATGCAGAAGATCCGCCTCGACCGCTACGTGCCGCCGCGGAAGATCAACCCGAAGGTGCCGCGCACGCTCGAGCGGATCCTCGGCCGCTGCATGGAGAAGATGCCGGCCAACCGCTACCCGACGACGCAGGCGCTCATCGACGACCTCACCGAGTTCATCGCGCCGCGCGTGCCCATGAGCTACTCGGCGCGCATGGTCATGTACCTCCGCGACGTCGGCGTCATCCCCGACCGCGAGGCCGAGGAGCTGCTCAAGGCGGGGGCTCCGCGCATGGCCCGGCACAAGGTGACGGACAAACGCCTGCTCCGGCACACGACCATGGTCCAGGGCGCGCTCCTCCTCGGCATCCTCGGGAGCGGGGGCGCCATCCAGGCCGCGAGCGGGCGTCTCGCGGGCAACCCCGAGGACTTCGCCGCCGAGGCCGGTAACCCCGTCCTTCCCGCACGTGCCGGCTATCTGCAGGTCGTCGTCGACCCGTGGGCCGACGTCTACATCGACGGCCAGAAGGTGATCACCACGCCGACGGCGCAGCGCATCGCGCTCTCGCCGGGGCGCCACTTCGTGAAGCTCGACAACCCCTACTTCCAGGAGCGGCAGCTCGAGGTGCGCGTGCGCACCGGCGAGACGCTCCTCGTCGACGAGACCCTCGACCCGCGCGTGCCGCTGGCCCCGGAGGACGAAGGCGCGGAGGACGAAGGCGCGGAGGAGGACGAGTGAGCCGCCTCCTGCGCGTCCTGGCGGTGGTGATGCTCGCGCAGCTCGCGTGGTCGCCGCGTGGCGCCGCGCAGTCGACCGACGGGACCTACACCCACGTCGTTCGCGTCGGGGAGACCCTCGCGTCCATCGCTCAGAGCTACTACGGCGACCCGCGCCGCGAGACGGTGCTCGTGGCCGAGAATGGGCTCACGGCACAGGGCGGCGCCCCGATCCGCGTGGGCCAGCGCCTCACGATTCCCTTCGTCACCTACCATCAGGTTCGCGCCGGAGAGACCTGGCCGGAGCTGGCGCGCCGCTTCTACGGCGATGCCCGCCGGGCCTTCGCGCTCATCGACGCGAACTCCGGGAGCGCCTCGGAGCAACCCGACGAGGGCGCCGAGCTCCTCGTGCCCTATCCGCTCCGGCACGTGACCACGCAGGGGCAGAACGTGGTGCGCGTCGCGTCGGTCTACTACCCGGGCGGAAGCCGCGACGACGCGCGGCGGGTGCGGCGCTTCAACAACCTTCGCACCATGCGGCTGACGCGCGGCCAGATCGTGCTCGTGCCGCTGGCCTCGCTCACGCTCACCGAAGAGGGCCGGAGCGCCATCGCGGAGGCGACGGGGAGCGCGCCGCGCGCGGGCGAGGTGCGCGAGCTCCAGGCGAGCATCGACGCGGAGCTCCCGGCGCTCGAGGAGCACGTGCGCCGGGGGCGTTTCCCGGAGGCCGTCGCTCTCGGCAACCGCTTCCTCGGCTCGCTGCAGCTCACGGGCAACCAGATGGTCACCGTGCAGCGGCAGCTCGGTACCGCCTTCGTCGCGCTCGGGCGCAACGACCTCGCCGTCGCGGCCTTCCTCGCCGCGCTCGAGCGCCAGCCGGATCTCGAGCTCGATTCGCTGACCACCAGCCCCACGGTGCTCGCGGCCTTCCAGGAGGCGCAGAGCCAGCACGCGGCCGCCGTGGCCGCGGCGGAGGCAGAGGCGGCCGAGGCCGCAGCTGCGGAGGCGGCGGCGGAAGAGGAGGCCGCGCTCGAGCGGCCCCCGCCGGCCGACGCGGGCGACGGGCGCTGACGCCCGCCGCGCGCGCTCCCTCGATCCGGCGCCCCGGCGGCGGGTATGGAATGGGCCTGCTACCATGCCTCACGAAGGAGTCTCCATGCCCCGCTTGCCCGCCGCCCTCAGCCTCGTCCTCGCCCTCGCCGCCGTGCTCGGGAGCGCACGCGCCGCCGCGGCCATGCGCTGCGGCAACCGCCTCGTGCAGCGCGGCGACTCGCGCTACCAGGTGCGCCAGCTCTGCGGAGAGCCCCAGGACGTGGTGCGCTCGCAGGCGCTCCGGCAGGTGACGCTGCAGGTCGTGCCCGGCGTCTTCGACACGGTGGCGCAAGCCGTGCCGGTGGAGCAGTGGACCTACGACTTCGGGCCGAACCGCTTTCAGCGGCATCTGACCTTCGAGAACGGGACGCTCGTGCGCATCGCCACCGGGCGAAAGGGCTTCCGAGCGGCCGCGGCGCGCGCCTTCAAGGCGAGCGGCCTGCCGGTGCGGAAGACGCTCCCGGCGCCGGCAGGGATTCTGCGCGTTGCGTGGCGGCGCGCCGGCTCCATCCTCCGTCCGTGACACCGAGCGCCCCGCCCGCTACCGACGTCGACGATCTCACGCGCGATCTCGCGGAGCTCGTGGCGCTCGCCGGGCGCGACGACGACCTCGAGGCCCTGCTTCGCCGCGGCCTCGACTGGGTCCGGCGCATCACGCCCTACGACCTCGCGACGATCCTCGAGCTGGCGGACGACGAGCTGGTCATTCGCATGGCCCGGGGACCTCTCGCGCCACGCGTGCGGGACTATCGCCTCGAGCTCTCGGCGTTCCCGACCGTCCGCGAGGTGCTCGAGACCCGCCGGGCCCGCGCCTACACGGAGCACGACCACGCGCACGGCGACGGCGACCCCTTCGACGGCGTGCTCGACTTCGAGCCGGGGCACAGCTGCATGGTCGTGCCCCTCTGCGCGGGCGACGAGCCCTTCGGCGTGCTCACGCTGGATCGGAAGGTGTGCGTCACCTTCGAGCCGGCCGTGGTGAACCTGGTCGAGGTCTACGCGCAGGTGCTCGCGCTGGCGATCCGCGGCGCCCGGGAACGCACGACGCTCCGTCGGCTCCACGCGCAGGAGCGGGCCCACGCGCAGCAGCTCCAGGCGGCGCTCCACGGCGGGAGTGCGCCGAGCGAGGACGCGGTGGCCGAGGTGGGCGTGCTCGAGTCCAGCGCGAGCCCGCGGGTGCAGGCGCTGGTGCGCCGGGCACGGCAGGTCGCGGAGACGACGACGCCGGTGCTCATCGGCGGGGAGACGGGCACGGGCAAGGAGCGCCTCGCGCGGGCCATCCACCTCTGGAGCCCGCGGCGCGCTCAGCCCTTCGTCACGCTCAACTGCGCGGCGATCCCGGCGCAGCTCATCGAGAGCGAGCTCTTCGGCCATGTGAAGGGGGCGTTCACCGGCGCGACGCAGGACCGGCCGGGGCGCTTCCAGATCGCGAACGGCGGCACGCTGCTCCTCGACGAGATCGGCGAGCTCGACCCGAGCCTCCAGGCGAAGCTGCTGCGCGTGATCCAGGAGGGCACCTTCCAGCCCGTCGGCGCGGACGTCACGCGCCGCGTCGACGTACGCATCCTGGCGGCGACGCACGTGGAGCTTCGACAGGCCGTCGCCGAGGGCCGCTTCCGCGAGGACCTCTTCTACCGCCTCGACGTCTTCCCCCTGGAGCTGCCCCCGCTCCGGGACCGCCTCGAGGACTTGCCCCAGCTCTGCGACTTCATGCTCCGGCAGCTCGCCCGTCGCTCGGCGCGCGGCGACGGCGTTCGCGGCGGGTGCTGGGTGATGAGCGACACCGCGCTCCAGCGTCTCGCCGCCCACGACTGGCCGGGCAACCTCCGCGAGCTGGCCAACGTGCTCGAGCGCGCGACGATTCTCGCCAAGACCGGCGTTCTCTCGCCGGGCGACATCGATCTCCCCGGGGACGGACGGCGTCGCCGCGCGCGGGAGAGCGACGCACCGCGCGGCATCGCGCCGCTGGCGCAGGTGGAGCGGGACCACATCGCCCGCGCCCTGGAGCACACGGGCGGCAAGATCTACGGCACGGACGGCGCCGCCGCGCTCCTCGGCATGAAGCCGAGCACGCTCCAGAGCCGCATGAAGAAGCACGGCCTGAAGCGCGCGCCGCGCAGCTGACCCGCCGCTCAGCTGACCCGCCGCTCAGGGGATGTCGGCGCCCGGCGGCGCGCTCACGCATTCGTCGATGGGCGCCGCGCAGAAGGGTCCGCTCGAGAGGCTCTGGCCTTCTGCCAGCACGACGAGGTGGTAGCGCTCGCTCGCGATGGCCGCGCCGTCGCTTCGCTTCACGTTGTAGCGCCAGTGGTAGACCCGGTGGCAGCGCCGCGCCGTGTTGCGGCCAAAGGCGAGCCGGACCTCGAAGCCGAGCAGCGTCCGGCCGATGACGCCCCGGAAGGACTCGCCGGAGACGTCGACGAGGCCGACGTTCTCTTCGGGAACGGCGAAGACCGGCACGCTCTCCGCGAAGTAGTCGCCGGCGTCTTCGCCGAACTCGTCGACGGCCTGGAAGGACTCGAAGGCTCCCGTGAAGTCCTCGCCCTGCCCGCGCACCACGAGCTGCACCGGAACCTGCGTGGCGCCGCGCGGCGTCTCGCGCACGAAGGCCACGCGGTCGAGGTCCGGCGTGCTGCGGTCGAAGGGATCGAGGTCGCGGATGACCGTCTCCCAGTAGTCCGGGAAGTCGTCGCCGTCCGTGTCCGGGTCGTCCGGGTTCAGCCCGAAGACGCGCTCGTAGTCATCGCAGAGGCCGTCCCCGTCCGTGTCGAGGCCCCGCGGTGGGCGAAGGTCCGGAGCCGTGCCCTGGTCCGTCGGCCCGAGATCGCTCCGCATACCGTCCACCGGGTTGGCTCCGTCATCGCAGCCGGCGAGCACGACGACGCCTGCCAGCGCGGCGAGGAGAGGGCGCATGGCCCCAGCCTTGCTGTGCCGCACGGGAGCGTCAACGACGGGGCGCGCGCGCTTCGAGCGCCGTGATCGACGCGGCGTCCCGACGCGGGGACGCTTCGTCCCGTGCGCGCGGTCCGGCCTTCCAGGACGGTGGCCCGAGCGCTATAGGGCGGCCGTGGACTTCGACGCCGACCGGCTCCTCGATCTGCTGCGCGTGGTGCGCCGCGAGCTCGACGCAGCCGACGCGCGCCTGGAGCTGGCGCTGGAGGACGCCCCGCCGGATCTCGTCCACGTGGAGGTCGGGGAGGGGCCCTGGCGCCTCGTCGTGGTCGAACCGAAGGGGTCGCGGGCCGACGCGCAGACCCGCCTCGCGCTCCTCGCCGGGACCTTCGCGGGCACGCTCGAGACGCTGCCGCCCCCGAGCGCGCCCACCCTCGGCCCGCGTGCCGAGCTCGACGAGGCCCTCTCGGTGCTGCGCCGGCAGGCGGCGGCCGAGGCCGTGCTCGTCATCGACGGGTCGTCGCCGGAGCTCTGGGGCGCGGACCCGCGCCCGGCACAGGAGACCGCGGGGACGCTCCTCGAGCTGGCGGCGGTTTGCGGCCGCCTGGGGGACGACGCGGTCGCGGTGCTGGCGGGCGAGACGGAGACGGATCCCTCGCACCAGGCCGACGTCGACCGCGCGCGCATGGACCGGAGCTTCGACCGCGCGGGCTGGGAGCGCCGCGTGCGCCTCGCGCAGGCGGCGGAGGCTGCCCGCCAGGACCACGCGGTGATGGCGAGCCATCACGGCCAGGCGCCCTTCGTCACGCGGCGCATCGGCGGGGCCTACCGCGTCGTGCTCGTGTACGGCCGGGCGACATTCTCCGAGCTTCACGCGGAAGCGGCGCTGACCCGAGCGGCCGCCGCCATCGAGACGCTCGTCGAGCGCCTCCCCCCGCTCCCCCCGGGCGACGGGACCGGCGGCGACGTCATCGCGTTCCGGAAGAAGCCGCGCTGAGCGCTCTCCTTGCCCCGGCCGGGGCACGGCGGCTAGGACGCCGCCATGGGGCTGAAGATCGAGTCCGTGGGCCAGCAGACCGACCTGCTGGTCCACGAATACACCTGGAAGGACGTCGTGCTCTATGCGCTCGGCTGCGGCGCGACGCTGGAGGAGCTCGACTACCTCTACGAGGGGCGCGGGCCCAAGGTCCTGCCGACCTACGCGGTGGTCCCGACCTTCGCGGCGCTGCACGCGCTCTTGCCGGTGACCGGCGGCGACATGCTCGGCGTGGTGCACGGCAGCCAGTCCATCCAGCTGCACCGGCCCATCCCCGCCGAAGGCGTGATGAACACGGTGGGCACGGTCGCTGGCGTGTACGACCTCAAGCGCCTCGCGCAGGCGGTCTACACGACGGAGACGCGGGACGCGGAGGGTGAGCTGCTCTTCGAGACGACCTGGACGATCATCTTTCTGAAGGACGGCGGCTTCGGGGGCGAGCGGCCCGCACGCACGCCGCGGGTGAAGTATCCGGAGCGCGCGCCGGACTTCGAGGTCACGGAGACCACGCAACCCACGCAGGCCATGCTCTACCGCCTGAGCGGCGACCTGAACCCGCTCCACGCGGACCCGGAGATCGGTGAGAAGGCCGGGTTCGGGCGTCCCATCCTTCATGGGCTTTGCACGTACGGCTACGTCGGCCGGGCGCTCGTCCGGCATGCCTGCGATGGCGACCCTTCGCGCCTCACGTCCTTCGAGGGGCGCTTCACCAAGCCCGTCTGGCCGGGCGATACGCTCGTCGTCCAGGGCTGGAAGGAAGACGAGGGGCGTGTGCTCCTCAAGGCGGCCACCAAGGAGAACCCCGACGAGGACGTCTTCGGGAACGCCTACGCCGTGGTGCGCTGAGACGCGCGGGGTCCAAGCTGGAGGGCCAGGGCGACGAGCCCGAGCGCGACGGCTGCGGCCAGCGCCCGGCGAAGACCCAGCCCCGGCGGGTCCCGGAGCCCATCGAGGGCGAGGCTGCTGGCCACGACGAAGGTGGCGACGAGCGTCGCCCGGCGGCCCGCGCGCGCGAGGAAGCGCGGCGTTCCGCGCCAGAGAAGACCGAAGAGAACGAGCGACGCGAGCGCCAGCGTGAGCTCGGCCCCGAAGCGCGCCATGGCGTCGTCGTCTGCGGCGCGCGGGGCGGCCAGGAGTGCCACGGCGGCGAGGGGGACGAGGGCCGCGGGCGCGAGGGCGTCGGCGGCGCGGGCGGACGCGAGGAGGGTCTTGGGCGCCAGCGTGC
>CALCTH010000527.1 GCA_937893795.1 uncultured Myxococcales bacterium | reverse complement strand
CCCATGCAGGACCACGGTCGCGTTCGGGACGGCCGGCGCGTCCCCGCACCGCAGCGTGGCGCCGACGAGGACGAGCGTCTCGGCGGGCTGCGCGAGGGCCGGGGCAGCGGCCGCGACGAGCGCGACGATGAAAAGGCGGCTCACGGCAGCACCTCGCTCTCGTTCTGACCGAGCTCGAAGTCCGTCGGCGGCGTGCCCTCCGCGCCGGCCGGCCCGAGCTCGCCTCGCCGGTCCCACCCGACGAGGCCGTCGACGAAGACGAGGTCCGCGTGCGTGTAGACGCTCAGCGGGTCCCCGCTCCAGACGACGACGTCCGCCATCTTCCCCGCCTCGAGGGTGCCCGTGACGTGGTGCACGCCGAGGGTCCACGCCGGGTTCGCCGTGATCCACCGGTAGACCGCGGTCTCCTCCACGGGCACGCCGGCGTGGCGACCCGCCCACATGGCCTTGGCGGCCTCCTGGTTGAGCCGCTGGACGAGCATCTCGCTGTCCGAGTGCACGACGGCGCGCGCCCCGGCCTCCTGGAGAAGCGCGAGGTTCTCGGGGATCGCGTCGTAGGCCTCCATCTTGAAGCCCCACCAGTCGGCCCAGGTGCTGATGGACACCTCCTGCGCGGCGAGGAGATCCCGGATCTTGTAGGCCTCGACGGCGTGATGGAAGGAGCGCACGCGGAAGCCGAGCTCCTGGCCGAGGGCCATCATGCGCGCCATCTCATCGGCGCGGTAGCAGTGCATCTGCACGAGGATGCGCCCCTCGAGCACGCCGTAGAGCGTCTCGAGCGCCGGCTTCCGCTCCGGCGGCGTCGGCGCCGGCCCGGGGTCCTCCACGGGGTCGCTCTCGGGCGCCACGCCGCCTGCGCGCGCCTCCTGGTCCCGGTCGAAGGCCATGCGCTTCCGCTGCCAGAGCCGGTGCTGGTGCTGCCAGTTGCCCCAGCTCTCGCCGTAGGCGCGCGCCGCGAGATACGCCGCGCGGTAGCCGGCCACGTTGCCCATGCGCGTCGAGGGCGCCTGCCGGCGGCCGCCGTAGACCCGCTTCGGGTTCTCGCCGCACGCCATCTTCAGCGAGTCCGGCGCGCCGGGGAAGCGGAGCTCGTCGACGCTCCGCCCGAGGTGGAGCTTGAGCGTCACGCCACGCCCGCCGATCAGGTTGGCCGAGCCCGGGAGCACGTGAATGGTGGTCACGCCGGCGGCCAGCGCGCGCTGCAGGCTCGGGTCCTGCGGCCACACAGAATCGGCGGCCTGCACCTCCGCGGTGTTGGGCGACGTCGCTTCGTTCCCGTCGGAGTGGGCCCGAACGTTCGGGACGGCATAGACGCCCATGTGCGAGTGCGTGTCGATGACGCCGGGCGTCACGGTGCGCCCCGCCACGTCGATCACGCGCGCCCCGTCGGGCACCGCGACGTCTCCCGTCGCCCCGACGGCGACCAGGCGCCCGTCCTCGAAGACCACCACGCCCTCGTCGAGGATCGCGTCGGGCGTCACGACCCGGCCGCCGACGAGGGCGATGGCCGGCGACTCCACGGCCGGCAGGTCACGGGGCTCCGGGAGCCCCCGGTCGTCCCAGGGGAGCGGCGGAGCCGTCGGCTCGGGGGTCTCCGCGGCCGGGCCGGACCCGCCGCACGCGCCGAGGGCGAGCCCCAGGGTGAACGTCAGCGTTCGCGTCATCGGCGGCGACGATGGCATGGCGAGCCGCGCGCTCGGAAGCCGCGTTCTCACGGCACGCGGTGGCCGTTCATTCCGGCGCGTTCGCCCGGAAGGCCACGAGGTGCACGTCCTCCGCGAGCGTCGGCAGCGGGATCACGGCGAGACCGTACCAGCGGCGAAAGAGCGAGAAGTCCGTGACGTAGCCCCGCGGCGAGCGCGCCAACCCCGCGGAGCGCGTCGCCCCGTCGGGCACGGCGTCCGTGACGTCGTTCGAGGCCGTCGGCTCGCGGCTCGCGTAGGCCTGATCGCCCCGCGCGAGATACGCCCACACCACCCGGCCCGCGACCACGGCGTCGGCCTGCTCGAGGCGCATCTGCGCGGTCAGACGCTGCGCTTCGCGCCAGAGCGGGATGCCGGCGACGAGCGCGCCCATCACCTCGGCGTCGGCGCCGTAGATCGGCGCCGCGAAGAGCCACGTATCGATGGGCCCGTCCTCTTCCTCCATCACGTCGGCGAGGTCGACGACGGCGTGACCCGGGGTCCCACCGAGGGCCTCCTGGACCACCGCGAAGGGCCGGTAGTCGCTGCCCACGCCGACCTTGGCGCCATCGCGCACGCCCACCTCGGCGAGGAGCGTGCCCTCCTGGTCCGTCCCGCCGATGTAGAGCACGGGGCTGTACACGAGCTCCGCCACGCCGCGGCGCGGCGCGTCCACGCGCTCGAGCATGTCCGTCAGCCGGCGCGCGCGCTCGGCCGCGTCGACCTCGCCGCGATAGGCCGGCTCGACCCGCTGGGCGGCGGCCTGCACGCCGCGAAAGACCTTCGTCCGGTCCTCGCCGATCATGCGCAGGTAGGCGGGCACGTCTTCGCCATGAAGCGCGCGGCGCTCGGCCGGCGCACCCTCGGGAGAGCAGGCGCCGGCGAAGCTCAGTGCGAGCACGGAGAGGAGCGAGAAGCGCATGAGCCGAGACTAGACCGGATCCCACCTCGCCTGGCGGCATCCCGGCGACGGAACGCAAAAGCGGCGAGCTCGGGAAGAGCCCGCCGCTTCGGCGTGGGGTGCGCGTCGCGCGCCCTCGTCAGTCCTTGATCTGACGCCGGATCTTGCCCAGCGCCTGCTCCTGGAGCTGGCGGATGCGCTCGCGCGAGAGGTTGTACTTGTCGCCGATCTCCTTGAGCGTGAGCTCGTCCTCGTCGTCGAGACCGAAGCGCCAGCGGAGGATGCGCGCCTCCATGGGCGTCAGGGTATCGAGGAGACGCCGCACCTCGTCGCTCCACTTCTGGGAGACGAGCTGCTCGTAGGGCGTCGGGACGTTCTCCTGCTCGAGGAAGTCGATGAACTTCCGGCCGTCCTCGTCGTTGACGGGGCGGTCGAGGCTGAACGGCGTCTCGGCCCAGTAGCCCTTGATCTTCTCGAGCTTCTCGGCGGCGATGCCGGTCTCCTTCTCGAGCTCTTCGGGCGTGGGCTCCTTGCCGGTGCGCGTCGCGATGGCCTGCGTGGCGCGGGCCACGCGGTTGTAGGTGTCGAGCATGTGCACGGGGATGCGCACGGCCCGGCCCTTGTCGGCCAGCGCTCGGCTGATCGCGTGGCGGATCCACCAGGAGGCGTAGGTCGAGAAGCGGTAACCACGGTTGTGGTCGAAGCGCTCGACGGCCTTCATGAGGCCGATGTTGCCCTCCTGGATGAGGTCGATGAGCGGAAGCCGGCCACGGTTGTAGCGGCGGGCGATGCTCACCACGAGGCGGAGGTTGGCCGCGACGAAGCGGTTCTTCGCGCGCTGCTGCGCCCGCTGCGCCCGCTCCACGGTCTTCAGGTAGTCCTTGAAGGAGCTCGTGATGCGGATCTCTTCGCCGAGCACGTCGAGCTCCTCGGCGAAATCACCGGCGAGGCGATGCACGGCCTTGTCGGCCTCCTGCACGAAGAGCCGGTCCGAGTCGACGCTGCGCATGTGGGCCGAGCACTCGTCCACGAGCACGTCCCACTTCTCCTGGTTTCGCTTGCCGAGCTTCGCGCGGCGGGCGCTCTTGGCGAGCTTCCGCATCGCGGCGAGCTGCGGCACGGGCTCGCTCACGCTCGCGTCGACGACCGCCGCGACGGTCTCGAAGCAGGGGAGATAGGAGAAGAGCGCCTTCCAGTAGGCGATCTCGAGCTCCTCGACCTTGCGCGCCGCCTCGACCTCTTCCTGCGGGGTGAGGACGCGGTGGCAGGCCATCTCGCGAAAGTAGCGCGAGAGCGTGGAGTCCCCGGCGCCCTGACGCTCGAGCTCCTTGAGAGCCTTTTCAGCGTCGGTGCGGGCCTTCTCGAGCTGCGGGGCCGTCGGCTCGGTCTTGCCGGCCGGGGCCACGGCGGCCGCGGGCTTCGCGGCTGCGCGAGTGGAGGTTGCCGCCTTACGCGGCGTCTGGAGTGCCTTGCTTGCCATGGTGAGTCTCACGCGACGCCCGCCAACGAGTGCTTCCCCGCGGGGGCGGGGGAGGACAACGCATGCGGGGCGTCGAAGATTTCGGTTCCGGGTTCGAGGGGCGCGGGAGGGGCCGTCGGAACGGAGAATGCGCGCGGCGACGGGTCGGTGGCTCGGGTGGCTGCCTCGAAGGCAGGCGGGGTGGTCGAGCGGTGACCGGGTCGGTGGGCGTGGATTCTCGGA
>CALCTH010000526.1 GCA_937893795.1 uncultured Myxococcales bacterium | reverse complement strand
GGCGCCAGGCGAATGGCCGGCGCCACCCGAGCCTCGGCACCGGCCTCGCGGAGCGCCGCGACCAGCGCCGGCGCCTGCCGCGCGGCTCGCGTGACGACGACGCGGCGCCCGAAGAGCGGCCGGTCGTCGAACCAGCGGAGCGTCTTCCGAAGCTGCACCACCTCGCCGACGATGCTCAGGCTCGGGAGCCCCAGACCGGCCCCCTCCGCCTTCGCGGCGATGTCCGCCACGGTCCCGACGAGGGTGCGCTGCTTCGGCAGCGATGCCCAGTGCACGATGGCCACGGGCGTCTCGGCGGGCCGGCCATGGCGCATCAACGTCTCCATGAGCAGTCCCAGCTTGCGCATGCCCATGAACACCACGAGCGTCTGCGTCGCGGTGGCCAGCTTGGCCCAGTCGTGGCTGGAGCTCTCCTTCAGCGTGTGCTCCGTCGCGGTGAGGTAGGCGACGCTCGAGCTCAGCTCCCGGTGCGTGAGCGAGAGGCCGGCGTAGGCCGTCGCGGCGAGCGGGGAGGGCACGCCGGGAACGACCTCGTAGCGAACGCCCGCCTCGGCGAGGACCTCGGCCTCCTCGCTGCCCCGGCCGAAGAGGAAGGGATCGCCGCCCTTCAGCCGCGCCACCTCTCGTCCCGCCCTCGCGGCCTCGACGAGCTGCGCGTTGATGCGCGCCTGGCGAATGCTCGGCTGTCCGGCGCGCTTGCCCACGAAGCGGAGCTCGGCGTCCGGCCGGCAGTGCTCGAGCACGTCCGGGTGCACGAGCGCGTCGTAGAGCACGAGGTCCGCGCGGCGCAGCCGGTCCCGCGCCTTGAGCGTGAGCAGCTCCGGGTCGCCAGGTCCGGCGCCGAGCAGGGTCACGCGGCCGGGACGCGCTGGGCTCTCATGGGCCATGCGGCGCGCACCATAGCGCGTTGACGGGAACGCATCGCGTGGTAGCCGATCACGTTCGGTGGAATACGTGGGCGTGCCCGGGGTTCGGGCCCGCTGGAGAGACCATGTCGACACACGCCTCCTGCCATCCGGCCCCGCGCCGTCCCTTTGCCTCCTGGCTCGCCCTGGGGATCTGCCTCAGCACCGGCTGCGGGGGATGCGAGGAAGAGACGGCCGAGGCGGCCGCCCTGGCGCGGGCCCCGGGAGGATCGGTCGCCAACGCCGAGAACCTCGACGAGCCCCCGGTCACCGACGATGGCTATCAGGTGATCAGCTCCAGCCGGCAGATGACCACCCGGCGCGATACGCAGGAGGAAGCGCGGCGGCGGAGCCGCGACGACCTCGTGCTCGAGCCCACGTCGCCGGACCCGGAAGCGGGCGACTTCACGCTCGAGGAAGCCATCGAGGGGCTCGGCACCGACGGCACCCTCGTGGCGGAGATCAACACGGGCCTCGGGACGATGTTCTGCGACCTCTTCACCGAGGACACGCCGAAGACCGTCGCGCACTTCGTGGGCCTCGCCCGTGGCAAGCGGCCGTGGTGGGACGCCCGCTTTGGCCAGTGGCGGACCGCCCCGGCGTACAACCGGACGACCTTCCACCGCGTCATCCCGGACTACCTCATCCAGGGCGGCGACTACCTCGGAGACGGGACCGGGACCATCGGCGTGACCATTCCCGATGAGCCGCACCCCCGGTTCACCCACGACCGGGCCGGCCTGCTCTGCATGGCGAGCATGGAGGTGGACGAGAACGGCGCGCAGTGGTTCATCACCGATGGGCCCGCCCCGGAGCTCGACGACGACTCGCGCTACACGATCTTCGGGCGCTGCCAGCAGGAGGACATCGTTCGGCGCATCGCCCGCGTGCCCCAGGGCGAGGCGAACAGGCCGCTCACCGAGGTGCTCGTCGCCAACGTGCGCATCCGCCGCGTGCGTGGCGGGGCCGACGCGGCCCGGCCGACCCCACCGCAGGCTCCGGAGGGCTACGACCCCGAGCGCCAGCGCGAAGCGTCGCCCGGGCCCTCCGAGCTCTACCCCTCGGACCGGCCCCGGAACATTCGAGAGTCCCCGCTCTTCCCGCGGCGCCCCGGCACCGGGGAAGACACGCACGGCGGTGACGACGACGACCATGCGGGGGAGTAGCGACGACCGCGCCCGGCGGGCGCGCGTTGCGTTCTCGCGCCCGTCGCCGTAGCACGAACGAGTGAGCTGCATGCCATGAGCGCCGAGGACGCCGGACCCCCGGAGGTCGAGCCGCCGGCTCCGAAGGGCCCGGGGACGCCGCCCGCGGCCCGCGAGGCGCCCGCGCCGCGGGAGAGCCGCATTCCGCGCTTCGGGACGCAGCGTCCGCCGGCGACGAGCACGCCGGCGTCGGAGCGACCCGGCTCCTTCGCCCCCGAGGGGGAGTACGGCGAGGAGGACCCGCCGCCGCAGGAGCGGCGCCGTCGCCTCGAGGGGCTGATCCGCGAGGCCGTGCGCAAGGCGGTCGAGAAGGGCGTCGAGGCCGGCGTCGGCACGCTCAACAAGGCCGACAAGACCTTCCGTGACGTCGTCGACGACGTGCCGCTGCCGAAGGAGCTCGTGGGTTACCTCGTCAGCTCCATCGACGACACGAAGAACGCCGTCGTGCGCGGCGTGGCCGGCGAGGTGCGGGACTTCCTCGAGGCGACCGACGTCGCGGGCAATCGGGATACCTGTACTTTCGTGGTCACTGTGGTCGCCCCCGTTTTTGCCGCCGAGGTCAACGTCGTTCGGGAAGCCTGTCCGGGGCAGTCCGACGGCAGTGTGGCCGTACAGATTTTGGAGGGAGACCTGAGCTATACTTTCCAATGGG
>CALCTH010000525.1 GCA_937893795.1 uncultured Myxococcales bacterium | reverse complement strand
GGCCGCGGCGATCCCAACGCGCCGCGCGCCGCGTCTCGTCGCCGCCCATGCCGAGGCGCGCGAGCTGCCAGCGCGGATGCGTGCGCCGCGCGCGCTGCTCCTGCGCGGCGACCAGCGCGGCGCCGTCCGGCGTGAAACGGACCAGCAGGTGTGAGCGCCGAGGCGCGTGGCCGAGCTGCGCACGGACGCGGCCGGTGCGCAGGTCACGCACCTCGATCTCGGACTCGCCGAGCCGGTCGGGCCCGGGCTCCGGCCGCACGCGAATGCACGCGAGGCGCTTTCCGCTCGGGTCGACGTCGAAGCTCTCGTGCACGCGATGCTCGCGGTCGGCGTCGGGCGTCAGGTCCTTGGGTCGTCCGGCGACGCCCTCGGCGAGCGTGCGGCGCACATAGTGTGGCGCCGCCTCGGGGAGCCAGTGGTCCCAGTAGCGCACCGGCACGCGCGTGTAGCGGCGCATGCTCGGGCCCTTGGCGGCGCGCTCGTCGGCCACCTCGCGCTGCTTCTTCGTGGGTACGCCGAGGAGCACGGGCTCGCGCGTGACGAGCACGCCTGCGTCCAGCGTGCCTCGCGCCACGAAGGCCGAGACGCCCAGCGGTGCGTCCGTCAGCGGTCGCGCCTCGCCCTGCGACGGGAGGGCGTAGACCTGGGAGCGTTTCTCGCCTTCGTCCGACGCCGTAGGCCGTCGGGAGAGAAAGAGCAGCGTGCCGTCGTCCAGAAAGGCCGGCGCGCGCGCGTCCGCGAAGGTGAGCGGCGTGGCCGGCCCGCCCTCCGTCGGCACCCGGTGGAGGCGCGTAGCGAAGGTCCCGTCGTCCTGCGCCGTCGCGAGCTCCGCGGCGAGCCAGCGTCCATCGGGGGACGCCGCGAGGGCGCCGACGCGGCCGAGCGCGAGGAGGCGGTGCACGTCGAAGTGAGCCATCGCGCGAAGCTACTCGCCCGGAGGCACCCGGTCCGCGCGGGCGCTCACCCTGCTCAGCGCTCGACGGGAGCCCAGGCGTGCACCGGCTCCCCCGAAGCGACGCGCGCGCGGTAGACGCGCACGAGGCGCCGGAGCGCCTCCGGATGCGGACCGCCCAGGG
The DNA here is from genome assembly GCA_937893795.1 of uncultured Myxococcales bacterium. Classification (GTDB taxonomy): domain Bacteria; phylum Myxococcota_A; class Polyangia; order Polyangiales; family Houyiibacteriaceae; genus CALCTH01. Next base: position 18,898 of record CALCTH010000525.1, on the reverse strand, counting down.
CCTCGAGGGCCGAGAGCTGCCAGACGGCGCCGGTCTGCCCGGTGCTGATGCGCCCCTCGATGGGCGAGAGGTAGGTCGCGGCCTCGTCTTCCTCGACCCCGGCCTCGCGGAGACCCGCGCGCGCGACGGGCAGCAGCTCCTCGGCGAGCTGCCGGGCGGGGACCGGCTCGCGGCCGGGCCACTCGAGCTCCACGCCGATGCCCTCCTTCGCGGCGCGGTAGAAGTTGCGCCGTGCGGCCTCGAACTCGAAGCCCTCCCAGGGGCGCTCGCCCTTCATCGCGAGCACGAGACCGAGGGAGAAGGCCGTGCTCGCGAGCATGTCGCGCGCCGTCGGGCCGGCCGGAAGCGCCCGCTGCTCGAGGCGCACGTGGCCGCCGCCGACCGGGTCGTAGACCGGCCGATTCCAGAGCCACACCGTCGAGCCGTGGAGGCAGAGCTCGTAGAGCCGGGGGGCTCCGCCGAGCTCTCGGTCCTCGGCAGGCGCATGGTGGTGGCATTGCGGCAGGAGCGGCGCGTGGTCGCGCACCTTCTCGGCGAAGAGCGTGTCGAAGGCGCCTTCGAGCCACTGCGAGCCGAAGGCGACGCGGGCCGGGCCGACCTTGCGCTGGAAGGGCACCCGCTTCCGCGTGTCGACGGCCTGCTTGAAGAGCGCGATGCGCGTCTCGTGCCAGAGCCGGTGCCCGAGAAAGAGCGGCGAGTTGGCGCTCAGCGCCAGCACCAAGGGCAGGGTGAGCTGCGCCGCATTGTAGATGTCCGTGAAGTCCTCGGGGTCCACGCGGAGATGCCACTGCCAGCTCGTGGCCGCGCCCTCCGGCGTCACGTCCGGCGAGTCGAAGACCAGCGGATCCTGGCCGTCGATCTGGAAGTGGAACCTCTCGCCGCGAAGACCACAGAGCACGTCGTTCAGCACCCGGTAGCGCTTCATCCCGCTCAGCCAGCGGAGATCGAGGTCCGCGCGCTCGAGCGTCGGAAGAATGCCGATGGGCACCGGGCGCGCGCCGATGGCGTCCTCGAGGCGCTCGAGGCGCTCGAAGGCGCGGTCGACGTGGCCTTCGATCACGGAGAAGGGCCGGCCGGCGAGCGCCGTATAGGGCGCGTTGAACTCGAGGTTGAAGCGGTTGAGCTCCGGCGTGAAGCGCGGGTCGCCGAGCGCCGTCAGCACCTCCCCGTTGCGCGGCGCGGGCCGGCCGCTCTCGTCGACGAGGTAGAGCTCGAGCTCCGCGCCCACGGTGCGTTCGCCCTGCCCGAAGCCGGGCTCGCCGAGCGTGTGCTTCAGGAGCGCCAGGCAGTCGTCGAGGCGCTCGCGGAAGCGGATCGTGTCGTCCTCGGAGAAGTCGGTGCGCTCGATCTCCGTTCCCATGAGCGGCGAGGATACATGCTCGCCCGCGAAGCGCGGAGTTCCGATGCGCCGCGGCCTCCGCCGCCACGGCACCGGACCACCAAGCACGTGAGCTCAGCGCAGCGTCGGCTCCATGGAACTCCTGCGCCGCGCGGCCTGCCAGGTAGCCACGGTCGATATCGAGCTGCCGAATCAGGCCGTGCTCGCGGACCTCGTCGCCGTCGATTCGAAGTGAGATGTTGCCCGTGCTGGCAATGGTCCGCGAACGCACTCCGGACGTCACGGTTGCCGCTCGCGTCCCGACCTCGAACAGCCTACTGCTTCATGCCTCGAGCCCGGAGCGAACTCCTCGTGAGGTGAAGCCAGCGAGACCTGCGGTTCGAGGTCGGGGCACGTGGACGCTTCTATGAGTGCCTGTTGGGAAGGCGCTTCAAAGTGGGGAGGGAATCAAAGGGTAGTAGCGGGTGGGCTGATCCAAGCACACGGCAGCCTCTCCGCCGACGGAGTTCAAAAGAGGCGGTGCTTCGACGTTGCAAGTGCTCGGATTAGAGACCGACCAGTCGGAGGTCGGACCGACCCCGGGAAACAGCGAGTTGGAGCCAACGCATTCGTCGAAGCCGTTCCCGCCTGACAGTATATCCACAGACTCGGGCAAGCCGTCGTCACCTCGGTCGCCGTAGACGAAGTCGTCCCCGCTGCGACCGCATACCAGGTCCTCCGCGAGGTCGTCGACCCCGATCGGAATCGATACGCCGCCCGGGAAGGGAGGCGGAAGGAAGCCGGAAGTAATGTTGCTTGCAAAGAGCAGGTCGTTTTGCGGGCTCCCTCGTACCTCGTCGGCACCGCCTCCACCATCGATTCGCATCCCGAACTCCCAGCCGCTGTTCCACGGGCCGATGAGGGTGCTGATCAGGTCGGTCAAAGGAGCACCGCAGGTAGCAAAGTCGACGAGTCGCAAGTCGACGGCTGCCTCGCTCTCAAAGCCGCAATCGACCGCCGTACCGAACCCGTTGAACGTGGTGATGTGTTCGTCGTTCGACGTTCCCCGAATGGCAGCGAGGGTTCCATAGGGAGCCGCCGGGTCGGCGCTCGTCCCTAGACCACAAGCAGTCTCCACATAGACCGTGTCGCCGCTTGCAACATGCTTGATGCACATCGCCAGTTTGCCAGTCGCAAAGGTCTCGCACTCGAGGTTCAGATAGCCGTCGCCGATACAACGGCATACCTGACGAATTTGCTCGCCATAGACGATGGCATGTTGCCCCACGCGGAGTGGTTCTCCGAAGGGAGTACCCGGCGAACGATCGGTCGCGTTCGGCCATGCATCTTGCACGTTAACGGTGTCACAACGCGTCGAGTCTGTCGGAAAGGCCCGTGCGAGCGAAGCTTGAGAGAGGTGGAAGAGTAGAGGAAGGAGAGCGAGTACTATCGTCTTGTTCATGGCGAAACTGTCTAGTGTACGAACCGAGCTCTATTGTGACATGCGGGAAACAAGGGGGATGTGAATGGGAAGTTCGACGCGCTCTCGCGCATGCAGCCCGCGGTCCGCGAGAGGACCTCATGCCTTCTCGGTTACGACCAATCGGGCAGTCGCTGGTGAGCCCGCGCACGACTCGTCACGCATGGGAGCGCGCGGGCCAGGCGCACGAGCCGTCGTAGCCATCCCTCAGCCAGTCGAGCTGTAGGCGAGTCCCAGACGCTCCAGCTTCTGACCGCGAGGATGGCAGCCTGCCGCGACGCATCGTGCGCGGTCGAGCGCCGTTGGACATGGCGCGTCCTGCTAGTCAACAGTCGTTATCGGTTGGCCTGCCGTAGAGCCTCGCCATCGGTTGTCTTTAACTTGATGGCGTCTTCGAGACCACGCCGAAGCTCATGCTCGCGAACCAGTCTCTTCCGAGATGAGTGACTGAGCGAGCCCGGGTCGTCGTTCCCTTCAGGAAGGACGTGCGGCCGCGCCTCTGGCGCTAGTCGGCAGAGGCGCGGTTCCTGTCCGCTCCTGGTACGACTCGCCCCCTCAGGGAAGAGTCGCAACCGCGAAGAACTGACCAGCGGGATTGAAACCAGTCGTACGAGCAAAGACGTCAGTCGAGAGGGACTCGAAGTAGGCGACATCGACTGCGTGGTTGCTGAACCAAGCCACACCTCCGAGGTCGACGACGCCCGAGACGGACGCGGGCAGCAGGGCGATTACCGGCCTCATGGGCACGGGGTGGGGAGCTCCCCAGGTGGGCTCGGGGTGCGGACTTCCGATGAACACCTCCGTGGGCCCGCTTCCCACGATGGTCGGTTCCGGATACGGGTTCCCGTCAAAGACCGAGCCCAGCCATCCGGTCTGCCAGTCGGTTGACCGCACCAGGGCAGGCCCACGGACGCCGGTGTCGGCTGCGAGGTTGCTGATATCCGAAAAGACAGGGGCACATGCGGCAGTCCCCAGCCCGCTACAGGCGACGCTCACGTTCCAGTGAGATGCGGCATTAAGTCCCTCGATCGTCGTGTTCCTCTGCTGGAACCAGACGGACTCAGTCGTGTCCGTGACGATCCACAAGACCGGTGCAGTCGCGCCCGCGGGTGTGATGGTGACCACCCGTCCAGTGACCAGCTGAGCCGACGCTTCGGGCACGTCGCTGCTGAGGAGGCCGAGACCGGCCGGAAGGGCGAGAAGCGCCGACACGAGCGTGACGAGAAGTCTCTTACGATACATGACAACCTTTCCAACGGCTCGCGCTCAACAGCTGCGCGACAATGCCGAGAGAGCGGCTTAGCGAATGTTCTGTCAGGAATCAAGCATCGGGTCACAGTAACGACTGCGTCGCTCCGGCAGCCCGGCCGCCGAGCTCGCGGAGGCCTCGATCGAAGCTTGGGTCATGCGGACGTGAACCAGGGCGATGTGGCACCACGGCGCCAAGCGGAGGCGCTGGTCCCAGTCCCGCTGTGCTGGTTGCGCGGTCTCCGGTGCACCCCGAAGCTGGTCGAGGCGGACGCACCGCCGCAGGTCCGGCGGCTGCGCCCCCGCTACCCCTGCGGGAGCACCTGGAGGCCCTCGAGGAGGTCGCCGTCGTTGGCCCGGGGCGGCTCCCGGGCGACGCCGTCGTCCTCCATGTTGCGGATGGCGAGGCGCAGGTCTCCGATCTGCGAGGCGTGGTGGAGCCGGGGCACCTCGGGGATGGGCACCTCGAGGGTGATGTCGAGGTACTTCCGGTTCTGGTCCACGGTCTCGCCGGGCACGCCGAGCACGTCGCCGACGGCGAGCACGCGTACGTTCTGCGTGATCAGCTGCGTCGCGGCGTTCGCGCGCTCCCGGAGCCCCGGCGGGTTGAAGCTCAAGAAGACGTCCACGTGGTCGCCGCGGCGCACCAGCGAGTTGAAGGTCTCCGCGTTCGTGCGGAGCGTGATCGCGCGCCGGGAGCCGTCGACCAGCCCGCTGAGCGCTTGGAAGCGCGAGTCGCGCGGATCGAAGTCGTTCGTGCGCAGCGCCGTGCCGCGGGGAATCGCGCGGTCCGTGCGGGCGCCCAGCACGCTCTCGAAGTCCGCGAGGCGCACGTGCCGCTCCTCGAGGTAGGCCTCGGGGAGGGTCTTGGCGGCGAGCGCGTTCCGCGTGAGCGGCTCACCCTGCCGGATGTCCTGCGCCGCGATGAGGATGGACACCTCGCGGCCCCCGGTCACCGCCTCGCGGAAGCTCTCCGTGTGCATCCGGAAGAAGAGCAGGCCGGCCGCCGCCATCAGCGCGCCCACGAGCATCAGGGTCCGGCTCACACGCCCAGACTTCCGAGGGGGAGTGCCGCGGTCAAGGGGGGCGCTCGCCGCGCCAAGAGCGAGGGCCCGCCGACGAGCGCGCGACTCGGGCACGGTGACCCTTGCCGCGGGCGCCCCTCCTCCCCCAGCCTCGACCGTGAGGGCCGGTCCAGCCTCGGGATCGGTCCAGACGTTGCATCGGAGGGAACGAGAGATGCTCACACGCCCCAAAGAGGGTCCCGAGACCCTAGCGGCTCCCGCCACCCGTCCGGCGGCCGAGGAGGCATCGCTCGTCCCCAAGCCGCCGCGATCACTGCGGGACTTCGTTCGGGGCGAGGGCGGCGTGGTCTACACCGAGTACGTCGTGATCGTGCTCCTGGTGGGGATTGGAGTCTCCGCCGCGCTCTTCACCGTGGGGGCTCCGCTCCTCCGCGCGTACCGCATCACGCAGGCCTTCCTGGGAGCGCCGATCCCATGAGGGCCACGACCCGTGCGCCCCGCCGGGAGGGCTTCGTCGCGGACGAGCGCGGCGCCGTCAGCGTGGAGTACGTGGTGGTGCTCCTCCTCGTGGCCCTCGTCGGCCTCGCGGCTTGGCAGTCCTATCAGCAGACCATCGAGGACGACGCCAACGCGCAATATCGAACCTTCGGGTACCCGGGCTGAGCCATGGATCTCACCACCTCGGTCCACATCCTGGTCATCGCCTGCACCGCCGTCGCTGCGGTGACCGACGCGCGGAGCGGGAAGATCTACAACTGGCTCACCTTCCCGATGCTGGCGGCGGGGCCGCTCTTCGGCTTCCTCCAGGGCGGGCTCGGTGGACTCATCGAGGCCTTCGTCGGCATCTTCTTCTGCGGCCTCGCCCCTTACGTCGCCTGGCGCGCGGGGCAGATGGCCGGCGGCGACGTGAAGCTCTTCGCCGCGCTGGGCGGCCTGCTCGGTCCCTTCCTCGGCATCGAGGGGCAGTTCTACGGGATGCTCGCCGCCGCCCTCGGAGCCCTCGCGCTCGTCGCGAAGGAGGGGAAGCTCCTTCAGACCTTCGGAAACCTCTTCTTCATCGTGACGAACCCGCTCCTGCCGAAGAAGCGGCGGCGGCGCATCACGCGCGACATGCAGACGTCGCTCCGCCTGGGCCCCTTCATCCTGGTGGGCTCCGTCGTCGCCATCGTGCTGGCGCATCCGAGCTGGTGGGGAGGCCTCCGGTGAGGCTCTCGCGGCGAGGGAAGCGCGGCGCGGGCCCGGAGCTCGGCGGCGACCAGGGGGGCGCGGCCTACGCCGAGTTCCTCATCGCCTTCCCGGCGATGCTCACCATCTTCCTCGTGCTCATCCAGCTCGGGCTGATCCATGCCGCACGCCTCGCGGTGGCGCACGCCTCGGTGCGGGCGGCGCGCGCGGCGGTGGTCGTGCTTCCCGACGACCCCCGCTACTACGGCGGTGAGCGCATCAACCGGCTGAGCCACAGCGAGTCCGGCAGCAACGTGGCTGCGGCATCCTTCGACCTTCTCGGCTTCGCCGGGGGCATGCCCGGCGGTCGCGGCTCGACGCGGCTACGCGCGATTCGCTCCGCCGCCATGGTCCCGCTCATCCCCTTCTCGCCCGATTGGGGGAGCTTCGCCGACGAGGAGGCGCTCGCTCAGGCCTTTCCGAGCGTGGGCACCGTGGCCAGCGGGGGGCTGGTCTACACGCAGGCGGCCGTGGCGGTGTCCTTCCCGCGGGAGCCCGAGTCGATGTTCTTCCAGTCCGAGTTCGGGCGCCGCGAGGACGTGACGACGCGCGTCACGTACCTCTACCACTGCGGCATTCCCATCGTCGGGCGCTGGATGTGCGACACGCCCTTCTCCATCTTCGGCGTGGACCCGGACCCCTTCCTCATGCGCGTGACCGGCGGCAGCCCGCCGCGCGGCGATTTCTTCACGGGCCTCATGGACCGCGTCGAGGGGTCGCTCGAGCTCTTCCGTTTCGTCGAGAACCGAACGCTCACCGCGGTGGCGCTCGCCAGCGGCGACCGCTTCCTCCTGCTTCGCTCCGAAGCCACCATGCCCAACCAGGGAGCCGAGTATGACTACGCGCGCCGCTGAACCTCCGGCGTCGCTCGCCCGCGACGAGCGAGGGGCCATGATGGTCATCGGCATCTTCATGACCACGCTGCTGGTGGCGATGCTCTACTACGTCGCCGGCGTCGGCGAGGCGATCACCTACCGCGAGCGCATGATGGACGCCGCGGACACCGGCGCCCTCGGCGGCGCGCTGATGTACGCCCGCGCCATGAACGTGGTCGTGCTCATGAACCTCATGATCGCGACCGTGCTCGGCGTCTACGTCGGCGTGCGGGTCGCGGACGAGGTGCTTCTGACGGCCGCGGGGCTCGCGTCGGCGCGCTGCCGCTGGTACCGGCCGCGGCCCTGCATCATCGCCCTCTGCCTGACCATCGCGCAGTTCGGTCACTGCAACCGCATTCGGCGCGCCGAGCGCATCGCCGAACAGGTCTCACAGGCCGCGCGGAACTCGTCACGCGTGCTGGCGCGCGGGGTAGGCGCCGCGTCGACGTTGCGCGCCTACAACGACGTCACGGGGCACTACGACCCGCCCGCGACCGCCGGCGTCGGCGTGGGCGGCACGCCCATCACGCAGGGCTTCCCGCTGCCCATCGAGGACGACCGCAGCTCGCAGATCTGCCGCGAGGCCGCGCCCTGGCCCTGGCAGAGCCTCGACGTGCACCTCGCCGTCGCCGACATCGCGCGGCAGGAGGCGAACACGACCGGCCGCCGCTGCAGCGGCCGTCGCCGCTACATCAACGAGGCCATGCTCTCCGTCGGGTGGTGGATCCCGCTCCAATGCAGCGCCCGGCGCGACATCCGTCCGCCGCAGCGGGTCTGGCGCCGTGCGACGCTCGGCGACGACAACTTCCAGTTCCGCATGGCGGTCACCGGCGATGCGCCCTTCGACGCGCAGACGACTCGCGTCGAGCGCGTCGCGACCTGGGGCGAGGGAGACGGCGACAGCGGCGCGACGGATGCGCTGCTCGACGTGCTCACGGAGGCGGGAACGCTCGGGGTGGCGCAGGCGGAGTACTACTACGGCGATGACGACCGCCGGGCGGGCTGGATGTGGGAGCTCGAGTGGCGGGCGCGGCTGAGGCGCGTTCGCATCCCCTCGGCCTTCTGTGGCCAGCTGGGCGTCGGCGGCGGAATCTGCGGCAACCTGAACCGGCTGGTGGTGCACTGATGAGCGCAGGGCGAACGCTCCGGCAGGACGAGGGCGGCGCCATGTTCACCGAGGCGGTGATCATGCTGCCGGTGATCATCATGCTCTGGGCGCTGACGAACTTCGTTCAGGAGGGCTTCAGCGAGGCGAGCCGCGCCGGCCGCAACACGCGCGCGGCGGCCTGGACCACGAGCACGAACCAGTGCGAGGACGACCCCGACGACGTGGACTTCGACGCGGGGGAGCACATCGATCTGGCCGGGGGAGGGCTCGCGGCGACGGCGGCGACGGCGGCCGCGCGCATCGGGACGAACCTCCCGCGGACCAGCGCCCTCTACATGATCGCTGGCGGCTACGGGACGCTGCTCGCGTTTCGTCAGGAGGAGCACACCTATGGCCAAAGCGGGGACATCGCGCGCCCGGCCTACATCGGCGGCAACGCGCGCTTCGGCTCGCACATGATCCTCCGCTGCGACGAGGACCCCGTGGAGGCCGAGGACGACCAGGCCGCGCGGATCTGGATCGCCTACGAGCAGGACATCGAGCGTCGCCTCTGAAGCGCGCCCACCGAGGAACACGCACCGAAGCCCATGCGCCCGATTCTCCGACGCCTCTTCGCTCTCTTCCTTCCGGTCATCCCCCCGACGGACCGCGCGGCGTGGCTGCGGCGGACGGCGCTCAGGATGGCGAAGATGTGGGCGCTCGGGCTCGCGGCCCTCTTCAGCGTCGGCTACGTCGTGATGGGCCAGGCGATGGCGAGCGTCGACCGTGAGCTGCTGGGCCTCGGCAGCTCCTTCGCCACCTACGCGCAGGTCCTCCGGACCTCGCCCATCGACCCGGGGGGTCGGCCGGTGCGGGAGCCCGGGGAGGAGGGCGAGCGCTTCCTGGTCTTCAACGGGCAGCGCGTGCGCATCTCGACGGGGTCGGCGCCCGGCAACGTCGAAGACTTCGTCGAAGGCTTCGAGTCCGGGTGCAGCGCCGCCGACGGGCTCCCGAGCGACGTGGCGGCCGAGACGCGCGCCAGCCGGAGCCACGTGGCGGGGGACGAAGGCTACGCCGCGTGCCTCGACGTGGGCGAGGACGAGCTCGACCTCGAGGAATGGCAGCGGCGCCTCGAGGACTTCCAGCGGACGGGGAACCTCCAGTCGCTCGGCGCCTTCCGCTACGCCTATGCCTCGCGGATCCCGAACGGCGAGACGTCCTACGTGATGCTCGGCGCGGCGGACGGTCTCGAGCTCGACCAGGTGCTACCCACCCTGGGTACCGACGTGCCGGGTCCCGAGCTCTCCGCGCTTCCGCGACCGCCCGGCGCGACGCGGATCATGAGCGCCTACGAAGAGCGCGAGCCCTACCTCGTGACCATGTTCGCGGGCTCGCCGGAGACGCCCGAGGCGCTGGCCGCCCGCTACCGGGACCTCGTGGACGCTTCCGTGTGGCAGGAGGTCGAGGTGCCCGTCGTGCCCGGCGAGGGCCTCGGCGTCTTCTTCCTGCACCGCGACGAGCCCGCGCGCTTCGCCTTCGCGCACTTCGAGCGATCCCTCTCGCCGGAGACTCCGGAGGACGAAGAGGACGGGAACCTGCTCACGCTGACCACCATCATGGAGGCGCGATGAGCGCGCGCCTTCTCTCTGCGCTCGTCGTGCTCGGCCTCGTCGCCGCCTGCGACTCAGGGCTTCCCGCCGAGGACTGGCCCGTCGAGCCCACGACGGCGCTGGGCCGCGCGCAGGCGCAGCCCGAGGTCGACCAGCGCGCCTTTCGCAGGGCGCTCGACCCGCAGGTGCTGCCGAACCCGAACACGCGCCCGGCGGCGCCCGATGACTCTCCCGGTGGCGGCGGCCGCGCCCGCGACCGGCAGCGCCTCGAGGCCGGCGCGGCGCTTCTCGAATCCCTCGAGTCGAACCCGCGCGCGGCCGCGGAGCTCGTTCAGGCCATGATGTCGGCCATGCGCGAGGGGCCGGAGGACGATCCCTGCGGGCGGCTCTTCGCGGCGGCGAGCGTGCTGAACGACGCCGGCGACTTCGAGCTCGGCGAGCGGGAGTTTCGCCGGAGCTGCGAGGCGCATCCGCCCGAGCTGCGAGCGTGCCTGCTCGGGGAGGGACAGCTCACCGAAGAGCAGCGGCGCACCTGCGAGCGCATCGCGCCGGGCTTTCCGACCTTCGGCGGGTTCCTGCCGGGTCCGACCCGCGGTGAAGCCGACTTCGAGGCAACGGCAGCGCAGCGCGCCGCGCGTCGTGAGGCACGGAGCGGCCCGCCAGCGGGCTTCGAGGACGACGAGGTCGAGCGGTGATGCGGCGAGCTGAGATGCGGCGCGCGGAGATGCGGCGCGCGCAGAGGCGCCGCGAGCAGGGGTCTCGGGCTCAGAGCGCGGGGGATGGTCTCCCTCGCCCGAGGGGTCCCTTCGGCGCGCGCCGGTTCCGCGCCGACGAAGACGGCCTCACGACCGTCGAGTACATCATCATCCTGGTCCTGATCGCGACCACGGGCATCGCCATGTGGCGCCAGTTCGGGGAGCAGGTCGAGTTTCAGATCCGCTCCGCGACGACGGAGATCAACAGCCTCAACTGAGGGCGCGCCCCGCCTTCCTCGCGTCCTCGCGAGCGCGCCGGGTCGGTCCTCGAGGACCCGACCGGGGCGTCATCGATCGTGACGCCACGTCGACGGGTGGGGAGACCCCGGGCGACGGCCGCGAGGGCCTCCTGGGGACGGTGCACCCCACCGGTACGTCCAAACCCCTCTTCCGGAGGGAGCCCGAGTCCCCAGAGCGGAGAAAAAGCGAGCAATTCCGTGCGCGATTCGCTTGGCACCGCTCCTGCAAATCCAGAGGGCAGAGTTGCGGTGACGGTCGCTCCCTGAACGCGAATTCGTCACCGCCCAGAGGGTCTCGGGTGTGGGAGCCGTGGTAGCTTCTCCCCGGCTCACCGACAGCCAAGACGAGGGAACGACAATGAACCGGAACCAGCTTCAGCAGCTCGCCAAGGACGAGGACGGCCTCTCGACGGTCGAGTACATCATCATCCTCATTCTCATCGCCGTCATCGGCATCGTCGCGTGGCGCGCCTTCGGTCAGGCGGTCGTCACCGAGGTGAACGAGGCCCAGGGCGAGATCAGCGGCCTCAACTGAGCCGGCGCTTCTCGCGCGGCTCATGAGTTCCCGGTGGAGGGGGCGTCGTCCGCGGCGTCCCCTCTTTGGGCTTCTCCGGCACCACACCCCCGGCCGGCGTGGAGGCGTCTCGACCCCCGGAAACGTTCCCTTTTCTTCATTCCATGAGCCGCGGCGCTTCGGTAGAGTCGTCCCTCGCCGGGGACGCAGGTCCCCGGCCTCCTAGGCGAACCCCATGAACCGTACGGCCCTTCTCGCAGCGGTCCTGGTCTCCGTGGTCGGCGTGGCCCTCTTTGGCCTCTACATGCGCCGCTTCCAGTACGAAGCGCGAGGCGGCGCGCTCGTCCGCATCCTCGCGACGAACGAGGACATCGACACCGGCGACGCGATCACGCGGGCTCAGCTCATCGTGCGCGAGCTGCCCGAGCGCTACGTCGAGACCCGGCACGTCCTCGCCAGCGACCTCGACAAGATCCTCGGCATCCGGGCCGCGAATGCCGTACGCGCGCAGCAGTCGCTGCTCTGGACGGACCTCGATACGGGTGAGGACGGGCGACGCTTCCTGGCGGAGCTGCTCGGCCCGCAGATGCGCGCCGTCACGGTGAAGGCGGGCGGCGCCGCGTCCTTCGCGGGCCTGCTGCGCGCCGGCGATCTCGTCGACCTCTTCTTCACCGCGGAGCAACCGGGCTCCGACGGCGAAGAGGTCACGGTGCCGCTCCTCGACGGGGCGCTCGTGCTGGCCATCGGCGCCGACACGGGCGGCGACGAGGTCGACCCGGATGCCCGCGAGGGCCAGCGCTACACGGACGTCAGCCTCGCGGTGACGCTGGACCAGGCGGCGCGCCTCTCCCACGCGGCGGAGCGCGGCGAGATTCGCCTCGCGCTCCGCAACCCGGACGACGTGCAGCCCATGGGCGCCATCCGCGTGGTGAACACGGAGGAGCTCATCCCGCGCGTTCCCCCGCCGCGCCGGGGTCCTCGGCCCGTGCGTGAGGAAGAGGCCCCGGTGGAAGAAGCGCGGCCTCGCGGTCCCGTGGTCATTCTTGGAGGAACGCGCCGGTGATTCGCATGCCCCCCTTCGCCGCGACGCTCGCGATCGCCGCAGCGCTCACCTTCACGGTCTCGCCGACCGCCGGCGAGGCCCAGGACTCGCAACAGCGGCCGACGCTCGAGCGCGAGATCGTGATCCCGCTGGGCGGCCAGCGGCGCCTCGACATCGGCGCGGCGCTTTTCGTGACGCCGAGCGAGACCGGCGCCGTCCGCTACGTGAACACCGCCGTCTACCAGGACGAGGACGGCAACACGCGCGCCACCGGCGGCAACCTGCTCATCATGTACGGCGAGCAGGTGGGCCGGGACACGCTGGTGGTCGAGTTCCCGAACGCCATCGTCCAGTACAACGTCCGCGTCGTCTGCGATGACAGCAGCGTCTTCTGCGACAACGCCAACATCCGGCTGGACCTCTACTTCGTCTCGGTCTCGGACTCCTACAACTTCAACGTGGGCGTCGGCTTCCCGCCGGTCTTCGGAACGAACGCGGACCCGCAGGCGGCGGTCTTCGATTACGAGCGGCCCAACGACGCGGCCACGACGAACAACTTTCGCCTGATCATCAACTCTCCGCTCCCGCAGCTCGAGCTCGCGGAGGCCCGGGGCTATTCCAAGCTCTACCGGCAGGCCGCGCTCATCACTTCGAACGGCGTCCAGGCCACCTTCTTCGGCGGCGGCGAGATCAACGTGCAGGTCGGCGGCGCGCTCGCCGTGAACGTGCAGGCCATCGAGTTCGGCACCCGGCTGCAGGTGAACCCGCGCTACGACGAGGACACGCGGCGCTTCGACCTCGAGGTCACCGCGCAGGTGAGCGAGCTGACCGACGACAACGGGACCGGCATCCCGGGTCGCTCGCGCAACGAGCTGACGACGCGCGTCACCCTCGAGCTCGGCCAGGCCATCGGGCTCGCGGGCCTCGTGGCGCGCAACGACTCCTTCAACCGGAGCGGCCTGCCGGGGCTCAGCCAGATCCCGATCCTCGGCGCGCTCTTCGGCGTCAATACGCGGCAGCAGGGCGATACGGAGACGATGATGTTCATCGTCCCGAGCGTCGTGAACCCGGTCCCCCTCGAGCAGCGCAACCGCATCAACGAGGCGATGCGGCTCTACGAGGAGTTCCAGGGCGGGGTGGACGAGGTCGACCTCGTCGAGCAGCCGCGCTTCCCGCGCGCCGCCCCGGCCGAGGACGAGGCGGAGTGAGGCCGCGGTGGACGGCGCGGCGATGAACGAAGCGGTGATGAACGAGTCGAGGCGGTCATGGGCGGCGTGAGGCTCTCCATCGAGCTGCCGGACGGCACCGTCGAAGAGCTGCCCCTCGACACGTCGGGCCCCATCGTCATCGGTCGCGACCCGAGCTGCCACGTGGTCTTGCCCTCGCCGGAGGTGAGTCGTCGCCACCTCGTCGTCGAGCCCTCGACGCGAGGCTTCAAGCTCACCGACCAGTCCGCGAACGGTACGCTCATGGGCGACCAGCGGGTGAAGCGGACGAAGGTCGACACGCCGCCGAACGTCCCCATCCGCATCGGTCCCTACCTCGTGCGCCTCAGCCGGCTTCGCCCGACCCCGGCGCCCGAGCCTCTCGTCGAGCCACCTCCGCCCGCGGCCAACGGCCACGCGCCCGAAGCGGCACCGATCGAGCCCACGACCCCGCCGCCGAGCCATGGCGACGCGAAGACCGTCGTGCGCGACGGCGAAGAGGTCCTGCTCCTCGCCGGGTCGACGGCCGAGGTGCCCGCCGCGCTCCGTCGCCGCGTGCACCGGATGCTGCTCGACCACCTGGATCTGGCGACGCTCGACCGCACGCAGATGAGCGACGCCAGCATGCGGCCCAAGGTGCTCCAGGGGTTGCAGCGCATCGTCGCCCAGCACGAGCACGACTTTCGGCCCGGCGTCGACAAGGACGCCTTCATCCGCGAGATGGCCGACGAGGCCCTCGGCCTGGGCCCCCTCGAGCGTCTCCTCGCCGACGACGACGTGAGCGAGGTGATGGTGGTCCACCCGCAGAAGATCTACATCGAGCGGAAGGGCAAACTCGTCGCCACGGACCTGCGCTTCACCGACGACGAGTCCGCGCGCGCGGTCATCGAGCGCATCGTGACGCCCCTCGGGCGGCGCATCGACGAGTCGACGCCGCTGGTGGACGCGCGGCTGAAAGACGGCTCCCGCGTCAACGCGATCATCAAGCCGCTGGCCATCCAAGGCGCGTGCATCACGATCCGGAAGTTCCAGAAGAACCCGCTCACCATCGCCAAGCTCGTCGGCTTCGGGAGCTTCACGCAGCGCATGGCGAACTTCCTCGAGCGCTCGGTGCGCGTGCGGAAGAACATCGTGATCAGCGGCGGGACGGGCTCCGGCAAGACGACGCTCCTCAACGTGCTCTCCGGCGCCATTCCCATGCACGAGCGCGTCGTGACCATCGAGGACGCGGCGGAGCTACGCCTCGAGCAGCCGCACGTCGTGAGCCTCGAGACGCGGCCGGCGAACATGGAGGGCAAGGGCGAGTTCTCCATCCGGGACCTCGTGAAGAACTCGCTCCGGATGCGCCCGGACCGCATCGTCGTCGGCGAGTGCCGGGGCGGTGAGGCGCTCGACATGCTGCAGGCGATGAATACGGGCCACGAAGGCTCGATGACGACGACGCACGCCAACAGCCCCGCCGAGGCGCTGAGCCGTCTCGAGACGCTCTGCCTCATGAGCGGCATCGACCTGCCGAGCAGAGCCATTCGCGAGCAGATCGCCGCGAGCGTGCACCTCGTGGTGCAGCAGACCCGCTTCAGCGACGGCTCCCGCCGCGTCTCGGCCATCACCGAGGTCGGCGGCATCGGAGACGACGGCGAGATTCAGCTGAGCGACATTTTCGCCTACCAGCGGAGCGGCACCGGGCCGAAGGGCGAGGTGCAGGGCGAGTTCCGCGCGAGCGGCTACCTGCCGAGCTTCATCGACGAGTTCATTACGCACGGCCTCATCGACGGCGAGGAAGGCGTCTTCCTGTGAACGAGTTCATCGCGACCCCGCTCGCGGGCGTGCTCAGCATCGCGCTCTTCGCCCTCGGCGCCGCGCTCTTCACCTTCAAGGCCGTGGCTGATGCCGAGAGCCCCTTCCGTCACGCCTGGGAACGCTACGTGGCGCACCTGGCGGAGTTCACGCGCTTCCTCCTCATGCGTACGCCGGCCCGGCAGATCGCCCAGGCTCAGGCGCTCGTGATCGCGGTGCTCGTCGTGCTGCTCGCGGCAACGGGGCAGATCCTCCTCGTCGCCGTCATCCTCCTCGCCGGCATCGTCCCGGTGACGACGCTCGAGCGGCAGAAGCGCGAGCGCATCGAGAAGCTCGAGATCCAGCTCGACAGCTGGATGCTGCTCCTCTCCAACTCGCTCAAGGCGACACCCGCCATCGGCGAAGCGCTGCGCTCCACGGTGACGCTCGTGCAGCCTCCGATGAGCGAGGAGCTCGACCTCATCGTGAAGCAGAACCAGCTCGGGACGCCGCTCGACCAGGCGCTCCTGAACGCGAGCGAGCGCATCGGCAGCCCGACGGTGAGCAGCGCCCTCTCCACGCTCGTCATCGCGCGGCAGACCGGCGGCGACCTCCCGCGCATCCTCGAGCGCTCGTCTGCCTCGCTGCGCGAGATGGCGCGCCTCGAGGGCGTGGTCCGCACCAAGACCGCCGAGGGCAAGGGGCAGGTGATCGTGCTCGCCGTGATGCCCTTCGCGATGACGCTGCTGCTCAGCTGGGCCAACCCTGGCCACTTCGACCCGCTCCTCGGGCACTTCGTCGGGTACGCGATGGTGGGCGTCGCGCTCGTCTGCTGGCTCGTGGCCATCGTCTGGGCGCGCAACATCCTGGACGTGGACATCTGATGCCGACGCAGCTCATCGGCGCCGCGGCGCTCGCGTGCATCGGCGTCGGCTTCTTCTTCACGACGCTCATCCTGGGAAGGACGCCGCCGGTGGAGCGCCCCACGCTCGGCGCGCGGGGCTACCGGCGCGCCAAGGCCCTCGAGAAGGGCGGCCTCTTCGCCCTCGCCGAGCCGGCCATTCGCGTGATCGGCGGCTGGTTCGTCGACCTCCCGCTCGGCGAGGCGCGCGCGAAGCTCCAGAAGCGCATCGCGCATGGCGGCGAGTACCTCGGGCTGAGCACCAACGAGTTCTACGGGCTCTCGCTGCTCAGCATGATCGCGATGACCGCCATCGGCATCGGCTTCACCTACGCCGTCGACATGCCGCTGCTCGTGCCGATCTTCGCGGCTCTGCTGGGCGCCTATCTCCCCTACCTGCAGCTCCAGGGCGAGACGCAGGAGCGCTTCACCGCCATCAATCGCTCGCTGCCCACGGCCATCGATCTCGTGTCGCTCTGCATGGGCGCCGGCCTCGACTTCCCCGGCGCCGTGAAGCAGGTGGTCGACAAATCGAGCAGCAAGGAGCGGATCCTCGTCGAGGAGCTCAACCGCATCCTCAGCGAGCTCGAGGTAGGGCATACGCGGCGGAAGGCCCTCGAGGGCTTCGCGGACCGCTGCCCCACGGAGGCCGTCCGCGACTTCGTGAGCACCGTCGTGCAGGCCGAGTCCAAGGGCACGCCGCTCGGCGAGGTCCTCGCGATTCAGGCCCGGATGCTTCGCATGCGTCGCAGCGTGATGGCCGAGGAGTCGGCCGCGAAGGCCGGCGTGATGATGATGGGCCCGCTGATGCTCATGTTCGTCTGTGTGCTCTTCCTCCTGCTGGGCCCCTTCGTGGCCCAGTGGATGACCATCGGGCTCGGCTGAGGCGCGGTCATGGAAAACGCCTTCGTCGAAGTGTCGATGCCCGACGGGTCCGTGGAGCGCTTCCCCATCGAGGGGAGTCAGGTGACCCTCGGCAAGTCCGGCGAAGCGAGCATCTCCATTCCCTCCGCCGTGGAGCTCGAGCTCGAGCACCTCCTGCTGGCGCCGCGGGGCAAGGAGGGCTGCTGGGTCTCGAGCTCTCAGGGCGCGCTCACGCCCACGATGCGCAAGGGCAAGCCCTTCACCTCGGGCATCGTGCCCTGGGGCGGCGAGCTGGTCGTGGGGCGGCTCAAGGTCAAGGTCACCAACAAGCAGCCCAAGGCGAAGCGCGAGTCGCAGCTGAGCCCCATCGTGGTCTTCGGCGGGCTCGGCATCCTCGCCAGCACGGCGTGGATCTTCCTGCAGGAGCAGGGCGGCAGCATTCGCGCGCAAACCCCCGTGGAGCCACCGGTGCTCTTCACCGAAGAGCGTGCGGGGTGCCCCGAGTCCGCCGACCCGGCGGCCGAGGCGCGGGGCCTCGAGTACCGCGCGGATCGCAAGGCCGACCGCTACCACTACGATCGGCAGGACGGCGTGCAGGCGGTGGACCTCTACGGCCAGGCGGAGGACTGTCTGAGGCACGTGGGCACGCCGGAGGCGGTCTCGCGCGCCGGGAAGCTCGAGGTCGAGCGCGTCCGCCTCGAGCAGCAGCTCACGGCGGACGTCGCGATGCTCCGGCTTCGCCTCGAGCGCGCCCTGGACCAGGACGAGTACGAGCGCATCGCGTCGCTGGCGGAGGACCTCGACGAGCTCTTCCAGCACGTCCCTCCGGAGCACGAGTACCGTGTGCTCATGGATCGCTACGGGCGCGAGGCGCGGGCCGAAGCCGAGCGTGCCCGGCGCGCGGACGCGAAGGAAAAGGACGACTGAGTGTCCGCCTCTTCCGAGCAGCGTGCCTCCGCGGGGCTTCGCGCGGCCCGCCTCGCGGCGGCGTGCGCCCTGCTCGCCAGCGCCTGCGTGCGCGGAGGCCCCGACGCCGAGGGCCCGCTCCTCGAGCAGGTCCAGGCCGAGGACCTCTACCGGAAGGGGCAAGGGGCCGCGCGCGTCGGGGACTACCTCCGCGCGGAACAGTACTTCGCGGCCGCGCTCGACCGTGGTCACCCCGAGAGCGAGGTCGTGCCGGCGCTGCTTCGCGTCTGCGTCGCCGCGGACCGCATCTCGGCCGCGCTTCGCTACGCCGAGCCCTACCTCGATGCCCATCCCGACGACTGGGCGCTCCGCACGGTGGTGGCCACGCTCTACCAGGCCGTCGGCGAGGAGGACGCGGCGCTGGCCGCGCTCGAGCAGGTGGTACGCGAGGCCCCCGAACGGCCGGAGCCGCGATATCTCCTCGGCCTGAGCTATGCGGGGATCGGGGATCGCCGCGCCGCCATCGAGGCCTTCGAGCGCTACCTCGCGATGGCGCCCGAGGGCGAGCACGCGCGCGAGGTGCGCGGACGCCTCGCGTCGCTGCGCCGGTCGACCGGTGCGCGCTCGTCCGTGGCCGGCCGCCCTGACGTCGACGTCGCGGGGGAGGTCGGTGAGGGAGGCGTGATCCGCCCCCCCGCGGAGGCGCGCGACCCGCGTCCCACCGACGAGGCGCGCGAAGGTGCCGCTCCGGCTCCCGGCCCGGGGGCCCCCGAGCCCGCCGCCCCGGACGCGGCCGCGCCGCAGGAAGGGCGCCCTCCGTGACCATCCC
>CALCTH010000524.1 GCA_937893795.1 uncultured Myxococcales bacterium | reverse complement strand
GAGAAGAGCCTCGACGAGGTGATCTTGAGCTATCTCGCCGAAGCCCTCGACGAAGCCGGCTGAGCCGCTCAGCGGGTGAGGCCAGCGACGTAGGCGGCGAAGGCCTCGTCCGCGAGCGCCGCGTCGAAGAGGCGCTCGCCCTGGAGCCGGAGATAGGCCCGGACGCCCGGCAGCACGCCCGCGCGCTCGAGGGCCTCGCGGAGCGTTTGCGCGCCCTCGGCCGCGACGAAGGCCTCGATCTCCTCGCGGAGCGCGTCCGCGACGAAGCGCCGGCCCGCGTTGTGACCGAAGCGCCCGGGGAACGCGGCGAAGAGGTCCCCTCGGCCGATGGCGTCGAGGTCGTCCATGACCTCGGCGACGGGCGCGGCGAGGAGCGCCGCGAAGATCTGCGCGCGAAGCCGACCGAGGAGCTCGCGCCCCTCGTCGCTTCGAAAACGCGCGTCGAGCTGCTGGCGCGCCGTTCCGAGCGCCCCGGTGGCGAAGTCCCGGGCGAGCGCCTGCACCTTGGCGCCGGCGCCGCTCTCGACCTGCTTCGGCGCCTCCTCGGGTGCCGCATCGTCCCCCGCGCCCTTGCGAAGGCCCTTGCGGAACGCTCCTGCGATGCCACCGAGGCCGCTGCCGAGCTGGGTCCCGAGCTCCACGCCGGGGAGCTTCTTCGCGAAGGCCACGAGCGTGTCGCCGAGCACCGGCGCGAGGAGCTGGCGAAGGAGACCGAGGTCCACGGCGCCGCGGAGCCAGTCGGCCTGGGCGGCCCGCGGCTGCTCGAGCCAGGCGCGGAGCCGAACGCGGCTCGGCTCGTCGATCATGTTCCCGACGAGCTCGCGCGTGCCGGCGCTCCGGGCGCGGTGCCGGGCCCAGGCGGGGTCGACGTGCGCGGTGCGCACGTGCTCGACGTTGGCCTCGCTCATGGCCTGAACGATCACCTCGACCAGCCCGAGGGGCTCGACGAGGTCGCCGACGGGCCGGGCGAGGAAGACGGCGACGAGGAGGGCGACCCCCTGGCGACGAAGGGCTTCGTCGCCGCGGAGGCGAGTTCCGAGGTCCGTCATGCGTGATCGGACCAGACGTCGACGAAGGCTCGGAAGTCGTGGGGAACGCTCATGCGGGGAGCTTACCCGGAGGGTCGCGGTGGTTACGGTGGGACAGGTCATCCGACCGTTCAGCGCGGGAGGCGTCACACCGCCTCGCCTCCGCCCACCCGCAGGACCCCCCGATGCCGAAACCCCTCGTCTGCTCGCCCGACCTCCTCGCACGCGATCTCAGCGGCCACAGCTACGTCGTCACCGGCGCCAACGCCGGTATCGGCTTCGAAACGGCGAAACAGCTCGCGTCGCAGGGAGCGCGCGTGGTCCTGGCCTGCCGACGTGAGGAGGCGGGCCGCACGGCGGCCGAGACGATCCGCGAGGCACATCCGAAGGCCGACCTCGACGTACGCGTGCTCGACCTCGGCGACCTGGCCTCGGTACGGAGCTTCGCCGAAGGGCTCGTGACGGACGAGCTGGCGCTGGCCGGGCTCGTGAACAACGCGGGCGTCATGAACACGCCGCAGGGCACGACGGCCGACGGCTTCGAGACCCAGCTGGGGGTCAACCACCTCGGCCACGTGCTCCTCACGGAGCTGCTCCTCCCCGCGCTCGGGCGCGGCGCGCCCAGCCGCGTGGTGAACGTGGCGAGCTGCTACCACGACAAGGCCATGGGTCGCGAAGGCGACGTGAAGCTCGACGACCTGATGTTCGAGACGCGGCGCTACGACGGCTGGGAAGCCTACGCGCAGTCGAAGCTCGCCAACGTGCTCCACGCGAAGAGCCTGGCGAAGCACGCGGGGGACCAGGGCATCACGGCCGTCAGCGTGCACCCTGGCTGGGTGCGGACCGATCTCGCGCGGCACAGCATGCCACTCTTCGTCCAGAACTGGGTGCTCCGGCCGGTGCTCGGCGCCATGGGCATGATCGAGCCCTTCATCGGCGCCCAGACGAGCCTGCACGCGCTGCTCGCGGACGACGTCGAGAATGGCGCCTACTACAGTCAGACCGGCGTCTACCGCGACAAGGCGTGCAACGCCGGCGGCTGGCCGCTGACCTCCCCCAACCCGCGCGCCCACGATGACGCGCTGGCCGAGGGGCTCTGGGTCCGTAGCCGCGAGCTCGTCGGGCTGGCCTAGCGTGTCGCGCCGGCGGTACGGAGCGCGTCGACGTCGACGCCGGCAGCCGTGAGCACGGCGTCCGTGTCGGCGCCTTGCTCGGGTGCGCGCCCGGGGGCCGGAGGCGCGACCGGCGAGCGCGGTAGGGGCACCTCGACCTCGCCCAGGCGACGGGTCTCGAAGACGCCGCGAGCATCGTGAAGCGCATCCCCGGCGAGCTCGTCGGGCATCAGCACCGGCTCGAGGCAACAGTCGTGGGCCTCGGCGAAGGCCGCCCACTCGTCGCGCGTACGCGTGGCGAAGAGCGCCGCGAGCTCCGCCTTGCGCGCCTCCTGATGAGGCCCGGGACGCACATCGGCGAGGTCGGCCTGCAGCCCCACGCCGGCGCAGAAGGCCATCCAGAACTTCGGCTCGAGCGCGGCGAGGGCGACGTAGCCGCCGTCCTTGGTCGCGTAGGTGCCGTAGGGCGCGATGCCGCCCATGAGCATGTCCTCGCCTCGCGGGCGGAGCGCGCCCCCGGCGGCGAGACCCAGGCCAAAGATGCCGAGACTGAGGCTCGCCTCGCACATGCTGACGTCGAGGGCACGACCCACCCCGCTCGCAGCGCGGCCCTGCAGCTCGGCGAGGATGGCGATGACGGCGTAGAGGCCACCGCTGAGATCCGCGAGCTGCACGCCGGGCACCTGCGGCGGGCCGTCGGACGGCCCGGTCATGCCGAGCACGCCCGCGCGCGCGAGGTAGTTCAGGTCGTGCCCGGCCCGCTCGGTGAGCGGACCGTCCTGGCCGTATCCGCTGATGGCGCAGGTGATGAGCTGCGGGTTCGCATCCCTCAGAACGTGGGGGCCGAGCCCCAGGCGCGCGAGCACGCCCGGGCGGAAGCTCTCGAGGAGCACGTCGGCGGTGCGCACGAGCGCGAGGAGCGCGTCGCGCCCCTCGGGCTTCTTCAGGTCGAGGACGATGCTCTTCTTACCGCGGTTGAGCGCCTCGAAGATGACGTTGGGCTGCCCCGGCGCGCTCAGCGGCATGACCCGGAGGTAGTCGCCGGTCTTCGGATCCTCGACCTTGATGACCTCGGCGCCGAGGTCCGCGAGGAGCATCGACGCGAAGGGTCCCGGGAGGAGCCGGCTGAGGTCCAGCACGCGAAGGCCGGCGAGGGGGCGGAGGTGGCTCACGGTCCGTGGGAGGGCCGGGTCCGGGCCGGAAACGCGAACGCCCGGCGGGAAGCCGGGCGTTCGGTGGGAAGCCCGGAGGCGGGCTCAGGCGAGGATTTCCTGGAGCTTCGTCGCCAGCATGGCGTTGCCGCTGACCTTGAGCTGCCCGGAGAAGTAGAGCTGCATCGCGTTGGCGGGGTCGTCGCTGATCTGGACCCAGTCCTCGTCCGAGACCTCGATGGTGCACTCGGCGTTGCCGGCGTCGCCCTCCGTGACGCCGAGGTCGTCCTTCAGGTTGACGGTCCACGTGCCGCCCCCGTCCCCGGTAATCTGGAAGAGGAAGATGGCGTCGACGGCCTTCGCCTTCTCCGGGTCGGCGGTGATCTTCTCGGGGATGTCCTTCGTGAAGGAGGTGTTGGCGTCCGGCATCGATGTCCTTTCGGTCCGCGCTGAGGTCGCGGCCTGAGCCTGTCGCCGCGGCGATGAACCACGGTTCAGTGAGCGCTGAAGTAGGCCGGGGGCCGCGCCCTGTCAACCCAGGGTGCGCGTGACGTTCGTGCGCCGACGCGGACCCGTCCCTCGTCAGGGCGCGAAGACGCGCGGCCCCGCGGTGACGACCCGCTCGCCCCATCCACGCCGCGCGAAGCCCGTGAAGCCCACGCCCGGCGGATACGCGCAGCCGGCGTGGTGGCACACGAGCTCGCGCGCGTCGGGACCTCCGACCAGGGGCACCTCCTCGGGCCGTCCCTCGGCGAGGCCGACGTGCACGCGCTGCCAGCGGCGGCCAGCTGCGCGCGCCGCAGCTCGGCGCCCTGTGGCCCCCAGCCTTGCGAGGGGAGCACGTGAGGCGAACCTCGGGAGGGCATCTCGCGCAGGCTCCCGTCCGCTTCCACACCGTAGGCGACGCCGCCGCTCTCCAGCACGGCGCGTCCGAAGGGACCGCGCGCCAGCCGGAAGCGGCGCCCGCGCGTCCGGAGCGGCACGGCCGGCGCGTCGCCCAAGACGAAGAGGAAGCGCCCCGGCCCGGTCTGGACGAGGACGCGGTCCGGGCCGAAGAGCCGCGCGTCCTCGGCACGGACCAGGTTCGGTAAGCGGAGGCGCCGAAGCCGGCCGTCGGGTGCAACGCGGTACGCCTGGCCTCCGGCGACGACGACGACCTGCCCATCGATCGCGTCGAAAGGCAGGTCCGCACGCACCAGTGTCCGCGCCGCGTCGGCCGGGAGCGAGAGGCGGGGCAGCGCGACGCGCGTAGGGCCTTCGTGGCGGCCCGCCCGCTCGTGCCATCGCCACACGACGCCCGCGCCATCGACGGCGACCAGACCGCGCTCCCCGAGCGCGCCGACGGCCGCGACACCCGCGGCCAGCCGGCCGGGAAGGGGCGTGTGGTCGCGGTGGCCTGGGCCGCGCAAGACGACCCGCCCCTGAACTGCGAAGACGTGGCGAGGTCCGCCGTCGTCCCGGCTCGGAAGCGGGGCAGCCGGACGGGCCCCCGTGGGAATCAGGTGAAGCTCGGCGAGGCGCGGCGGCGCGGCGGGAGCGGCAGGGGCCTCCGGCTGGGGGTGAGCGGCGGCGGGCGCGCGAGCGCAGGCCGCGAGCGCGAGGGCGAAGAGCGCGCGTCGACCGCGCGGGCCGGGGACGGACGGGGAAGGCGGCCTCACCGACCCCCGACCTCGCGGCGGCCCCGCTTCTTGGATCGGGCGACCCTGGGTGCGCGCGCCGCGAGCACGCGTTCTTCGCGTCAAGCCTCGACGAGGACCTCGGCAGACACGAGAACACATGCATGCGAGTTCTGATCACCGGCGCGAACCGCGGCATCGGCCGAGCGCTCGCCGCCCAGCTGGCGAGCGAGGGTTTCGCCATCGTCGTCGCGGCGCGGGACCGCGCGAAGGGTGCCTCCACGGCCTCGGAGCTCCGCGACGCCGGGCACGAGGCCCGAAGCGTGGTGCTCGACGTGGCCTCCGCGACGAGCGTCGCCGCGGCGGCGGACGAGCTGGCGGCGGCGGGCCTCCACGTGGACGCGCTGGTGAACAACGCCGGGATCTACCCGGCGGCCGAGGTGCTCTCCGGCGACGTGCGGGAGTGGGAGCGCCCCCTCTACGT
>CALCTH010000523.1 GCA_937893795.1 uncultured Myxococcales bacterium | reverse complement strand
GCGGACGCCGCCGGCGCGCCAGGCGAAGCACGCCGCCGCGGCGCGCGGGTGCTCGTCACCCTCCTGGAGGTTGTCGAGCCAGGTCGCCACGGCACGCCGCGGCGTGGAGCAGTCCACGTCTTGCGCCGCCGCAGCCCCCGCGAAGGGGCCGAGGGCGAGGAGGAGGAGCGCGACGACGGAGCGGGACGCGAGCGTCATGGCGGCGGAGCATACCGACGGGTTCCCTAGGGCCGAAGCACGGTCGAAGAACGCGCGGCGCCGCCATGAGAGGCTTCGACCCATGACGAGCGTTCGCATCGAGAAGCAGGGTCCCGTCACCACCATCGTGCTCAGCCGGCCCGAGCGACGAAACGCGGTCGATCGAGCGACGGCGGAAGCCCTCGCCGACGCCTTCCGCGCCTTCGAGGAGGACGATGGCGCCGTCGCGGGCGTGCTCCACGGCGACCACGGCACCTTCTGTGCGGGCGCCGACCTTCAGGCCATGGCGCAGGGCCAGCCCAACCGCGTCGCGGACGACGGCGACGGCCCCATGGGCCCGACGCGCATGCTGCTCACGAAGCCCGTCGTGGCCGCCGTCGCGGGGCACGCCGTGGCCGGCGGGCTCGAGCTCGCGCTCTTCTGCGACCTGCGCGTGGTCGAGGAGGACGCCGTCTTCGGGGTGTTCTGCCGGCGCTTCGGCGTACCGCTCATTGTCGGGGGCACGGGGCGTCTCCCGCGCGTTGTGGGCCTCGGCCGCGCCCTCGACATGATCCTCACGGGCCGGCCCGTGAGGGCCGACGAGGCGCAGCGCATCGGCCTCGCGGACCGCGTGGTGCCCACGGGCGAGGCGCGCGCGCACGCCGAAGCCCTCGCGCTCGAGCTGACGCGCTTCCCCCAGCTCGCGCTCCGCGGTGACCGGCTCAGCTGCTACGAGGGCCTCGAGCTACCCATCGAGGACGCGCTCATGAACGAGCTCCGCCGCGGAAAGCAGGCCCTCACGCACGAGCTCGCCGCCGGCGTGAAGCGTTTCGCCGAAGGCGAAGGCCGCGGCGGCCGCTTCGACGGCTAAGGTCGCCGAGGAGTCCGGTCGTAGACGTCCACGATGGCCTCGGCGAGATCCTCGGCCCGGAAGTCGCGGCATACGCGCTCGCGGCCGGCGCGACCGTGCAGCGCGCGCAGCGACGCATCGTCGAGGTAGCGCGCGAGGGCCGTGGCGAGGGCGCCGGCATCTCGCGGCGGCACGAGGAGCCCGGTCTCGCCGTCGACGATGGCATCGACGCAGCCCGCGATGCGCGTCGCAACGACCGGGAGACCCATGGCGGCCGCCTCCAGGGGGACGTTCGGGAAGCCCTCGCGATAAGTGGGAAGCGTGACGAGGTCCGCGGCGGCGTAGAGCGCCTCGGGCGCGTCGACGTAGCCCAGCATCCTCACCCGCGAGTGGCCCTCGAGCTGACGCCGGGTGGCCGCGGGGACCGCGTCGCGCTCCTCGAAGCCGCCGGCCATGACGAGGTGGAGGTCGTCGTGCGTCTCGGCGAGGCGCGAGAAGGCATCGGCGAGCTCGCGGACCCCCTTGTCGCCCACGAAGCGACCGATGAAGGCCAGAACCCGCGCGGCTGCCGGCACCCCCAGCGCATCACGCGCGCGGCGGCGGTCGTCGTCGGAGACCGGATGAAAACGCGCCGTGTCCACGCCCTGGCCGCTCCCCCCACGCAGCACGTCGATGTGCCCGGGGACGGTCAGCTTGGCCTCGAGGGCGAGCGTGCGCAGCGACGATCCCACGCAGAGCACTCGATGAGCGAGGCTGCAGGTGACGCGCTCCGCGCTCTCGAGGAGATGCTTCCTCGGGCCCTGGGCCGTGAGCGAGACGAGACCGCGGAGGTGGTAGATGCGCGTGGGCACCCGCAAGGAGGCCGCGGCCATCATGCCGAGGAGCCCGGCCTTGGGCGTGTGGGCATGGACGATGTCCGGGCGGAGCCCGCGCAGCGCGCGGCGGAGCTGCGCCAGCGACACGAGATCCCGCGTCGGCGTGATGGCCCGCGCCATGGCCACGCTCCGAGCCTCGACCTCCTCCTCGGCGGCGATGGCGTCGAGGCGCGGTCCGGGGCTCGACACGACCGCTACCTCGTAGCCACGGGCCTTGGCCGCCCGGATGGGCCGACGGAGGAAACCGAGCGTGATGGGGACCGTGACCACGTGGACCAGGCGCCGGGGACCGACTCGCGCGCTCACTCACCCTCCGTCGTCGCCGCGTCGCCGGCGCCACGGGAGCGGAGGCGAGGACCTCCGCGCGCGCTCCGATAGGCGTGCACGCCCCAGCGCGTCAGCCCGTACATGGGCAGGCTCATGAGCAGCCCCACGACGAGGCCTCCCACCCAGAGCTCGAGGCCGATGTCGACGAGGACGCGCGCGAGATCCCGCCAGAAGGCGTAGGTGAGGATCGAGCCGCCGGCGTTGGATTGCGCGCCCTCCAGGGTGGCCTCGAAGCGCGCGAACTGTCCTCCGCTCTGCTCGACGCCCAGCACGCCGGCGCCGACGCGCCAGGCGAACCAGTAGACGGGCACGGCGCTGATGGGGTTGCTCAGGAAGAGGATGGGGATCCCGCTCACCTTGTTGGCGCGCAGCAGCGTCGCGACGGCGACGTAGAGCATGATCTGGAAGCCGAGCGTCGGCGTCCACGCGACGATGGAGCCGAGCGCCACGCCCCACGCGATGCGATGAGGGGTGTCGTCGACGCCCAGAATGTGGTGCACCACGAGGTGCCGCGCGCGCTGGACGAGCCTCATGCCGTCCTCGGCTTCGAGGGCTCGGCCGCCGGGGCCGCGCCGTAGCCACCGCCTCCGGGCGTCTCGATGCGGAGCACGTCGCCCACGGCGAGGTGGAGGCGCGCCTTCCCCGGCACCTCCTCCACGCTCCCGTCCACGCGGAGCACGGCTTGCCGACCCGGGGCCCCGTCCCCGCCGCCTTCGAGGCCGAAGGGTGCCCGCAGCCGCCGCTCGCTCAAGAGGCTCACGGTCAGCGGCGCCCGGGCCTCGAGCTCCCGCACGAGACCGGCCCCCCCGGGGAACGCACCGGCGCCACCGCTTCCGCGGCGAACGCCGAAGCGACGGAGCCGGAGCGGGTGGCGCCGCTCGAGGGTCTCGGGGTCGGTGATCCGCGAGTTCGTCATGTGGGTGTGGACGGCGTCGGCGCCGGGGAAGCCGGGCCCGGCGCCCGCGCCGCCCCCGAGGGTCTCGTAGTAGCCGAAGCGCTCATCGCCGAGGCTCACGTTGTTCATGGTCCCCTGGCTCGCGGCGGCGACGCCGAAGGCCCCGAGGAGCACGTCGACGACGCGTTGGCTGGTCTCGACGTTCCCTCCCGCGACGGCGGCGCCGGGCGGAGGATCGAGGAGGCACCCCGGGGGCACGACGAGGTCGACGGCCCGTAGGCAGCCCTCGTTCAGGGGGATCGGCCGCCGGACCAGCGTGCGCAACGCATAGAGCACGCAGGCCACGGTCACGGCCCGCGGCGCATTCAGGTTCCCGGGGACGGCGTCGCCGGTGCCCGTGAAGTCCACGCGAAGTCGCTCCCCGGACGCCCCCGTCCGCTCCACGGTGACGACGACCGGCGTCCCATCGTCGAGGGCGTCGGCGAAGCGTCGGGCGCCCCGAGGCAGCGCGCGCAGCGCCTCGGCCACCGCCTCCGCGGCGACGTCCTGGATGGCGGCGAGGGCCCCCAGGAAGGTCGCGCCCTCGGGACCGGCGAGGGTCTCGCGGAGCAGCCGCGCGCCGAGGCGGCATGCCGCAAGCTGCGCCTCGAGGTCGGCGAGGTTCTCGTCCGGGCGCCGCGCCGGATGAGGGCCACCGGCCAGGACCGCCCTCAACGCCTGGTCCTGAAGCACGCCGTCGCGCACGGCCAGGAGGCCCCGGAACACCACTCCTTCCTCGGCCAGGCTGCCGCTGAACGCCGGCATCGAGCCCGGGGTGATGCCGCCCACGTCGGCATGATGACCGCGGGCGGCGACGACGAAGCGGCGCGTCCCGGCGTCGTCGAAGACGGGCACCACGATGGTCACGTCCGGCAGGTGAGAGCCACCCGCCGCCGGATCGTTGGCGACCACGGCGTCCCCGGCACCGAGCGAAGCATGCTGGGCGAGCACGGCCCGCACCGTGGCGCCCATGGCGCCGAGATGCACCGGGATGTGAGGCGCGTTCGCCACCAGCGCGCCCTCCCCGTCGAAGACTGCGCAGCTGAAGTCCAAACGGTCACGGATGTTCGTCGACGCGGCCGTACGTCGGAGCACGGCGCCCATGCGCTCCGCGATCGAGGTCACCTGATGCACCGCGAGCGTGAGCGCGATGGGATCGGGCTCCTGGGCCGCTGCATCGAGCGTGGCGCCCGCCACGTGCTCGCCGGGCTCATGGTCCCGTACGAGCCGGAGTATGCCCTTCTCGTCCCGGGTGAGCGTCCAGCCCGCGTCCACCACGAGCGTGCTCGTCGCTTCGAGCACGAGGAGCGGGCCTCGCAGCGCCTCGCCGGCGGCGAGCTCCTCTCGCCAGCGCACGGGTACGTCCCGCCATGCACCGCCGGTGAAGATCTGGACCGGCGGTCGCTCGACGGCCTTCGGCGACGACGGCGTCGCTTCGGCCGGCGGCGCCTGCGCCTCGAGGGAGAGCGCGAGCTCGAGCGCCGCGACCTCCAAGACGGCGTCCTGGCGCACGTAGCCGTAGCGGGCCTGGTGCACCGCGTCGAAGGCAGCGCGGAGGCGCGCCGCGAGCCTCTCCGGGGGCATCGCGGAAAGGGACGTCTCCCCGGGGCCCTCCTGGAGGAACGCCGTGTCCGGGATCACGATGCGCGTCGCGGTGCCCGGCCGCACGACCACGAGACTCATCCGGCATTCCGGCGCGCTCGCGTCCTCCGTCGCGCCCTCGCCGGCGAGCGCCCCGTGGCCTTCGGCGGCGAGATCGGCGAACGCTCGGGCGAGCGCGCCGACGAGCTCCCGGGCGTCGAGGGAGAGGCCGATGGCCCGCGCGCCGCGCCAGCCCACGGACGCGAGGCCCATGCCCCAGGCGCTGAGCACGCCCGCTTGCGGGTGCGCCAGCACCTCGCGGACGCCGAGCCGCTCGGCCACGGCGCAGCCGTACTGACCGGCGGCGCCGCCGAAGAGGACCAGCGCGTGCCGACGGGCGTCGTGTCCCTGCGCCACGCTCACCTGCTCGATGGCCTCCGCCATGGACGCGGTGGCCACCGCGAGGAAGCCCTCGGCCGCGCGTTCCGCGGCGTCCGGCCCCGTGATGCCCGCCGCCTCAGCCAGCCGGGCGAGGCCCGCTCGCGCGCGCCCGGTGTCCAGGGCGAAGGGAAAGCGCCCCGCCTGGACGCGGCCGAGCACGACGGCCGCGTCCGTCAGCGCCGGCGTGTGCGCCGACGCAAACCCG
>CALCTH010000522.1 GCA_937893795.1 uncultured Myxococcales bacterium | reverse complement strand
CGACCAGGAGCTCTTCGACGGGAATGGGGTCCCCCGGGTCCGGCTCGCCGGAGCACTCGACCTCGACGGTGCGCGCCCAGGTTCCCGTTTCGAACCCGACGATCTCCGGCGGGCGTACGCGGTGTTGCAGCTCGAGCACGGCGATCTGTCCGCCGTCGAGCGCCGCCAATACGACCTGAGGGAACCAGATGACGCTGCCCAGGCTACCCGCGGCGACGTCGTCCACGGACCATCCCGGGAAGTCGATCCGCACCGAGCTCCAGATCAGACCGGAGGCTTGCCGCGAGTGGAGCCGGTGAAAGAGCCGGCCGGAGCCATCGATCTCGGCGCCGACGAAGAGCCCGTCGAAGGGAGACTGGAAGTCCACCACCATCGGGTACGAACCCGCGCGCCAGTTGAAGGGAGCGCTGGTCGTGATCGTCCCTCCGTCCACCTCGTAGGGGGCGATGCCGCCGCTCGCGCTCTCCATCAGCAAGCCGCCGTCCCCGTTGTCGTATCGTCCATCCGGGACGCCCCGTCCCGGCCGCGAGCTCGTGGTCACCGTCGAGAGCGAGTCGATGCGGGCGATGTACGTGTCCTCGGCCGTACGGAAGGCGAAGTAGCCGTCCGCCCGGTCCATCGCGAAGACCTGGAGCACGTTCTGGCCAGGCGTCACGAAGTGCTCGAACTCGGTCACCACGGCCATGTTCGGCACGCCGGCACCGACCTGCTGAAACGCGATGGTCCGGAGGCGGATGAAGTTGTTTCCGCGCCGACAGACCTCCACGACGCGGGTGCCGATTTGCCCCGGGGAGGTGTTGGAGGGGGTGCGCTCCCCGATGTCGCAGTCGAACCAGCCCTCGCCCTGCGTGACGTCGAAGTCGAAGGCCTCGACGAAGGCCCCGCCGCTGACCTTGAGCAGCGTGACCGTCATCTGCGTTCCGCGCTGCCGCCACGCCAGCGCGAACTCGTGCGTCGGGCTGAAGATGGAGAAGGAGCGCGTGACATGGAACTGGTCGGCCGGCGGGAGCGTCACCATCGCCGGGGTGTCGAGGGTGCCGACGACGATGTCGCGGCTCGGTGCTTCGAAGGCGTGGAAGGCTTCGCCCACGCGAGGCCGCGATCCCGGCAGGCATTCGGCGCTCGTCAGGTTGCCTCCCATGAGCGGCGGCTGCGCGGCGGCCGGGGCGGCCAGGGCCGTCAGCGCGAGTGCCGTCAGCAGCCCGCCGAGGGCTCTCCCAGCGCGCGCAACGCGGAGCGCCTTTCGGTTCGTGTCGGTCGTCATCTCTCGTTTCCCTTTCCATTCGGCGAGCCGCCTGCGGAGCGCAGCGCGACCCTTCCTGCTCCGCGGACGGAGCACTCCCCTCGTGAGCGCGCGTGCGCTCGTCCTCTCTCGTCGTCGTCGCGGCGCTCTCGACGGCGCGCTCGGTGTCGTCCGAGACGCGCGCGTCGCGCGCTTCACGAGCCGCGTCGCGCGCGGCCGCCCAGCCTCAGGGCACCGTGAAGGTGAACACGCTCCCGCCGGCCGTCAGGAACCCGGTCACGTCGCGGACGGGGTCGACCGCGTCCGGCGTCGTGACGAAGACGCGATTCGTGAACACCGGCACGCTGCGCTGGTCGAGGTACACGAGCTGCGCGCCGTCTTCGGTGAAGAAGAAACGAAGAGGGTTCACCGGCCCATCGGAGACCACGGGGTGCGCACCGTCCGCCACGCGGTACGTCCGCAGCTCGAAGTCGCCGCCGGACACGAAGCTTGCGGCATAGGCCAGGTGGGTGCTGTCCGGATGCCACGCGAGCACCCCGAGGCTCACCGCGTCGCCCGTCACCTCGGTCGCCATCGCGTCCTCGAGGCGGACCACCCAGATCGACCGATCGGACGTCGTGACGTTCGAATAACCCGCCGCGATGTACTGCCCGTCCGGCGACAGGCGCGGCGTGCCGAGGCGGGTGAAACCCGCGGGCTCCGCGAAGAGGCGGCGCGTGCCTTCACCGAGGGCCCCGGTCAGGTAGAGGCCATCACCTTCCGGCGTGGTGCCGGTCCGCGCGTACACGATGCTCTCGCTCGAGGGCGTCCAGATGGGGGTGAGGAGGCCGCCCATGCCCGTATCGCGCGCCACCCGCACGTTCTCCGTGCCGTCGCTCGCCGTGGTGAAGAGCTCCCGCTCGCTCGAGGCATGGATGCCGAAGTAGAGGACCCGGCCTCCGTCGGGACTCCACCCGATGAAGCTGGCGAAGCCGCTTCCGAAGGGCGTGCCCGAGAGCGGGACACGCGGCGCTCCGGCGACGGGCGCAGAGAAGAGCTGAAAGGCGTTGTCCGAGATCTCGTCGGCCCAGTACGCGACCCGGTCGCTCCGCGGGGACCAACGGAAGGCGAGCGCGTCGCCCCCTCGCGTCATCGGTCCGCTCAGGCGCCGGACGTCGCGCCGGGTGGGCCTCGCGAGGAAGAGCTCGAGCACGTTGTCCACGTTGTGGTCCGCCAGGTACGCGATGCGGCTCCCATTCGGCGCCCAGGCCATGGAGGAGAGGCGCGCGAAGCCGCCGCTCACGGGGTCGACGGAGATCTGGGTCACGCGCGAACCGTCCGCGCGGGCGGTGAAGACCCGGCCGTCGCTCGAGCCGAGGGCGAAGCGGCTCGAGTCCGGGGCCCAGGGAGCGTCCGCGAGCGTACTGTCCGGCACGCCGCCCGGAACGAGCACCTCGGTGACCCGGCTGCCGTCCGTCTGCGCGACGAAGAGCCGCACGCTTCCCGTGACGAAGGTGACGTAGGCCACGTGGCGCCCGTCGGGGGAGATTCGGAAGTTGTTGCTAACGTCCGTATTCGGCGGGAGCGGCGCGTTCAGGCGCACGACATCCGATCCGTCGAGCTTCGAGGCGTAGAGCTCTGAGCGCTCGTCGAGGTCCTTGTCCGCCGTGAAGACCACGATGTCTCTCACCGGCGCAGGCTCCGGCGGAGGTCCACCGCCCATCCCCGCTCCAGATTCGTCGCCCGGGGGACCATCGATGGAGGCGTCGCCCTCGTGGATGAGGATCGAGACCTCGGCGCCGCCGAGGAAGCCCTCGCCCAGGTCCACCTCGACGTCGAAGGTCAGCTCCGTCTCCTCGGCGGTGACCGGCGCGTGGAACCAAGCCGTCGTCGCCTCGGCGTCGTGCACGGTCACCTCGGGCCCGCCCGTCTGCGTCCAGCGCGCGGCGGCGGCCTCGAGCGGGCCGGTGCCGTCCTCGAGCTGAAGCCAGACGACCTGGTCGTGGAAGGCGTCCGCCGGGGCGCGGACGGCGAGCTCGCCGCCGACGTGCGGGTCGAGGCGTCCCGGCGCGGGAAGCGCGCCTGGTGCCTCCAGCACGACCCGCGGCGCCGTTGCCGGTAGCGCGATGGGCGGCGGCACCGGCTCCGCCACGTCCCCACATCCCGCCAGCGCGCCGAGCGCCAGCAGCACGATTCCTTCGCGTGCTCCCCTCATCTCCACCTCCCGCGACGACGTTTACCGGAGTCGGTCTTGGAAATCCACTAGAAATGGAAAAATCCTCGAACGAGGAATTGGCAGCCTACGAGCACCGTCACGTCGTCCGCTCCAAGCAGACGCCGCGAGGGCCTACGCTTCGGGCATGAGCCCGAACATCGAGCGCGTCGTGCGCGCGCCGCGCGGCACCGAGCGCAGCTGCCAAAGCTGGGCCGCCGAGGCGGCCATGCGCATGCTGATGAACAACCTCGACCCCGAGGTGGCCGAGGACCCGGCGAAGCTCGTGGTCTACGGCGGTCGCGGCCGCGCTGCGCGCTCCTGGGCCGCCTTCGACGCCATCGTGCGCACGCTGAAGCGCATGGCGCCGGACGAGACGCTCCTGGTGCAGTCCGGCAAGCCCGTGGGCGTCGTCCGGACGCACGAGGACGCGCCGCGCGTGCTCATCGCCAACTCGAACCTCGTGCCGCACTGGGCGACGCAGGCGCACTTCGACGCGCTCGAGGCTCAGGGCCTCATGATGTTCGGGCAGATGACCGCGGGCTCGTGGATCTACATCGGAACCCAGGGGATCCTGCAGGGCACCTACGAGACCTTCGCCGAGTGCGGCCGGAAGCACTTCGGCGGCACCCTTGCAGGGCAGCTCTGCGTCACGGCGGGCTGCGGCGGCATGGGCGGCGCGCAACCCCTCGCCATCACCCTGGCGGGCGGCACGTGCCTCATCGCCGAGGTCGACCCGGCGCGGCTTCAGCGTCGCCTCGAGGACCGCTACCTCGACGAGGTCGCCCCCAGCCTCGACGCCGCCATCGATCGCGCCCGCGAGCTCGCGGCGGCGAAGGAGGCGCGCTCCGTCGGCGTGCGCGCGACGGCCATCCAGCTCCTCGAGCGCCTCCTCGAGCGCGAGGTGAAGGTCGACGTGCTCACGGACCAGACCTCGGCGCACGACCCCCTCGAGGGCTACCTGCCCGAGGAGATGACGCTCGCCGATGCGGCCATGCTTCGGAAGAGCGACCCGGACGCCTACGTCGCGGAGAGCAGCGCGTGCATGGCCCGGCACGTACGCGCGATGCTCGCGCTCCAGGAGCGCGGCGCCGTCACCTTCGATTACGGCAACAACCTTCGGCAGCGCGCCAAGGACCACGGCGTCGAGAACGCCTTTGGCTTCCCTGGCTTCGTGCCGGCCTACATCCGGGAGCAGTTCTGCCTCGGCCGCGGCCCCTTCCGCTGGGTCGCGCTCTCCGGCGACCCGAAGGACATCTTCGCCACGGACAAGGCGCTCCTCGACGCCTTCCCCGTGGCCGAGGGCGGCTACAACCAGCGGCTCCACGACTGGATCCTCGGCTGCCACGCGAACCCGGAGGCGCTGCTCGCCGGGGACCTCGACGCCTGCGCGCCGCGCTTCGGCTGGCAGGGACTCCCGGCGCGCATCTGCTGGTTCGGCCTGGGCGAGCGCGACCGCGCCGGGCTCATCTTCAACCAGATGGTCCGGGACGGACGCGTGAGCGCGCCGCTGGTCATCGGCCGGGACCATCTCGACTGCGGCAGCGTCGCCAGCCCGAACCGGGAGACCGAGGGCATGAAGGACGGCACCGACGCGGTCAGCGACTGGGCGCTCCTGAACGCCATGGTGAACGTGGCCAGCGGCGCGAGCTGGGTGAGCTTCCACCACGGCGGCGGCGTGGGCATCGGCTTCAGCCAACACGCCGGGCAGGTCATCGTGGCCGACGGAAGCGCGGCCGCCGGGCATCGCCTCGCGCGCGTGCTCACGAACGACCCGATGATGGGCGTCTTCCGCCACGTCGACGCCGGCTACGAGACGGCCGAAGGCGGCGCCGACGACCGCGCCGTCGACATCCCCATGCGCGCGCGCTGAGGCGCACGCTCGTTCGCGGCGCGCGCGTCCTGACCCTCGGCGGCCCGGCGCGACGGGGGAGGGCGACCGGCGACCTCGGCGTGCTCGAGCGCGCGGACGTGCTGCTGGAGGAGGGCCGCGTCGCGGCGCTCGCGGACGGGCTCCGGGAGGACGCCGACGAGGTCGTGGAGGCCGAGGGCCGCGTGCTCCTGCCCGCCTTCGTCGACGCGCATACGCATGCCTGCTGGGCGGGCTCGCGCGTCGCCGAGTGGGAGCAGAAGCTCGCCGGCGCGAGCTACCTCGAGCTCATGGCGGCGGGCGGCGGCATCCTCGCCACCGTCCGGGCCACGCGCGCGGCGAGCGTCGCCGCGCTCCGCGAGGGCCTCGAGCATCGCCTCGCCGCCATGCACCGGCTCGGCACGGGCGCCGTGGAGGTGAAGAGCGGCTACGGGCTCTCGACGGAGGCCGAGCTCCGCATGCTGGCGGCCATCGCGGGCGCGCGGCACCCGGCCCCCGTGCGGCTCACGGCCTGCATCGGCCACGCGAAGGACGCCGACGTGCCCGACTTCGTCGCGCAGACCCTCGAGGAGACGCTGCCTGCGGTGACGGCCGCGCATCCGGGCGCCATCATCGACGCCTATTGCGAAGAGGGCGCCTGGTCCCTCGCGGAGACGGAGCGCCTCGCTCGCGCCGCCCGCGCGGCGGGCCACGCGGTACGCCTCCACGTCGACCAGTTCCACGACCTCGGCGCCGTCGAGGCGCTGCTGCCGCTCGGCGTGCGTAGCTTCGACCACCTCGAGGCGTCCACGCCGGCCACGCTCCGGCGCCTCGCCGAGAGCGACGCCTTCGGCGTGATGCTGCCGGCGAGCGGCTTCCACCTGGACGATCGCTACGCCGACGGGCGCGCCTTCCTCGACGCCGGCGGACGGCTGGCGCTCGGGACGAACCTGAACCCCGGGAGCGCGCCGGGGCCGTCCATGCCCTTCGTGCTCGCGCTCGCCGTGCGGAAGCTCGGGCTCACGCCCGCCGAGGCCCTTTACGCCGCGACGCGGCAGGCGGCCGAGCTCCTCGAGCTGCCGGAGCGCGGGCGCATCGAGGTCGGGGCCGCCGCGGAGCTCCTGCTCCTCGACACGCGCGACGAGCGCGAGCTCGCCTGGGCCTTCGGCGCTCCGCTGATTGCCCGGCGCCTCGCATGAAGTACCGCACGTCGCAACGTCTCCGCCCGGGACCGCCGGTGCCTAGGCCAGGCCCATGAGCTCGGCGTCTCCCCCCCGTGCCACGACGTCGCCGCGACGACGTCGCCGCGGTGAAGGGCTGCTTCCGCGGGAGCACGGGGCGTACGCGATGCTGGTCTTCCCGCTGCTCAGCGCGCTCGGCCTGCATCCGAGCCTGCCAGGAGGGCTCCTCGGCGGCGCGCTGGTGGCGGCCTTTCTGGCGCACGAGCCGTTGCTGGTGCTGCTGGGCGTCCGGGGAGGGCGGGCGCGGCGCGCGCTCGGGCCACGCGCCGGGGTACGCCTCGCGGTGCTCGGAGCGCTCGCCCTGGCGCTCGGGGGC
>CALCTH010000521.1 GCA_937893795.1 uncultured Myxococcales bacterium | reverse complement strand
CGCGGCACCGCGGGGCGCCCCCATCGAGGCCGCCGCCTTCGACGCCGCGGACACGGGCACGTGGCCGGCGCTCCACCTCTTCGGCGACACGGCCGCCGAGCTGCCCCGGCCCTTCACCGTCGCCCGCTACGCGGCCGCGGAGGGCAAGGGTGGCCTGGCGCTCGCCCATCGCGACGACGAGGGCTGGTGGGTCGACGAGCTCGTGGGTGGGGGCCGCCGCCCGGCGTCCTGCGCGCGCCTGCCCTGCCCCTGGCCAGCGGACTGGCGCGCGCGCACGCCGCTCCGGGAGTCCCCGGTGCTCCCGCTCGCGGCCGCGACGGCGGCGACCTATGCCCGCACCCTCCTCGCCTTCGAGGGGCCCCTCGACCTCTGGGAGGAGGACCCGGAGGCGGAAGCTGGCGCGCGCGCCCTCTTCGGCGAGGGCGGTCCCCTTCACCGCTTTTGGCAGGACGACCCGCTGGCGCCGGACGCGCCGGACCTCTCGGCGCACCTCGCGCTGCTCCGCCGCTTCCACCCCTACGGCAGCTGCTCCATGGACACCTTCCCGCAGCACGTGGCGCTCCTCCGGGCGACGGCGGCGGCGCACGCGGGGCGCCCGGGATGGGCCGCGCAGGGATGGGTCTCCGCCGTCGGCTACTACGCGAGCCGGCGCGGCGCCTGGTCGAGCTACGGCGAGAGCCACCCGGAGGGCCACTTCGCGGTGCTCGAACGCGTGGGCAT
The DNA here is from genome assembly GCA_937893795.1 of uncultured Myxococcales bacterium. Lineage (GTDB taxonomy): Bacteria > Myxococcota_A > Polyangia > Polyangiales > Houyiibacteriaceae > CALCTH01. The sequence continues at coordinate 2,361 of CALCTH010000521.1, read as the reverse complement.
CGACCCGGGGCGCTTCGTGCTCGGCATCGCGCTCTCGCTCCCGGAGCGCCGCCTCGTGCTCGGCGGCAGCGACCTCTCGCGCGTCGTGGCGGAGCTCCTGCCGATGGACCGCGCTGCCTTCGCCCGCCTGGCCCAGGAGCCAGCGCTCGACCCGCTCAATCGCGCCCGGCTCCACGGGCTCACGGCCGACGTCCCCATCGACGAGGGACCGGCCTACGACGCGCTCCCGGAGATCGTCCGGGCCATCATCGACGCCTGGGTACGATGAGCCCGGCGGAGGTGGTCACTCCGCCGGGCTGGAGCCGGCGCGCTCGACGCGCCGCTCGGCGCCAAAGTCCCGGAGCAGCGCCGGCATGAGGAGCAGCTCGGCCACGAGCGCCGTGCCGATGGCCACGGCGCTGAGCTCGGCGAAGAGGCGCACCGGCTCGAAGGCGCTCACCAGCAGCGCGCTGAAGCCGAGAAGCAAGGTGAGGGCCCCGAGCACGACGGCGCGGCCGCTCCGGCGCATGGTCTCGGCGATGGCCCCCTCGAGCTCGTTTCCCGTGGGCGCGGGGCCGAGGCGGGCGAGCTCCTCGCGGTAGCGCACCACCACGTGAATGGTCCCGTCGACCACAAGCCCGAGGCTCACCGCGAAGACCATCGCCGTCGACGCCGTGATGGGGATGCCGCGCAGGGCCATCCACGCGCCGATGGCCGCGAGGGGAATCACGTTCGGGGGGATGGACACGAGGCCGAGGCGCAGGCTCCGGAAGAGCGCCGCGAGCATCACGAAGATGACCAGCGTGGCCATGCCGAGGCGCGTCACCATGTCCCGGCTCAGCCGGTCGAGGCCCGCCGCGGCGCGGTAGCCCTCGCCGCCGAGGCGCAGCGAGAGCCCCTCGCGCTCGAAGGCCGCCGCCTCGTCCCGCAGGACCTCGGCCAGAGCCAGCGTGGCCACGGCGCCCCCGTCGCGAAGCCCGAGCTGAATGCGGCTCGCGTTCGGCGCGGCGAACTCGGCGAGGCGCGGGTCCTGCGCCCCGGCGAGAGCCTGGAGCGCCGCGGTCGTCGCGTCGTCGAAGGGCGGCGCGAGGCCCAGCAGCTCCGCCGTGGTCCGGGTCCAGAGCGGCGCCGCGCTCACCCGCGCCACGAGCGGGATGGACTCCACCCGCTCCACGAGCGACATCACCTTCCGCTCGCCGCGGGCCCCGTGCACGCCCTCCCCTTCCACGAGGACCTCGACGCGCCGGACCCCGCCGAGGTCTTCGTCGAGGAGCGCCGTCGAGCGGACGACGGGGTGGTCGCCGCCGAAGGCGTCGAGGAGCCGCGAGTCCATCCGCACGTGGCTGGCGGCGAGCATCGACCCCGCGAAGAGAAAGAGCGACGCAACGGACACTACGCGCCGGTGACGCACGGCGCCGCGGACGACGGCGTCGAGACGGCGCGTGCACTGCCCGCCGACGGCGTGGCGGCGGCGCGACGGCAGGCTCGGCAGCGCGAGCGGGAGCACCAGGATGGTCACGGCGTAGGCGACCATCACGCCGAGAGACGCCGCGACCCCGAAGCTCCGAAGCTCCGGCGTGCGGGCGAGCACCAGCGAGCCGAAACCGATGGCCGTCGTCGCGCTCGTCGCGAAGCACGCGATGGCCATGGCCCGGAAGGCTCGCTTCGCCGCCGCGAGCGGTCCGTGACCTGCGGCGCGCTCCTCGTCGTAGCGGGCGAGCAGGTGCACCGCGTCACTGATGGCCAGCGTGATCAGCAGCGGGGGCACCACGGCGTGGAGCACGCCGAAGCGCTGCCCGGCCCAGCCGAGCCCGCCGAGCACGAGCCCCATGGTGATGCCGGCGGCGCTCAGCGGGATGGCGACGGCGGCCACGCGCCGGAAGCCGAAAGCCAAGACGACCAGGTTGCCCAGCATCGCGAGCACGATGAGGAGGACCGGGTCGTCCTCGAGCGCTGCCTGGAAGGCATCGCGCACGGCGGGGAGGCCCCCGAGGGTCACGTCCGGGTGAGCGTCCGCGATGACGCCGAGCGCCCTCACCGCGGCCCGCTCGCCTGCCTCGTCGAGGTCCAGCGCAAGGTGCGCGACGACGACGGCGCGCCGGTGATCGGGGCTCAGGAGCACGTTCTCGAGGAGCGCCGCGGAGGCGCCGACGACCTCGATGGCCCGGGCCAGCTCGGCTCCCGTGGGCTCCTCTCCGGTGACCAGGGGCTTCACGACCAGGTCGCCGCCGAGCCGCTCGGCCACGCTCACGAGGCCCCCGGGGAAGTCTGCGGGCCGGGCGCGCGTCAGGGCGAGCATGGCGTCGAGGGCCGCCGCGTCGTTCTCGTAAGCGGCCGCGCCGGCGCCGCTCTCGCCCGCGAGCTCGGCCGCGAGGTCGCCGA
>CALCTH010000520.1 GCA_937893795.1 uncultured Myxococcales bacterium | reverse complement strand
GGCGGGCCGAGGGCGACGACGAGCCGTCGGCCGCGCCGGACGCCGCGGTCACGGCGCCCCGTTGAAGCCCGCGCGCGACCTGCTACCCCGAGGCCTCCCATGGCCAAGAAGCGCCGCGTCGATGAAGGCGTGCCCGGCATGGAGCTGCTCGTCTGCCGCAATCCCAAGGCAGCCAAGCGCTACGAGATCGAGGAAGTCCTCGAGGCGGGCATGCAGCTCAAGGGCTCCGAGGTGAAGTCGCTCCGGCAGCGCCGCGGCGACCTCGCCGGCGCCTTTGCGCTCGTCACGAACGGCGAGCTCTTCCTCCACAAGATGCACATCCCCGTCTATGAGCAGGGCGGGCCGCACTACAACCACGAGCCGCGCCGGGTGCGGAAGCTGCTCGCGCACAAGCGCGAGATCCAGCGGCTCCACGGACGGCTCACGACGGCCGGCTACACGCTCGTGCCGCTCCAGGTCTACTTCAAGGCCGGGCACGCCAAGGTGCAGCTCGGCCTCGGCAAGGGCCGCAAGGTCATCGACGACCGCGAGGCCATCAAGCGCAAGCAGGACCTCAAGGAGGCCCGCGCCGCGATGGACCGGGGCAAGGGCCGCCGATGAGGACCCGGCGGCAATGAGCACGACCATGGGAACCGCGCGGCGATGAGCGAGGACGTCGCGGTGCGCATCGCGGACGCCGCCGGTGCCTTCGTCGCCTACGGAGCTGGCGTGATCGAGCTCGTCAGCCCGGCCCCCTTCGCGCCGGGCGCGCCCACCCGCTTCGAGGTCGCTGGGCTGCCCCTCGAGGGCAAGAGCCTCGGCAGCAAGCGTCGCCCGGAAGGCGACTTCCACGTGCGCTTCCGCCTGGTGAACCTGCGCCGGGAGCACCGGCTACGCCTCGAGCGGCTCCCGGGCGCGGCCTCAGCCGGCTAGCGACTGCCGCTCGAGCGACTGCCGCTCCCACCAGTGGCGCGCGTCGTCGCGCGTCCACGCGGGGACCTCGCACGCGGCGAGAGCCTCGGCGAGCACGTCGGCCCCCGCCGGGCGCGCCTGCGGGTCCTTCTCGAGGCAGGTCATCACCAGCGCTTCGAGGTCCGGCGGCAGCGCCACGCCCGCCGCCGCCGAGGGCGTCTCGGGCCGGAGCTCGAGGTGCTTCGCGGCCACGGCCATGGCGCTCGGCCCCTCGAAGACCCGCCGGCCGCGCAAGAGCCAGTAGGCGACGCAGCCGAGCGCGTAGAGGTCGGCGCGCGCGTCGAGGCCCGTGCCGGCGATGGCCTCCGGCGCGAGGTACGCCGGCGTCCCGACGATGCGGTCGTCCTGCGTCAGCCCTTCGTCCTTCGGCGCGCGCTCTTCGCGCACCAGGCCGAAGTCGAGCACCTTGATGAAGTCGTCGTCGTCGCCGTAGCGGCACACCAGCAGGTTCGCCGGTTTGACGTCGCGGTGGACCAGCCCGCGGCCGTGCGCTTCGGCGAGCGAGTGGCAGGCCTGCTGCAGCAAGAAGACCACCCGGCCCGGCGGCAAGGGCCCGTGCGCCTCCACGAGGCGCTCGAGGTCGATGCCCTCGAGCAGCTCCATCACGTAGAAGAAGGAGCCGTCGTCCGCGCGGCCGTAGTCGTAGACCTCGACCGTATGCGGCGAGCGGAGCGTGGCCGTCGCCTGCGCCTCCCGTTCGAAGCGGGCGAGGGTCTCTTCGGCCGTCGTCGCGTCGCCGCGCCGCGCCGGCTTGATGAGCTTCACCGCGGCGGGCCGCGAGAGCATGGCGTGCTCGGCGCGCCACACTTCGCCCATGCCGCCGCTGCCGAGGGGCTCGAGGAGCGCGTAGCTCCCCATGCGCCGGCCCCGCTCGGCCTCCCGCCCCAGCCGATGGAGCATGCGGGCGCCGAGCTGCGCGAAGAGCACGCAGAGACCCGGGTTGATGCTCAGGAGCCCCGCCGCGGCCAGGTCCGGCCGGCCGTCGGCCAGCGTCGACGCCAGCAGCACGCCGAGCGGCACCGTCGCGGCCGAGGCGACGCTCGCGACCAGCGTCTTCCGTGGGTCGCTCGGCGCGAGCAGCGGAAAGAGCACGATGAGGATGCTGGTCCAGAGCGGGTCGCGAAACTCCCCCAGCTCGTCGAGCATGGTGAAGGCCGGCGGGATGGAGATCAGCGCGCAGAGGGCGACCTGAGCGACGAGGCCGAGGTCGACGACGCGGCCGTCGCTCAGCCGCTCGCTGCGCGTCGCCGCCCAGAGGCCGGCGGCCACCACGACGACCCCGACGTATGTGGGAAGGTCCTTCGGCGAGGCGACGCCGAAGGCGAAGAGCGCCAGCGAGGTCGCCACCGTCACGAGGGCGAGCGCCGGCGCCAGGATCTCCAGCCGCTTCCGGCCCTCCGCGAGCAGGAAGGCCGGAGGCACGACGGCCGCGGGCTCCCTCCGGCGGCTCCTCAGCCGGCGCGTCGCAGGCATCTCACGTTACGTGCTCGGGACCTTCGGGGGACCAGCGGCTTCGCTCGAGCGCGCGGCGTCCGAGGGGTCGTCCATGGGCGGCGGCAGGCTCGGCACCGGGCCTTCGACGGCGTCGAGCACGTCGTCCGCTTCCTCGTGTTGCTGGCTCGCGAGCTCGCTCAGGCGCATCAGCACCGGCGGGAAGCTCGCGGCCAGCACCGTGAAGCGCGCGGCGGGCACGCGGAGCAGGAGCACGTCCGTGTGCGCCTTCCAGGTGGTGCGCGCCGGCTCGCGCGTGATCAGCGAGCGCTGCCCCAGGGCGGCGCCGGCCGTGAGCTCGCGGCCCGCCTGGCTCCGGAGCTTGCCCACGAGCACCACGAAGAGTCCGTCCGAGCGCTTGCCCGCCTCGACGAGCGTCGTCCCCGCCGCCGCCCGGCCGAGCTCGAAGAGCTTCGCGAGCTCCGCCCGCGTCGGTCCGTCGAAGCCGCCGAGCACCGGCGAGGTCTCGAGCACGTTCGCGATCTGCCGTCGCCCCATCAGGTCGAGGAGCACGTCCCCGAGCGGCGGGTGCTTGGCCACGAGGTCGTCGAGCAGGCTCTTGGCCACGAAGAGGGCCTGCACCGGGCCATGGGCGGCGACGTCCGCGCGGCGCTCGACGTCGTCGAGGAGCGCGCCCTCGCCCACGATCTCGCCTTCGCCCAGGAGCACGGGCCGCGCCCGCCCGGGCACCCGGACCTCGGCGACGCCGTCGACCATCAGGAAGATCCCGTTGGCCTGCTCGCCGCGGGTCACGAGGAGCTCGCTGCTGCGCTTCGTCACGAGCTCCGCGCCGGCGAAGAGCTCCCGCCGGACGGGATCCGGCAGCTCCGCCAGGAGGGGCATGGTCGGCATGGCCGCGAGGCGCTCCGCTGGGACGCGGCGCGGCTCCTCCTCCAGATCGAGCAGCACGATGTCGTCGTCGTCGAGCTCGACGACCTCTTCGGCCTCGACGGGCTCGAGCTCGCTCATGCTGAGCTCGAAGGGGATGCTCTCGTCGCTCGACTCCGCGAAGACCAGCGAGTCCTCGGCGGCGTCCTTCATGATCTCGAGGAAGGGCACCTCGTCGATGGAGGGCTTCTTCGCGCGGCGCTTCTTCTCGCCGCGGAGCGCTTGGGCGGCGGCGGGGTCGACGGCCTCGAGGACCTCCGTGTGCCCCGGGTCGATCTGGAGCACCACCTTCGCCACGGCGACGGCGCGGGCGACGAAGCCGAGGTCCGCGTAGCGCTGCGCCGCACGGGAGAAGGCGTCGATGGCGTCCCGGCTCTGGCCGAGGCGCCGGAGCAGGTCACCTCTGCGGTGGGGCCAGCGCGGCTCGGTCGGCTCGTGCGCCTCGAGCTGGGCGTAGAGCTTCAGCGCTTCGTCGAACTGCTCCTTCCGGATCGCCTTGTTCAGGCGGTCTCGAAGCCGCGCCACCGTCGCCACGTTCGGAGCATACCCAAGGCAGCGCAGGCCGGGACTTCTTTCGCCACCCGTCGTAACGCAGGCGCCGAGGTGATCGTGCGTCGCGATGCCTCTATCGTGGGACCCGTCGCTCGGGCGACCTCCTCATGCTCCTGCTCCGCCTCTTCCGCGCGCTCCTCGTGGTCGCGCGCATCACCGCCAGCTACGCCGGTCTGCTGGTGCTCCGGAAGCTCTTCCGGCGCCGCGACGCCGAGGGGCGCGCCGTCGATCCGCCCTGGCTTGCCCGGCGCACGGAGGCGACGCACGCGCGGAACGCCGCCCGCCTCCGCGCGGCCATGGTTCGCTTCCGGGGCGTCTTCATCAAGCTCGGCCAGGTGCTGAGCATCATGGGGGGCTTCCTGCCTCGCGTGTATGGGCGTGAGCTCGAGCTGCTCCAGGACGACGTGCCGCCGCGGCCCTTCGCGGAGCTGCGCCCCGCCTTCGAGGCCACGCTCGGGCAGCCTCCGGATGCCTTCTTCGCGTCCATCGACGAGGTGCCCCTCGCCGCGGCCTCCCTCGGCCAGGTGCACGCGGCCCGCGGGCCGGGCGGCGAGGCCCTCGCGGTGAAGATCCTCTACCCGGGCATCCGGAGCCTGATCCGGGTCGATCTGCTCATCATCCGGCTGGCGCTCCGCATCTTTCATCTCTTCGTGCCGCTCAAGAGCTTCGACCGCGTCTACGAGGCCCTCGTCGACCTGCTCCGGCGGGAGACGGATTACCTCCACGAGGCCGAGTGCATGCGCCGCGTCGCCGAGAACTTCGCCGGCGTGGACGACGTGCTCGTCCCCGGCGTGGTGGCCGATGCGACGAGCCGCGACGTGCTCACCATGACCTTCATGGAAGGCATCAAGATCACCGACTTCGACGCGATGGCCGAGGCGGGCATCGACCGCGAGGCCGTGGGCCGGCGCCTCGTGCAGTGCTTCTACAAGCAGCTCTTCGTCGACCGCTTCTTCCACGCCGACCCGCACCCCGGGAACTTCCTCGTGCAGCCCGGGGAGACGCCGACCGCGCCCCGCCTCGTCATCCTCGACTACGGCGCCATCTGCGACGTGTCGGAGACCACCATCGACGGTCTCGTCGACGTGATGCGGGGCTTTCTCGAGGGGCAGGACGCGCTCGTGGTGCGGGGCATCGATCGCATCGGCTTCGTGGCGACGGAAGGCAAGCGGGAGCTCCTCGAGAAGACGGTCCGCACCTATTTCCAGAAGCTCCTCAAGGTGGACTTCACCGCCGGAGCGCTCATGCGTGCGTCGGGTCATCGGCTCCTCGAGCTCGCGAACCCGGAGGTCGAGCTGAACGAGCTTCGGCCGCTGATGAAGACCGTCGAGTACCCCGACGGGTGGTTCTACGTGGAGCGCGCGTCCATCCTGATGTTCTGGCTCGTCGGGCAGATCGCGCCGGACCTCGACACGATTCAGGTCGGCTTCCCCTACGTGATGCCGCTCCTCGCCGAGCGGATCGCCCAGCAGCCCGCGCCCGCGCCGTCGCCGGTCGAGCATGGCGCTCCGATTCGCGGTATCACGCCCACGTGATTCTCTTCCGCCGCCGAATTCCTCGCGTCGTGAGCGCCGGGCTCGTGCTCACCAGTGGCTGCTACGAGACCGTGGTCTTCGACGGGCCCGGCGGTGCGAGCGGCGGCGGGGTCGACGCCGGCGCCCTCGACCTCGCCACCCCGGACATGGGCGCGGCGCTCGATGCCTTCGTCGATGGCGGCGCCGCGGATTCCGGTGCCGGGCGGCTCGCGGAGCTGCTCCCCTTGTTCTGTGAGGCCTACACGAGCTGCGGCTATGCCGGTGCGAGCTACGACGAATGCGTCGCGACGCTGACCGAGTACGCGGAGTACTTTCGGGAGACCTACGGCGCGGAGTGCTACGCGACCTTCCTCGAGCTGCAGGCGTGCGTCTCGGAGGTCCTGGTTTCCGAGGACTGTGACCCGACGCGGGTTATCCGGGAGTGCGGGTCGGAGTACGCGGCCTACGAGGCGGCCTGCCCATGAGCATGCGCCTGCTGGCTGGGGACGTCGGCGGCACGAAATGCTGGCTGGCTCTCTACGAGGCGCGCCCGGGTGGCGCGCTCGTGGAGCTGCGGGAGGCGCAGCTGCCGAGCGCCGAGCACGAGTCCCTCGGCGAGCTGACCCAGGCGTTCCTCGGCGACGACGCCGGCACGCTCTCGGGCGCGGCCTTCGGCATCGCCGGGCCCGTGCGAGGCCGGAACGTCAAGGTCACGAACCTGCCCTGGGACATCGACGCCGGGGACCTCGAGCAGCAGCTCGGTGTGCCCACGGTCGCCCTGGCCAACGACTTCGTCGCGCTCGCGCGGGGGCTCGGCGCGCTCGACGAGGCGTCGACGGTCACGCTCCAGGACGCGCCCGTCGACCCGAACGGGCCCAAGGCGCTGGTCGGCGCGGGCACGGGGCTCGGCGAGGCGATCATCGTGCCCGGCGTGCACGGGCCCCGCGTGCTCGGCAGCGAGGGAGGGCACACGGACTTCGCGCCGCGGGACGCCTTCGAAGACGCGCTCCTCGCCTACCTCCGCGAGCGCCACACGGGTCGCGTGCGCGTCGCGCGCGTGGTGAGCGGTAGGGGGCTCCACGCCATCTACGACTTCATCGCCGACACGGGGCGCGCGCCCCGGGACGAGGGGCGGCACGAGGCCATCGCCAGCGGCGACCCGGGCGCCGCGATCAGCGCCGGCGCCGCCGCGGGCGAGGACGCATGCGTCATGGCCGTCGAGCGCTTCGTGCAGGCCTACGGGGCCGAGGCCGGAAACCTCGCGCTCAAGGTGCTCGCGCCGGGCGGCCTCTTCGTGGCCGGCGGCATCGCGCCGAAGCTGCTCCGCCAGCTCGGGCCGCGCTTCGCGCCGCTCTTCCTGGGGCCCTTCCGCACGAAGGGCCGCATGAGCCCGCTCCTGCACGCGACGCGGGTCGACGTGGTCGTGAACCCGAAGGTTGGACTCCTCGGCGCGCGGGAGCTCGCCCGGGACGCGCTCGCGGGGGCCTGAGGCGTGGCGGCCGAGACGG
>CALCTH010000519.1 GCA_937893795.1 uncultured Myxococcales bacterium | reverse complement strand
ACCTGCAACGCAGTTGCGCTTGCGAGGGACCCCAAGGCGTGGGAACTTTCCACCGTGGCGGCACCTGATCCCGAGCTTCGTGCGGTCCTGCGCGCCAAGGGGCTACGCGCGACGCCCGCGCGAATCCGCGTGTACGCGGCCCTCCGAGACGAGAGGCTCCCCGTCACACACGCCCAGGTCTGTGAGCTCGTCGCGGAGCACGGCTTCGACCGCGCGACCGTGTACCGAAATCTGACCGACCTGGTCGAAGCCGGGTTGGCGCGGCGCCTCGACGTCGGCGACCACGTCTGGCGCTTCGAGGGTCGCGAGTCGGGCGAGGAGGCCACCGGCGAGCTCCACCCGCACTTCGTCTGCGTCGAGTGCGGAAGCGTGCAGTGCCTGCCCGAGGAAGCCCTCGCCTTCAGCGACGTGCCGGGGTTGCCCCGCGCCCTCGCCGCGGGCCAGGGCGAAGTCCACATCCGCGGCAAGTGCGACGACTGCGTCTGAGCGGCCCGAAGGTTCGAGGGGCGTCGCCACCACCTCACGCGCCTACTCCGCCGCGGGCGTGGGTCGCGCCTTCGAGGTCTTTTTGGCGGCCCTCTTCGTGGCCTTCTTGGCCGCCTTCTTCGTGGCCTTCTTGGCGGCCTTCTTCGTGGTCTTCTTCGCCGCGCGCTTCTTCGTGGTCTTCTTCTTCGCGGGCTTCTTGGTGCCCTGCTTCAGGCGGCGGAGCGCAAGGAGCTCCTGCGCGCGCTCCGGCGTGATGTTCTCCTGCGTGTCACCCGTGCGGAGCGAGGCATTCGTCTCGCCGTCGGTCACATAGAGCCCGTAGCGGCCCTCCTTGAGCACGATGGGCTTCCCGCTCACGCCGTCGTCTCCAAGCTCCTTGAGCGGCGGCTTCGCGGCGGCGCGACCTCGGCGCTTCGGCTGGGCCAGGAGCGCCAGCGCCTGCTCCACGGTGACGGTGAAGATCTGCTCCTCGGTCTCGAGGCTTCGGTTGTCCTTGCCCTTGGCGATGAAGGGTCCGTAGCGGCCGTTCCGCGCCTCGATGGTCTCGCCGTCCGGCGCCGTGCCCACGGTGCGCGGGAGCGACAGGAGCCGCAGCGCATCCTCCAGGCCGACCGTGTCGAGGGACATGCTCTTGAAGAGCGACGCCGTCTTCGGCTTCTCCTTCGCGCCCTTCTGCACCTCTCCCAGCTGCACGAAGGGTCCGTAGCGTCCGGCCTTCGCGATCACGTCGAGGCTCGTCGCCGGGTCCTGACCGAGCACGCGGTCGCCGCTCGGCGCCTGCAGCAGCTCCACGGCCTTCGCGAGCGTCAGCTCGTCCGGAGGCAGGTCCTCCGGGACGCTCGCCGTCACGTCCTCGCCCTCGATGGTCACGTAGGGGCCGTATTGGCCGACGCGCGCCACGATGGTCTTGCCCTCGTCGGTCTTCCCGATGGGGAACGTCTCGAGGCGCTTCACCTCGTCGAGGTCGATGCTCTCGAGCTTCCCTTCGACGAGCTGCTCGAGCCCTTCGGCCCCGCCGTCGCCCAGGAAGAAGCGATGGAGCCAGCGGCTCCGCTTCTCGCTGCCCGACGCGATGCCATCGAGGTCGTCCTCCATGCGGGCCGTGAAGGCGTAGTCCACCAGGTGCCCGAAGTGCTCTTCGAGGAGGCGCACCACCTGGAAGGCCTTGAACGAGGGGACGAGCGCCTGGCCCTTCTTCCACACGTAGCCGCGGTCCTGGATCACCCCGAGGATCGAGGCGTAGGTGGACGGCCTGCCGACCCCGAGCTCCTCCAGGCGCTTGACCAGCGAGGCCTCCGTGAAGCGCGCCGGCGGCTGCGTCTCGTGGCCGCGCGGCGTGCAACCGAGGCTCTCGAGGAGCTGCTCGGCCTGCAGGGGCGGGAGCAGCTTGTCCCGGCTCTCGAGCTCCGCCTGCGGGTCGTCGCTGCCCTCCACGTAGGCCTTGATGAAGCCCGGGAAGGTGATGGTCTGGCCCCGCACGGTGAAGGTCGCCACGCGGCCATCCGCGGCCTTGGCCTCGATGCGGACCACCAGGCTCTCGCCGCGCGCGTCGGCCATCTGCGAGGCGACGGTGCGCTTCCAGATGAGCTCGTAGAGCCGAGCCTCGTCGGCGCGCGGCCCACCGTAGTGCCGCGCGACGGCCTTTGGGTCCTGGAAGGTGTCGCCCGCGGGACGCACGGCCTCGTGGGCCTCCTGCGCGTTCTTCACCTTCCGCTTGTAGAGACGCGGCTGCTCCGGGAGCTCCGCGGCCGTGAAGCGCTCGGCGATGAGCGAGCGCGCGGCCCTCAGCGCCGTATCGGACAGGGTGGTGCTGTCCGTACGCATGTAGGTGATGTGGCCGTTCTCGTAGAGCCGCTGGGCCGCGGCCATGGTCCGCTTCGAGCCGAAGCGGAGCTTTCGCCCGGCCTCCTGCTGGAGCGTCGACGTCATGAAGGGGGCCGCCGGAGAGCGCTTGAAGTTCTTCCGCTCCACGCTGGCGACGCGGAAAGGCGCGCCCCTCAACGCCGCCTCGAGGGCCGTCGCGTCGGCCTCGCCGAGGGCGACCAGGCCCTCCTTCGTGAGCTTGCCGTCGTCTCCGAAATCGCGGCCCGTCGCCACGCGGGAGCCGTCGACCTCGACCAACGTCGCCGTGAGCTCTTCACCCGCGTCCGTCTTCAAAGCGGCCTCGAGGTCCCAGTAGCTCGCCTTCCGGAAGGCGATGCGCTCGCGCTCCCGCTCGACGATGATCCGCGTCGCGACGGACTGAACCCGGCCGGCGCTCTTCGCGCGGCCGCGCCGCTGTACGACGCCGCTCATCGCGAAGCCGTAGAGCCGGTCGAGGATGCGTCGCGCCTCCTGCGCGTCCACGAGGTCCTTGTCGATCTCCCGCGGGTTCGACACGGCCTTCTGGATCGCAGGCTTGGTGATCTCGTGGAACACCATGCGCTTCACGGGCACCCGCGGCTTCAGCACCTCGAGGAGGTGCCACGCGATGCTCTCGCCTTCCCGGACTTCATCGGACGCGAGCAGGAGCTCGTCGCTCGCCTTCAGCTCGCGCTTCAGCTTCGTGATCTGCTGCTTCTTGTCGCCGCTGACCACGTAGATGGGCTCGAAGTCGTTCTCGACGTCGACGGCGAACTTCTGGATGTACTTGCTTCGCTTCTTGAGCTCCTTCGAGAGCTCTGTGGGCCGGGCCAGATCCCGGATGTGTCCCACGCTGGACTCGACGACGTAGTCGTCACCGAGGAACTTCTGGATGGTACTGGCCTTGGCCGGGGACTCGACGATGACGAGGGAACGCGACACGGAGCTCCTGGGTAGTTCTTGGGGGCGGAGACCGAGCGCGAGCCCGAACCCCGACGGGGGCACCTTGGGTGGACGACGGCGGGACTGCAAGGGTGGCGGGCTCGAGAACTCGCCACGAGCGGTCCGAGGTCCGCCGTGGAGCCGAGGCGCCGGTTCCGCCACCGCCCGAGCCGGCGGCCCTAGCGCAGCGCGCCGGCCGAAGCAATGGCGAGCGACGCGCGCGGCGAGGCCGACGAGGCTGCGAGACGCGACGTCTCGTGCGCAGAGATGTCCCTACAAAGGATCTGTACGTGCCGCTCATGACTCGTTGTGGTCCTTGCGTGCGCTCGTGGCTCAAGGGCACGGGGAGCTCGTCCGATTCCCCGTGATCGGAACGACCCCGTGATCAACACGAGCCCCGGCCGCGGGCGCCTCGACATGGCGCGCCGCCTCGAGATGCAGGACGCGCAGCGACTTCGCGGGAGCGAAGAGCGTCGCGTGCCCGGCTCCGAGATGCAGACCCGCCGCGACGAGGCCGCCGCCGTCGAGCTCACGGGGGACCAGCGCGTGCGTGGCACGGACGGCAGCGAGGAGAGCGCGCGGGCGCGCTACCTCGAGCGCGGGCTCGGGATGCCGCGGCGGGAGGACCGGGCGGGTGCCGTCGAGGTCGCGCCGCTGCGCCTGCCGGGAACGCCCGACGAGGACGCCGCCGACGCCCCCCGACTCCCCGGCGCGACCCCCGCGCCGTCGGCGCCGGAAGTCGCACCCTCCGTCGCGCGAGAGTCCGGCGCGAGC
>CALCTH010000518.1 GCA_937893795.1 uncultured Myxococcales bacterium | reverse complement strand
GGGCGCGGCCTCGCCCGGGCGAACGGTCGGCATCACGCTGGGGGCGCGCGCCACGACGGTCCGGTCGTCGGCCGGGGCGGCGATGGTCGGCGCGCCTCTCGCGTCGTTCATCGGCGCCGTGCCGAGCTCGCTCAGGTAGGACTCGACGTCCTTGCGGGTGGTGCGACCGCTCGGCCCCGTGGGCGGCACGCTGCGGAGGTCCACGCCGCGCTCGCGGGCGAGCTTGCGTGTCGCCGGCGTCGCGAGGGGCTTGGCCGCGAAGTACTGCACGGCCTGGGCGCCGCCGGCCATCGCCGGGGGAGCCACCGCCGGCATGGTCGGCGCGGCCGGCGCGTGGTGTCCGTTCCGGTGGCCGTTGCTGCCCTTCGCGTGCCCGTTCGTCGCCGGCGCCGTGGGGCGCTTGGTGCGGAAGAAGCTCGAGCCCGGCAGACCCTCCCGGATGTCGCCCACGGCCGTGGCGGCGGGACCTTCGTCCTCGGTCTCTTCCACCGGCTCGGGAGCGGCCTCCGTCGCGGCCTCGCTGGCGCCCTCGGTCGCGATGACCACGATGACGTCGCCGACCTGCGCCACCTCGCCGACGCCGGTGTTCAGCGCGGCGATGGTACCCGCCCGTGGCGCGCCGATGGTGACCGTCGCCTTGTCGGTCATGACCTCGACCATCGGGTCGTCCTCGGCGACGACGTCACCGACGGCGACGTGCCACTCGACGATTTCCCCTTCGGTGACGCCCTCGCCGATGTCCGGGAGCTTGAACTCGAAGCTCATGATGCCCTCCTTCTCTCGCCTCGCCCCTCAGGGCTCGTAGGCCACCGTCTCGCGGAGCGCCGGCGTGATGCGGTGCTGGAGCGGCAGATATTCCATCTCGAGCGTGTAGGGAAAGGGCGTGTCGAAGCCCGTGACGCGCACCGGCGGCGCTTCGAGGTGCACGAAGCACTTCTCGGTCACCATCGAGAGCAGCTCGGCGCCGAAGCCGCAGGCCTTGGGGGCCTCGTGCACGATCACCACGCGGCCCGTCTTCTTCACGGAGCTCGCGATGGTGTCGATGTCCACGGGCCAGAGCGTGCGCAGATCGAGCACCTCGCAGCTGAGCCCGTCGGCCTCGACCTCTTCGGCGCTGGCGAGCGCCTCGAAGAGCATGGCGCCCCAGGCGATGACCGTGACGTCCTCGCCCTCGCGCACGACCTTGGCCTTGCCGAGGGGCAGCTCGAGGTCACCCTCGGGTACGTCCATCTTCACCGCGCGGTAGACCCGCTTAGGCTCGAAGAAGAGCACCGGGTCCGGGTCCTTGATCGCCGCCGTGAGCAGCCCCTTCGCGTCGTAGGGGTTCGAGGGGCAGACGACCTTCAGCCCCGCCGTGTGGATGAAGAGGCTCTCGGGCGACTGCGAGTGGTAGTGGCCGCCGCGAATGCCGCCGCCGACGGGCGTGCGAATGACCATCGGGCAGGTGTACTCGCCGCCGGAGCGGTACCGGTACTTCGCCGCCTCGCTCACGATCTGGTCGAAGGCGGGGAAGATGAAGTCGGCGAACTGGATCTCCGGCACGGGCTTCATGCCGTAGAGCGCCATGCCGATGGCGGTGCCGATGATGCCGCCCTCGCTGAGCGGCGTGTCGATGACGCGGTCCTCTCCGAACTCGTCGAAGAGGCCCTGCGTGACACGGAAGACGCCGCCGACCTTGCCGACGTCCTCGCCGAGGACGACGACGTCGTCGTCCTCGCGCATGGCGATCCGAAGCGCGTCGTTGACGGCCTGCACCAGGTTCATTTCGGGCATCGTGTTTCTCCTGAAGGCTCTCTGAGCCTGGTGCTCAGTGGTGGTCCTTGGCCCGGGGGCCGTTCAGGAGCTCGGCGGCCTGCTCCTCGAGGTGCCAGGGGCGCTCCGCGAAGACGCCGTCGAAGATGGTGCCGAGCGCGGGCTTGGGCTTGGCCTCGGCGGCGGCGATGCACGCCTTGAGCTCGGCCTCGGTGCCCTTGGTGAGCTCCTCCTCGCGCGCGTCGTCCCAGGCGCCGAGGGTCTCGAGGTGACGGCGAAGCCGGACGACGGGGTCCGTGCGGCGCCACTGCTCGACCTCGTCCTGCACGCGGTAGGCGCGCGGGTCGTCCGACGTCGAGTGACCGCCGACGCGGTAGGTAAGCATCTCGACGAGCGCCGGGCCCTCGCCCCGCGCGGCGCGCTCCACGCACTCACGCACGACCTTGTAGGTCGCGAGCACGTCGTTGCCGTCCACGCGCACCGCCGGGACGCCGTAGGCGACGCCCTTGTCGGCGAAGGTCTTCGACGCCGTCTGCTTCTCGCTCGGCACGCTGATGGCCCAGCGGTTGTTGCGGCAGAGGAAGACGACCGGCGCCTTCATCACGCCGGCGAAGTTCATGCCCGTGTGGAACTCGGCACTGCTGGTCGCGCCCTCGCCGAAGTAGACGCTCGTCACCTCGTCCGTGCCCTTCTTCTGGGCGGCCCAGGCGAAGCCCACGGCCTGCGTCATCTGCGTGCCGATGGGCGAGCTGACCGAGCCGAAGCGAAACGCGCGGCCCGTGTAGTGGTCGGGCATCTGCCGGCCCTTCACGGGGTCGTCGGCGTTCCCGTACATGTTGTCCACGTACGTCTGGAGCGGCATGCCGCGGTAGAGCAGCGCGCCGAACTCGCGGTAGCAGGGGAAGATCCAATCCTGGGGCCGCATGGCCGCGGCCGAGCCCAGGATGCAGGCCTCCTCGCCGAGGCTGCCGATGTGGAAGCCGATGCGGCCCTGGCGCTGAAGACGCTCGAGCTGCACGTCGATGGTCCGCGTCCGGACCATCGCCTCGTAGAAGTCGACGACCTGCTCGACGGGCAGCTTCGGGTCCGCCGGACCCGTGCTGCCGTCCTTCGCGATCACCGTCACGACCTCGTCGTCGAAGGACGACTCGGGCGTGCGAATGGGCACCACTTGCTCCTGCGTCTGCATTGGTCCGGCTCCTCGCGGGCGCGGAGCGCGCGGCGCCCCGACGTATCTCACCCCAGTGGAGGCCCCGGACGCGCCGGAGCCGCTTCAGACGACCGCCAGGCGCCGCTTGGTGCCGTAGCGATCCACGTCCTTCGCGGCCTGCGTCCCCGTGAGCACGCCGTGAAGGAAAGCCTCCGCCGCCCGATAGCTCGAGCGAACGAGCGGGCCGGAGGCGACGAAGCGGAAGCCCATGGCCTCACCCGCTTCGCGATAGCGTTCGAACTCCTCCGGCTCGACGTAGCGATGCACGTCCGCGTGCTTCTTGGTCGGGCGGAGGTACTGGCCGAGGGTCAAGACGTCGACGTCGGCGTCGCGGAGCCGCTCCATCGCGTCCATCACCTCGTCCTCGGTCTCGCCGAGGCCGACCATGAGCGAGCTCTTGGTCACGTTGGCGCCCGCGGCCTTGGCCCAGCGGAGCACGTCGATGCTGCGCTCCCAGCTGCACCGGGCGTCGCGAATGGTGCGCTGGAGCCGCGGCGGCACCTCGACGTTGTGCGCGAAGACGTCCGGGTTGCCGTCGCGAATGACGGTCTCGACGTCTTTCCGAACGCCCTGGAAGTCGCCGAGGAGCACCTCGACGAGCAGCTTCGGGGCGTGGTGCGCGATGCGCCGAATCGTCTGCGCGACGTGGGCGGCGCCGCCGTCGAGGAGATCGTCGCGGTCGACCATGGTCATGACCACGTAGGCGAGGTCCAGCTTCGCCAGCGCGAGCGCCGTGTTCTCCGGCTCCCGCGGATCGACGAAGCCCTGGGGGTTGCCCGTCTGCACCGAGCAGAAGCGACATCCGCGCGTACAGGTCTCGCCCAGGATCATGATGGTCGCCGTTCCCTGGCCCCAGCACTCGAAGATGTTCGGGCAGCGGGCCTCCTCGCACACCGTGTTCAGCTCGAGGCCGCGCATGGTGTCCTTCAGCGCCGTGAAGCGCGTGTGGTTGTCGCCGCTCGGGAGACGCACGCGCAGCCAGTCGGGCTTCTTGGGGGGCAGCTTCGGGGCGGAGGAGGTCATGCCGGGGAACTAGCGCCACGAGAGCGCCGGTAAATGCGTGGGAGCGGGCCGCGCGAGCGCAGCCATCAGGTGGGTCCCTCATCGGGAACACCTCGTGCCCAGCTCCACCACGCTAGGCGGCTCCATCCGCACTGTCAAGTCATCGAAATTACGCGACTTTATGCGCGCTGACGGAAGGCGGAGGATCCTTTTCGGCGAGGCCGCGGATCGCCTTCGCAGGCCAGGTTCGCCGGCCTTGGAGCCTCACGATGTTCGGTGAAGGGCGTCCGGAGAGCCCTCACGCCGGCGATTCGTTAGGAGAGCGACGCGCGAGCCCGGGCCGGCGGGAGCTTCCGTTTCTCGTTGGTCACGCACGAAATGGGCCGAAAGTGCCGGCTTCCGCTACAGCAGTAACGCTTCTTCGCCAGGGCTCGACGGACGCGCCCGTCCACCCCACCGTCCGCTCACCGAGGGCCCCTTGCCCGGTCGCCGCCTGCCCATGTCCACCTCCTCCGCCGAAATCTCCTCCGACGACATCGAAGCCGCCCTCGCGATGGGGGAGGCGCTGCTCGATGAGGAGCCCGAGCACGCCACACCCACCTCGAGCGGCGCCGCGCGCGCGACCGGGAGCGCGACGGGCACGGCGAGCGCCACGGGCACCCTCGGTGCGCCGGACGCCTCCCACACCCGCGAGGTCGCCTACGACGACGACGTCCGGTCGGGAATGCACTATGCGCCCCTGCACCAGGAGGTCATCCTGGCGCCGGAGAGCGAGAGCAGCTTCTGGGAGGGCCTCGAGGGCGAGCTCGGCGTGTTCATCGCGACCTTCGCCGAGGGCTTCGAGGACGGCCAAGAGCTCCGGCTCCTGCTCACCGTCAGCGACGGTCGGGCGGTCCACGGTCCCTTCGAGGCCCGGGGTCGGGTCGTCTTCCTGCGGGCGGCCTCCGAGCGTGGCTGGCCGGGAGCGGGCCTCGTGCTGCTCGACGCGGACGACGCCCTGAAGGCTGCCGCCGAGCGTCTCGCGGCGCTGCGTCAGCCCCTCTTCTGGGCCTGAGCCCGCTCCGCGCGTCGGCACTCGTCGACGGGGACGCTCAGCGCGTCAGCACCTCACGGAGGCTCGCCTCCACCACGCGGAGGAGCTGCGCCAGGTCGTCGTCGTCGATGGTGAGCGGCGGCACGACGTAGATCACGTCGCCCAGCGGCCGCAGGTTCACCCCGCGCGCCCGCGCCGCGGCCTGCACCGCCCTACCGGCGCGCCCGTAGTAACCCTCGTCGCCGAGATCGCAGGCGCCGATGAGCCCGAGCGTGCGCGCGCGCTTCACGCCGGGGAGGGCCCCGAGGCGCTCGAAGCCCTCGTCGAGCACCTCGGCCTTGCGCGCGACGCCCGGGAGCACGTCCTCGGCCCCGAAGACGGCGAGCACCTCCAGGGCCACGGCGGCGCCGAGCGGATTGCCGCAGAAGGTATGCCCGTGGAGCAGCGCGCGGGTCGCGTCGCCCCGAAAGCCGTCGAAGAGCCGCTCGGTGGTCAGCGTCGCGCTGAAGGGGAGGATGCCGCCGCTGAAGCCCTTCGCCGTGCAGAGGAGGTCGGGCACGACGCCCGCGTGCTCGCAGGCCCACATGCGTCCCGTCCGGCCGAAGCCCGTGAAGACTTCGTCGGCGATGAGCAGCGTGCCGGCGCGGTCGCAGGCGGCGCGTAGCCGCGCGAGGAGCTCCGGGGCGTACATGCGCATGCCGGCGGCGCCCTGCACCAGCGGTTCCACGATGACGCCGGCCACGTCCCCGCCGCGCGCGTCGAGCTCGGCCTCGAGCTCGGCGAAGGCGGCCTCCCACTCGTGTGCTTCCCGGAGCTCCGGGCGCTCGTTCTTGCCGAAGAGGAGCGGCGCGAAGACCCCACCGAGCTCGTCGAGCGCGCCCACGCTCATCGCCCCGACGGTGTCGCCGTGGTAGGCGCCGGGCAGCGAGAGGAAGCGCCGGCGCTCCGTCTCCCCGTTCTGCTGGAAGAACTGGAACGCCATCTTCAGCGCGATCTCCACGGCCGTGGAGCCGTTGTCGCCGTAGAAGACGCGCGTGAGCGCGCGGTCGCCGCGGGGCGCCACGGCGACGAGCTCTCGCGCGAGCTCCGCGGCCGGCGCGTGCGTGGTGCCCGCGAGGGCGACGTGCGCGAAGCGGTCGAGCTGTCCCTTCGCGGCCGCGAGCAGGCGGGGGTGGCCGTAGCCCAGGGCTGCGCACCACCAGGAGCTCGTCGCGTCGAGGTAGCGGCGCCCGTCGACGTCGACGAGGTAGGCACCCTCGGCGCCGCTCACGACGATGGGGTCGAGCTCCTCGTGGTCCTCGCTCGCGGTGTAGGGGTGCCAGACGTGCGCTCGGTCGAGCGCGACGAGCGCCGCGCGCTTTTCCGCGCTCATGGTTCGCTCCGGCGGTGAGCGTCGAGCGCCTCGGCTTCCTGACGCCGGAGCCGGCGACGGTAGAGCCCGACCAGCACCGCGATGGTCAGCGCGACCACGATGACCGCGAGGGAGGCGCCGTTGGGCACGTGCACCACCTGGTGGAGCGCCATCTTGCCGCCGATGAAGATGAGGATCACGGCCAGGGCCATCTGGATCTCCTGGATCTCCTTCACGGCGTTCTCGAGCACGAAGTAGAGCGAGCGCAGGCCGAGAATCGCGAAGATGTTCGACGTGAAGACGATGAAGGGCTCCGGGGCGACGGCGAGCACGGCGGGGATCGAGTCGAGGGCGAAGACGAGGTCGGTCCACTCGATGACGATGAGCGCCAGCCCCAGCGTCGTGAGCGCGCGGCGCCCCTCGACCCGCGTCACGAAGGCGCCGGGCGCGCCCGCGCCGGGCGGGGCGCAGCGAAGCCACCCGGCCAGCCGCTCGGCGAAGCTGCCGGTCTCCTCCGGCTCGTCGTGGGCGCCCGGGCGCAGCAGCTTCACGCCCGTGAAGACGAGGTAGGCGCCGAAGACGTAGAAGAGCCAGCTGAAACGGTGGAGCAGCCAGAGCCCGCCGAGGAGCATGGCGCCCCGCATCACGATGGCGCCGAAGACGCCCCAGAAGAGCACGCGGTGTCGGTGCTCTTCCGGCACGGAGAACTGTTGGAAAACGAGCGCGATGACGAAGATGTTGTCGACGCTCAGGCTCTTCTCGAGCAGGTAGGCCGTCAGGTAGCGGGTGGCCGCGACGCCCCCGTGACCGCCGGCCGGGAGCGGCTCACCCCTGGGGTCGAGGAGCGTCATGCCGCCGTAGCCGGACTCGAAGATGACGTAGACCACCGCCGTGAAGCCGGTGCCGAGGGCGATCCAGAGCGCTGTCCAGCCCAGCGCCTCGCGGCCGCTCACGGCGCGGGCGGTGCGGTGGAAGACGCCGAGGTCGAGGGCGAGGAGCACCGCGACGAGCACGAAGAAGCCGGCCCAGAGGACCGTCACGCAGCACACCCCGTCACGGCCAGGGTGTAGTTCCCGAACGCGGACCTGTCGACGCTCGCGCGGAGCGAGGCCCGCCAAGCACGCCCGCGGGGCTCAGGGGCCGAAGTAGCTGCCGCCGCTGATGGTCGGTGGGAAGAAGACCCCGAGGCACGCCGGGAAGTCGCGGATGCGCGTACAGGACGCGCTCGCCGTCGTCTCGCAGAGCTGGCGGCATTGGAGGATGCCGCCGCCGGAAGGGACGACGCAGACCGCCCGAGGCACGCAGGGGGCGTCCTCCGTGCACGCCACGCCGAAGCCCCGGCTGCCGAAGGTGGACTGGCACGCGACGCCGCCGGTGGCGTCCGTGACGATGCAGGCTTCGCCGTCGGCGCAGCCGAGCTGACGGACCGGGTCGCAGCCGGCGCCGGGCGGCGCAACGCAGGGCCCGGCGTCGCCGGTGCCTGCGTCGGGCGTTCCCGCATCGTCCGGGCCCGCATCCACGT
>CALCTH010000517.1 GCA_937893795.1 uncultured Myxococcales bacterium | reverse complement strand
GGCCGGCGGCAGGGAGCCCATCGGCGCGCGCCACGGCGACCTCGACCGCGCGACTCGGGCGGCGCGGCGCGGCGACCGGGCGGCGTGCGTGCGGGAGGCGCGGCGGTCGAGCTGGGCCCGCTGCACGGAGGCGTTCGTCCGCGGGCTCGTCCCCGCCGCTCGGGGCCGGCGCGTCGCGTGAGAACGGTCTGGGGTGGGGACCCTAGCCAGCCGACGTCCGAGCCTGCCGAGCGCAGCGGGTCTCGCTGGAGGAGGGTCCGCGGCTACGGCCTTCCGACCCGCGAGGCGCTCTTCGGCGTTGCACGCCGGGTCCATCGTGCCGAAATCCACGCGCTGAGCACGCCGGCACCAAAGCCGAAGAGATGACCCTCCCAGCTGATGCCCAGCTGCCCCGGGAGGACCCCGAAGCGCATGGTGCCCCAGCCGAGGAACACGAACACGCTCTGGAGGCGGCCGCCGATACGGCGCTTAATGATGCCACTCGAGATGAGATAACCGAAGAGGCCGAAGACCACGCCGCTGGCGCCGATGTGGTTGCCGGCGCCGGCGAGGAGCCACACGCCGAGGCCGCCGACGAAGATGCTGACCAGGGTGGTGAGATAGAGGTCGCGCTCCTCTTTGAACGCGATCATGGCGCCGAAGATCATCAGGGCGATCACGTTTCCGAGCACGTGTGCGAAGGACCCGTGGAGGAGCGGCGAGGTGACGATGCCGATCAGGCCGATGGTCTCCCGCGGTCGGATGCCGAAGGCGTCGATGGGGAGGAACCAGCTGAGGACCTCGAGGGCGAAGAGCAGCGCCGCGGTCGAGACCAGGACGCGGCGGATACGGGCGAGGTCTCGGCCGATGTCGGCGAGGGTGACGTTTTCCTCGGAAGGCACCACGCCAGCCTAACGCCCAACGCGGGGCGGAGCTTTCCGGAGTCCATGCGGCATGCACGACGTGACGGGACGCCGCGCTTTCCGAAGGGCGGTGTAGGCGGTCGAGCCCTGCCAGCACCAGCCCGAGGAGCGGCGGCTAGCGCTGGGCCCTTCGCGCCTTCGTGGCGCCGGTGCTCTTCGTCCATGAGGTGTACGTCGCCGATCCGCAACGCGGGCGGAAGCGAAGGGGTCGTGAGCCGCTTTGGGGATCCGGGCGCACTCACGGCCCATGCAGATGAACTGTCTCTCGCGCGGCTTTGCGGTGGCGTGGATAGCGCTTGGCGCGTGTGGCGACTCAGCGGCACCGCTGCGGGATGGGGCAGCGGACGCGGGCGCCAGCTTCTCGGGCGGCGTTCTCGTCCTCGGCGATTCCTACATGACGTGGAACGAGGAACGGGGGAGCTCCATCCCGATGATCCTCGCCGACGAGCTGGCGATCCCCGTACGCAGTGAGGCCGTTTCCGGCAGCCAACTCACGGCCAACGAGCATTCGATTCCAAGCCAGTATCGCGATGGGGACTGGTCCTGGGTGGTGCTCGATGGTGGCGGCAATGACGTCAACGACCTGTGCCGATGCGCGGATTGCGGAGAGGTTCTCGACGAGATTCTGACGGCCGACGGCAGCAGCGGCGTCCTGGTCGAACTCGTCGAACGGGTCGTCTCCGGTCGCCGCAGGGTCGCCTTCCTCGGCTATCCGACGCTTCCCGAGGGCGCGGAGTTCGGCTTCGATCGGTGCAGCGAAGAGCTGGCCATCCTCTCCAACCGCGTCGCGGACTACGCGGCGCGAACGGAGAACCTGGTCTTCGTCGACGGGCGCCTGGCCGTGACGGACCTCGATGGCTTCGACGATGACCGAGTCCACCCGTCGGTCCGCGGCAGCACCGCGCTCGGGCGTGCGCTGGCCGATGCCATCCTCGCCGCAGGCCCATGAGCCAGGGTGCGACCTGGCATTTCGGCTGCGACCGCCACTACCTCCTCACGCTCTGAGGCAGCAGCGGTACTACGCCGCGCTCTTCGCGGGCTGGCTGTCCAGCACGTGGGACGCGAGGCCCGCGCCGGCCTCGGCGTACACGGGAAGCGCAACCGCCGCCCCGGCCGCGCGGAGCGCCGGGAGCTCGTTTTCGTAGCGGGCGACCACCGCGATGGAGCCCGTGAAGCCCGCGTGGCGGAGCTGCTCGAGCGCGTTCAGGTGCTCCGCGCCGCTCGAGAGCGCGAGGAGCACCCAGCGCACGCTCGCCGGGTCGAGGTGAAGCCGCTCGAAGAGATCCGGGTCCGTCGGGCTTCCGAGGTAGGTGCGGCGGCCCGCCCGCTGGTGCAGGGCGACCACGTCGGGGTCGTTGTCGAAGCCGGCGAGCTCGCCGACACCCGCGCTCTCGAGCGCCGCGAAGGCGCTCTCACCGACGCGGCCGAGACCGAACACCAGCACCGAGGCGTCGCGCACGTCCACGGCGCGCTCCTCCGGCAACCGGTCAGGCCGCGCGAGCGGCGTGAGCTGGGCGCGCCAGCGCTCCCAGAGCCCATAGGTTCGCCGGCCGAGCAGCTCGCTGAGCACGCACGAGACCGCGAAGGCGAGCGCGAAGCCCGTGAGCCAGTCCGCCGGAACGGCGCCGCCGGCCGCGAGCGCGGCGAGCACGATGAGCCCGAACTCGCTGAGCTGACCGAGGGACGCCGCCAGAAGAAACGCCGTTCGCGCCCGGAGCTTCGCCGTGAGCCCGAGCGCCACGAAGAGCCCCACCTTGAGCGGCAGCACCAAGAGCACCGTCGCCGCGACGGCCACGGAGGTCCAGTTGGGCAAGCCACTGAGGCCCACGGAGAGGAAGAAGCCCACGAGGAAGAAGTCGCGGAAGGGGAGCATGACGCGCGCCAGCTCCTTGCCCTTCGCGGATCCCGAGAGGAGCACGCCGCCGAGCAGCGCGCCGAGGGCGGCCTTGAGGCCGACGGCGGCGAAGAGGGCCCCGAAGCCGAGCGCCGCCGTGAGGCCCGCGAGCACCAGGAGCACGCCGTGGCCCGTCGCGCCGAGGATTCGTGCGAGGAGCGGCCGCGTGAAGGGCAGGAGCAGCAGGAGGAGCGCGAGCGGCGAAGGCGCCTTGCCCTCCCGCGCGGCCAGGAAGATCACCGCGGCCAGGTCCTGGACGACGAGCACGCCGATGGCCGCGCGGCCGTAGACGGCGCCGAGGTCTCTCCGGTCCTCGAGAAGCCGACTGGCCACCACGGTGCTCGAGAACGCCGTGGCGAAGGCGAGTTCGGCCACCGCCGCCGGCCCGGCGCCGGCAAGCCACCCCACGCCCGATACGCCGAGGAGCCCGAAGAGCGCCGCGGCGCCGAGCGTCGAGAGCCCCAGGTGCGCCACGGCGAGCCCGCCGACGTGCGGCCGCGCGAGCGTCCGGAGGTCGAGCTTCAGGCCGATGGTGAAGAGCAGGAGCGTGACGCCGAGGTCCGCGAGATCCCGCAGCGCGGCGTCGCTGACCACGCCGAGCTCCTCGAGCACGAAGCCGGCCACCAGATACCCGATGGCCGCCGTCTGGCCGGCGCCCCGGGCCAGGAGACCAAACGCGAAGGCCACGCCGATCCACCGGAGCTCCACGGCCGGGCCTTCTCGGGCCGAGCGCGCATGGAGGCAAGGCCCGTCCCCGGTCGGTGACAGCGCCGCCGTCGACCGTCGACTTTTCGTATTTGACGCCTTCCGCGGCGGGCCACATCCATCCCGTGATGCGAGACGTCGACCGCCAAGGCAGACCATGCTGAGCGCCGCGCAGACCGGGCGAGAGGCCGCGGTGGGCGCCAACCGGGCGCTGCTCATCGGGGCCGCGGTGTCGGTCCTGACGCTCGGGGGCGGGGCCGCGCTGGCCATCGCCTTCCTTCCGGAGCGGCCCTCGACGCCGCCCCGCGACGCCGAGCAGCTCCGCCTCGATCTCGACCGGACCTCCGTGCGCTTCCATGAGGCGCTGCTGCACGACATCGCCCGCCTCGGGCCCGACTTCGTGGAGGCGCTCGGGGACCTCGAGGGCTCCCGGGAAGGCGCGTCGAACATCGCCGCGACGCTGCTCGACGACGCGCGCGAGGAGCGCATCGACGGGCCGCCGACCATCGCGCCGGACCTGACGCGCTTCGGCGGGCAGCGGCTCCCCTCGGAGGACGGCCGGCTGGTCTTCCTCATCGCGCTCTTCGAGCATCAGGAGACGCGCCGGAGCCGGGAGATCCCCTACGAGGTGCATGCCTTCGAGGCGCGCTCGCTGGGCTTCGGAGGGCGGCTCTCGCCCGAGGTGCGGCCCGAGGCCGACGTGCTTCGGGCGCTCGCCTACGCGCGGCTCGGGCTCTGCGACCTGACGGAGCGCGCCGTGCAGGACGGGCAGCGCCACGCCTCCGTGGACCGGCGACCCGCGGGCGTGCTCGACCCGGCGCTGGTCACGGCCCTCGACCAGATCGAGCCCTTCGTCGCCCGCGGCGCGCTCGCGTGCTGCGCGCTGACGCAGGACGACCACGCGACGGCCTCCCGCGAGCTCCGCGCAGCCCTGGACGCGGCCGCGGGCGTGCTCTCGCCGGACCGGAAGGCCTTCCTCGAGGCGTGGGCCGCGCTCCTCGGCGACGACCGGCCGGCCGCCGAAGCGGCGCTCGCGCGCGTGTCCGAAGCCGCGCTCTCGCAGGACGACGTACGGCGGCTCCGAACGCTCCGGGACGCGCTGGCTGGAGATGGTGGGGACGGCGTGCGCGACGCGCTCTTCCGTAAGTCGGACTCGCGCTGGCTCGGAACGGTGGTGGTGGAAGTGCTCCGGGAAGCGCTTCGCGTCGTGCCTCCGGACGACGCGCGGGAGGCGGCGCGGCGCCTCGTGGACGCGGAGAGCCTGCTGATGGAAGCGGCCCGCGACCGCGACATGCTCTTCGACCATGGCGTGAAGGCCGGCGGCGCCGCCATCGGCCGCCTCTAACGGCTCCGGGACCGGCTGAGCCAGTCCAACCGCCAAACAACACCGCCCGTGGGTTGGGGAGCCCACGGCAAGACCGCCCTCCTCTGCGAAATCGCTCCGGGACCGGCTAAGCCAGTCCAACCGCCATCCAACACCCCACTTTGTTCGCGTCGCCGACAAAGTGGTCGCTCACCTCCCTGTCCCGGGATAGGGTCCCGCCCAGCGAAGGCAGGGGTTGTATGAACACCGGGGCAAACAGGGGCCGCGTGCGCCGCGTCGGCATCGTCTTCAGCGGGGGCCCGGCTCCCGGCGCCAACGCGGTCATCGCCGCGGCGGCCTACTCCTTCATGGAGGACAAGCGCGAGGTCGTGGGCTTCTTCCACGGCTACTCGCACCTCATGGAGTACCACCCGGTGTCGCGCCGCCTCGTGCCCGACGAGCACTACCGGCTGCTGACCCAGGGCGACGTCTCGGACCTCCGGAACGCCCGAGGCGTACTCATCGGCACGAGCCGGGCGCACCCCGGTGCCGGCATCACGTGCCCCGAGGACCTCGCGAACCCGGAGAAGACCCAGCGGCTCCAGAACGTCTACGCGGCGCTCATCGACCTCGGCATCGACGCGCTCATCAGCATCGGCGGCGACGGCACGCTGGCGACGGCGAGCTACCTGCATCACTGGCAGGAGAATCTGCCGCCGGACGCCAAGCGCATCGCCATCGTCCACGTGCCGAAGACTATCGACAACGACTACAGCGGCATCGACTTCACCTTCGGCTTCTTCACCGCCGTCGACGTGCTCACGAAGGAGCTGATGAACCTGCGCGCGGACGCCATCGCGACGGGCAGCTACTTCATCGTCGAGACCATGGGCCGGAAGGCCGGCTGGCTGGCCTACGGGGTCGCCATCGCCGGCGAGGCGAACCTGGTCGTCGCGCCGGAAGACGTCGACGACACGCTCTCCGAAAACGGCTTCCTCTCGCTCGACAAGCTCGCGAACCGCATCGTCGACACGATGATCGCGCGGGACCGGCGCGGCAAACACTACGGGACCGTGGTGCTCGCCGAGGGGCTCGTGGGGCTGCTCTCGCCCGATGATCTGTCGGCCATGGAGCGCGACAAGTTCGGCCACGTGAGCCACGGCGGCTTCGCCATCGGCAAGATGACCGCGGAGCGGGTCATGGAGCTCTACGAGCACCGCTCCGGCTACAAGAAGAAGGTGCGTGGCCTGCAGATCGGCTACGAGTCGCGCTCGGCGCCGCCCCATGCCTTCGACGTGATGCTCGGGAGCCAGCTCGGCATCGGCGCCTACCGCGCGCTGGTCGAAGAGGGCCTCGACGGGCACATGGTGAGCGTGCGCGGGCAGCTTGACCTCCACTACGTGCCCTTCGCGGAGCTCGTGGACGACCAGACGCTCCGGGTCGCCGTGCGCCTCATCGAGCCCAAAAGCGATTTCCATCGCCTGGCGCGCTTCCTCGAGACCCGCGTGGACCACGTGGAAGGCGCCGACACCATCTACCCGGGCCGCCGCCCGGAGCACGGCTGAGCCCGGTCCACGAGCCCGTCAACGCCGCAGCGCGCGGACGTGGGCGGCGAGCTCGCGGACGTGGTCGTCGTCGGCGCCGAGGTCACGAAGCGCGTCGTCGAGGGCGAGCACGTATTCGTCGTTGGGACCGCTCGGGCCGCGGGACGCGACGACCTGGCGGGCGATGGCGTCGACGGGCGCTGGGCCGAGGTAGTTGGCGTTGTCGGGCGTGGCCACGTAGATGAGCGCGCGCTCCGCCACGGCGTCGTTCGGGGTGCGGTAGACGGTCGCCTCGTGGCGCGCGTAGCCGCCCTGCTCGCGGTGGTCGAGGTTCGCGAGCACGCGCTCGCGGGCCGCGGGCTCCACCTCGTAGGCCATGCCGGCCACGCGCTCGCCCGGCGCGCGCAGGAGCGTCACGACGCGCCCCGGGGCCCCGGGCACGCCCCGGTGGTCCGTGGAGCCCTGCCAGAAGCGCCGCTTCCAGCCGACGACGTACCCGGCCTCCCGGCGGCGGTGCGGAAAGGCCGGGCGCCACACGAGGGACCCGTAGCCGAAGACCCAGAGCGGAGCCGTGTCGCGAGACGCCATGTCGAAGCCACAATTGCGAAAGCCCCGCCGAGGCAGGGCTTTTCGTCAGCGATCGAAGCGGGTGCGCTTCCGGCGGCGCCGGGCGGCCTCGGCTTCCTTCTTCCGGCGACGAACCGAGGGCTTCATGTAGTGACGACGGCGCTTGAGCTCCCGGAGGATGCCCTCGGACGCCATCTTGCGCTTGAGGTGCTTCACCGCACGCTCGACGCCCTTGTCGCCGACCTGCACCTCGACGGGCTTGCACTGAACCGCTTCACCGATGGCCATGTTGCCTGACGTCCTCTGTCCTTCGACCCGCCGAACCCCGACGGGCCGCGCAAGCTGACACGGGCGCGCGAGGCCTGCAAGCCCGCCGACACGGCCCTGTGCTACGCAGGCCGCGTGCGCGTCGCCACGCTCAATCTCTGGAACAAGACTGGGCCCTGGCAGCGACGCATGGCGCTCCTCGGGGCCGAGGCGCGCGCCCTCGAGCTGGACGTGCTCTGTCTCCAAGAGGTGCTGGAGCTCGAGAGCCCCATGAAGGAGGGCACGAAGCTCGCCTCGCAGCTCGACGAGCTGGGGCTCGAGGGCATGCATCGGGCCTTCGGCCTCGGCCATCTCATGGACGGCCCCTGGAGCGCGCGGGGGCACGCGCTGCGCTTCGGCAACGCCGTGCTCTCGCGCTGGCCCATCACCACCCGCCACGTCGAGGCGCTCCCGGGGGCCGACGCCAGCGACCAGCAGCGCTCGCTCCTGCACGCCGTCGTGGCGCGGCCGGCGGGGCCCGTGGACGTCTTCGTCACGCACCTCAACTGGAAGGCCGACGAGGGCCACATTCGCGAGGCGCAGGTGAAGCACATCGCCCGGACCGTCGCCGAGCGCGCTCCCGCGGACGGCCGGCATCCGCCGATCCTCTGCGGCGACTTCAACGCCGAGCCCGGGAGCGACGAGATCCGCTACCTGCGGGGGCTGACGCGGCTCGGAGGCGAGGGCAGCGTGCGCTTCGTCGATGCGTGGGAGTACGCCGGGGAGAGGCCGGGGCACACCTTCGACCCGCTGCGAAACCCCTTCGCCCGCGTCTATCCCCGGCCGGGGCGACGCGTGGACTACGTGTTCGTGCGCGGGCCGCTGAGGGCCGGCGCCGGGGTCCCCCAGCGGGCCTTCCTGGCCTTCGATCGGCCCGGGCCCGACGGCGTGCACGTCTCCGACCACTTCGGCGTGTGCGTGGACCTGGACGACGGCGAGGCCGATTGAAGCGCGTCAAGGCGGTCTTCGGTGCCTTCCTGGTGGCGTGGCTGGCCTGGATGGCCTGGTGGGTCAGCCAGTGGGGTCCGCCGCCGCCGGGCACGCGACACGTGCCGGTGGTCCCCATGGAGGACGACCCGGCGGGCGTCGACCTGATCGTCACGTATATGGGCGACGCCCGGACCTTCCAGGCGCTCGTCGATGGCCTGGGGGAGGCACCGCTCGGCGCCACGTCGCCGGGAGAGCTCCTCGGCGCACTGGCCGGGTTCGAGAGCAATGCGCTGGCCGCCCGCGCCGGCGAGGTCGCCGTGGCCTTCATGCACGGGCGAGGCCCGACGATGGCCGCGGCGCGCGTCGCTCGGCTCCCGGACGGCTGGCGCCTCGAGGACGATGGCGGTCCGCGCGCGCCCGCGCGCGTCGTGGCCACAGAGCTTCGGCACTGGTCCGCCCGCTGGGTCCCGGCGCTGCCCGGCGAAGGCGGCACGGTGGTT
Organism: uncultured Myxococcales bacterium; assembly: GCA_937893795.1. Taxonomy (GTDB): domain Bacteria; phylum Myxococcota_A; class Polyangia; order Polyangiales; family Houyiibacteriaceae; genus CALCTH01. The sequence continues at coordinate 768 of CALCTH010000517.1, read as the reverse complement.
CTCGCCCGGGACCCCGAGGACCTCGCGCCGGCGTTGCGTTGGCTCGCCTTCTCCGTGCTGGCGGAGGCCGGGGAGGCGCTCCGCGGCGAGATGCCTGCACGCATGGCGGCGACGCAGGCCCTCCCGTGGCTCGAAGCATGGCTCGAGGACACGCTGCGCGATGCGCGCCGGTCCATCGCCCGGGAGCGCCGTGCGCAGGATGCGGCGCCGGTCTTCGGGGACCCGGAGGCGATCGTCGACGCCTTCGAGACGCGCGTCCGGGCGCTGCTGGCGTGGCTGCCGGACGTCGGTACGGTGCGCGTCCGCCTTTGGGGCAGCCCGGCGGGCGCCGAGCTGGACGTGCGCTCGACCGTCGGCAGGGGAAGCCCGCTCGCGCGCGCTCTCGCGGCGGTGGAGCCGGCCCCCGCGGGCTTTGCCGAGCTGCCCGGGGATACGGCCTTCGCGCTGCGGACCCGGGAGCGCCTCGGTGACGTGGTCGCCGAGGTCGCGGGGTCGCGCCTTCCCGCAGAGGCCCGGGAAGGCCTCACGACCACGATGCCCGACGGCTTCTGGACCTTCGCTCTCGGGACGTCGCCCTGGCTTCGCCTCGCGCCCGCGCCGACAACGGACGCCCTCGATCGCTTCGCCGCGAGCGCGTACGGCGGCGCGCTCCTGGGTGCGCTGCTCGGGTGTGAACGCGCGGCGCCCGGCGAGGCGCCCTGCCCGGGGATCACGCGGAGCGACGGGCCCCTCGCCGCGCCGGCGCTCGAGCTCGGCCGCGCTCCTCCC
>CALCTH010000516.1 GCA_937893795.1 uncultured Myxococcales bacterium | reverse complement strand
AGCGCCGCGGCCCCGAAGGCCGCGTCCTCGCCGAGGGCTCGCCAGCGCATCAGCCGATGATCTTCTCGATGGTGTCGCGGGCCCGGGCGTCCACGAGGCTCTCGAGCCGTGTGCGCACGGCCGGGTGGGCGTCGAGGAAGCGCTGCAAGCGGCGCTTGGGAAAGGCCACGCGCTCGGTGGGCTCCACGGCGGTCACGGTGGCGGTGCTGGGCCCGCCGGCCAGCAAGCCCACCTCGCCCACGCACGCGCCCGCACCGAGGTCCGCGAGGTGCACGGGGCCGCTCGCCGACGTCGTCTCCACGTTCACGCGCCCGGCTTTGATCAGGTACATCACGCGCTCTTCTTCCGCGCCCTCGCGGAAGAGCACGGTCCCCGCCGCCACCGTTCGCAGGTAGCTGATGCCGAGGAGCTCCGCGCGACCCTTCTCGTCGAGGCTCTTGAAGAGCCGGCTCGCGTCGACGATGGCCCCCATCTGGGCCTCGAGCTCCGCGAGCTCGTCGGGCGTGAGCGCCCGGCCGTCTTCGGGGATCGTGTCCGAGGTCCGGCTCACCTGAACGATCTTACCGCCTTCGGGCCTCGCTGGCGATCGTGGCGCCGTTTCGAGCAGGCGCGTGGATCGCGCCAGGTTCATCCGGCGCCATTGACATCCTGCAGCAGGACCGCATCCTGTAGAGGTGGCGAGCCAGCCTCCTCCGGGCCCGAACGACGAACGCGCGAGCGACACCTTCGAGGGCGTCGCCGGCGCCGTGAAAGGGCTCCTCGATGGCGTGCGCGACGCCGTGGGCAAGCTCGGCGAGGCGCTGGAAGAGCTTCTCGCTCCGCCCCCGCCGCTGACGCCCGTGCCCGTGCGCTACCCGCGCCGCCGGCCGTCACGCCGCCGCTGAGCCAGCGCGCCGCCCGCCTACGCCGCCACGGAGGCTAGCGACCGGGCGGCGGCGGACCAGGATCCAGCACCACCTCGAGGGGGGCGTCGAAGCTCCCATCGAGAGCGAGCACTTCCTCGGGGCCCACCTCGAAGGTGGCGCCGAAGCTGCCGCGCACGCGCGCGGTCGTGACGGTACCGTCCCCGGCGATCTCCAGGGGCGTCACGGACGCCTCGCCGGTCGTGAAGCGCGGGATCTCCTGGTCGTTGGGGAGGCGCCCTGTGATGTCGCCGCTCGCGCGGAGGTCGATGGCGTCGGGCGTCGCGAGCACCGCGTCCCGGTCCATGGTGACGCGCACGGGAACCGAGCCGTCGCTCCGCACGTATTCGATGGAGAGGCTCGAGTTGTAGAGCCGCGCCCGCACCGAACGGAAGCCGAGCGGGTAGACGCTCCCTACGCTGCCATCGAGCTCGGCCGTCGCGCAGCCGGGCAACGCGCTCAGCAGTGCGAGGAGCAGGAGCGGTGCGCGCTTCACTCGAAGACCTCCAGGCGCTCGGCCACGAAGACCCGGTCCTCGCTCGTGCCACCGACGTCCACCTTGCAGACGTAGCCGACCCAGAGCGTGTCGAAGTCGTCGATGGCGACGCTCGGCTGGAGCCCGCAGGGGCCGATGTTCGTCCCCTCGTCGACGACGTCGAAGCTCCACTCGTCGGGCCCGCCGCCCGTCGGGCGCCAGGCGACCACGAGCGCGTCGTCCGCGGCGCGGCAGGTATCGGTGCCGGCGTCGCCGCAGCGCCGGTAGGCGATGGCCGTGACCCCGCCAGCGGTCACGCCGGCGGGCGCCTCGCCGTCCTGGAGACCAGGGGCGCCTACGCGCTCGAAGCTCCAGCCCGCGAGCTCGTCGAAGCGCTCGGGATCCGTCAGCGTCGCGAGGCGGACCTGACCGCGGTCCGGATCCTGCCACGCGACGCGCACGACGCCGTCGTCGCCGACCCAGAGCGAAGGCCCCGGCGGCGTCGTCTCGTCTTCGCCGAGGAGCACGGTCTCCCAGCTCCCGTCGCCGGCCTCCCGCGCCACGTGCGTCCCGCGGGAGGGAATGCCGGAGGCAGGGTCGAAGTCGAAGTCGTTCACGTAGGCCACGAGCGGTCTACCGTCGGCGTCGAAGGCCGCGTCCATGAAGCGCCCGGCCCCGCGGCCGCCGTCGCCGGCCCCCGCGCCCTCGCCGAGGAAGACGGCCTCGAGATCGGCGCGTCGCTCGTCGTCCGACTGGATGCCGCCGAAGTGGATGTCCCGGTAGGCGATGAAGGTGCGCGAGCCGTTCGTCGCCATGGCCGGAAAGAGCCCGACCACGAAGCCCTCGTTGGCGCCGGGCCCGTCGAAGGGCGCTTCGCCGCTGTCCTCCACGAGGGTGTCGAGCTCCCAGCCGCCCGCGCCGTCCGGCGTGTAGAGCGCCACGTCGTGCGCGCTGCAATAGGTGTTCATGGCGTTGACGAAGAGCTCGCCGCTGATGCCGGCGACGGCGAGCTCACCGTCCACCAGCCCGAGGTCGAGGCCGCGCGGCAGCACGAGGCTGAGCACCTCGGCGACGTCCTCCTCGACCCAGCTGCGGCCCTGCCGCTCGGCGACGTGGAGCGTGAAGCGCACGTCGTCGCCCTCGCCGCACGTGCCCGTGACCTCGCCGAGGCTGTCGTAGTAGGCCACGGCGGGTTGTCCGCTGGGGCCGAGGCTCATGGCGAGCTGCTCGCCCGCGTTGGCCTCGTTGACCTGCTCGATGGCGTAGAGGTCACCGGCGCCGCCGTCCTCGCCGGGTCGCGGGGCAGACATGTCCATGCCCGTCCCGCTCCCGTTGCCGTCGCCTCCGCACGCGAGGAGGCCCGTCAGCGCGAGGGCGCCGAGCGCCTTCGATTCGAAGTTCGTCATGGTCAGTTCCGAACGAAACACTCGCCCTCGAGGAGGACGCAGGGCTCCTGACAAGTGTCCGTGATCACGTCCAGGCAGAAGCGAATCCGCTGGTTCGGATCGTACTCCTGGTTGTCTTCCATTCCGTCCGGGAAGTGAAAGATCTGAACCGTCACGTCGTCCGATCCTTGCGGCGCGAGGAAGCAGTTGCCGGCGTCGACGGGCTCGCCGAGCTCGCCGATGATGCCGCCGCTCCCGGGCGCCAGGTCTCGCTGGGTCTCTGCGCCGCGCGCGTCGACGCGCACCAGCGGCACCACGGGCCCGCTGTCGACCTCGTAGAAGAGGCGGAGCTGACAGTCCGCCACGCCGGCGCAGGGGTTCGCGGCCGTGAAGGTGTCGACGTCGCCCTCGTAGCTCACGTGCGCGTCGATGAGCGTGCCGTTGGTGCAGCCCCCGTCGCCGCCCGCGCGCGCGTCGCGAATGGTGAAGCCCGGGTTCGTTTCGGCCCGCTCCCGGATGTTCGGGTTCGCCAGGTAGACGTTGTCCGGCTCGTAGGCGTCCGGGTCCGCCTGCGTACGCACCGTCAGCCGGTAGCGCGCCTGCGGGTCGCCGCCGTTCGACTGGAAGTCCGAGACGCGGAGATAGAAGGTGCCGTTGGCCAGGATGGGGGCGCTGAGCACTGCTCGGTTGTCCGGGCCCATCGTGGGCATCATCGGCCGGGACTGCGGGAGGTAGCTCCGCGTGACCTGGTTGGCGCCACATACGCCGGTCGGGAAGCACTCGCGGGCGCCGGCGCAGAAGCCGTCGCGCTGGCATCCGCCCACGCCCGCGCACTCGATGAGCGGGCGCTCGTCCGTCGGGTCGGACGAGGTCATGCACGTCCGGTTCACGAGCGTGGAGCAGGTGTCGTCGTCCGCGCAGGCCGCGCCGGGCACGGGCCGGACGAGCGTCACGCTCGCCTGCACGTTGGTCTGCAGCGCCCACTGCTGGTCCACGCTCAGGCCGTCCGGGAGGATCTCCACCGTCGCCTCGACGATGCTCCGGGCGCAACCGCCGGGGAGGGTGACAGCGAACCAGTCGTTGTCGCCGGGGGCGACGAGGGCGCCCTCCGCCGTCAGCGTCGACCAGTCGGTGCCGCAGGTGACCGCCCCGAGGGGCGTCGCCTCGAGCGAGTCGTCGTTGGGCTCGTTCGGATCCGGGTCGTCCGTCAGGTCGACCTCGAGCTCGTAGGCCGTGTCGGGGTCCGAGGAGCGATCGTCGCTCGAGGCGACCTCGACCACGTAGGTACCCGGCTCGAGCTGCTCGATGATCGTCGTCTCCGTCGCCTGGCTCTCGGCCCGCGATCCGAAGGCCTCGCGCACGAGTGTCGTGCCGTCTGCTTCGAAGAGCCGGAGCGCCGGGATGAAGCCGAGGCAGCTCTCGCACTCTCCCTCCGGCATGGCGTCGCCGGGCGTGCTCAGCCGCAGCCGGGCGCGCTGCGTGTCTCCCGGCACCGTGAAGGTGAAGAGGTCCACGTCGCCCACGCAGGAGATGAAGCCGCTGATCGGCTCTGCGCCCACGGGAAGCGTCGTCGCGTCGGCGAGGGCATCGTTCGGCTCCGCTCCGTCCGGCTCCGGCGCCGTGCTGATGGACAGTGAGTAGGGGTTCCGGAGGTCGTCGGCGTCGTCGCCCGAGTCGCGCACGCTCACGAGGTAGCTGCCCGCGCCGATGCAGTGCGTGTCGAGGAGCGCCACGCCGGGGCCGACCTCCTCGCCGTCGGGCGTGGCCACGGCCTCGTCCACGGCGTCCGCGCGGACAATGGAATAGGTCGCGTCCACGGGGCTCCGGATACCGCCGGTGCCAACCTCGAGGGCCACGGTGACGAGCCCGTCGCCGGCGCCCACCTCGAAGGCGTACCAGTCCTGGTCGTTCTCCGGGCAAATGAAGCCCGTCGTGGGACCGTCCACGGCGAGCATCAGCGCCGTGTCCGGGCCGAGCGAGTCGTCCTGATCACAGACGCCGAAGGTCGGCATGTCCATCACCGGCTCGGCCGTCGAGCCGCAAGCGGCGACGGCGAGGGCCAGCGCGGTCTGGAGAGCCCGCTCAGGGCCAGATGCAGTTCGTGTCCGGGTCGAAGAGCTCGGCATCGACGAAGTCCTCATCGCTCAAGCGCACGCGCCCGGACGGCGGGTTCTTGAAGTTCCCGTCGGGCTCGTAGCGCACCATCACGCAGGCGACGCGGTAGGCGCCCACCGCCTCCGCGTCGTCGAAGGAGACCTCGCTGCCGTAGATGAGCACGCGGTTCCAGCCATTGCCGGGAAAGGCCGCGTCCTCGTTGGGCAGCGTGGGCACCAGCGTCAGATTCCGGACCTCGAAGTCGTAGCAGGTCCGGCCGTTCATCGTGCCCTGGCTCTCGAGGTCCGTGAGCACGGAGATGCGCGAGCGGATGCCCGACTCGTCGCAGAGCGGGTCCGTGCTCGCGAGCAGCTCGTCGTTGTCCCGCGCGTCGTCGAAGTCGACGTCGAGGCTGTCCGGGTCCGAGGGCGCGCCGCCGCGCAGCACCTCGAAGAGATCGGGGACGGCGTCGGCGTCGGAGTCGTAGCTCGTCTGCCGCGTGCCGAAGAGCTGCTCCTCACAGTCGGTCAGGAGATCGCGGTCCCGGTCCGGGTAGTCGCAAAGCCCGTCCCGGTTCTCGTCTGGGCAGTCGCAGATGCCGTCGCCGAGCTCCATCAGCGGGTCCGGTGGCGGGAGCGGGAGTCCGGTCATCGGGTCCACCGCGTCCGGAGGGACGACGGGGTTGTCCACGCAATCGCGCCCGGTGCGGAGCTCCCGCGGATCGACGTAGCAGCCGGCCAGGCCCGTCTCGGCGAAGCGAGGGTCGGCGCAGTCGCAGATCTCGTTCGTGCCCTCCTCCGCCGCGTTTGCGTTCGAGAGGCAGGTGCAGAGCCCGAACTCCGGCGTGCCCGGTGCCGCGCCGGGGAACGCGAGCTCGCAGGGCTCGAGCACGAGGCAGTTCGCGTCGTCGGGATCCGTCGGGTCGAGCTCGTCGATGCGCCACTCGATGACGTCGCGGACGCCGTCGTCGTCCGTATCGGGCACCAGCGCGTCGGTACCGATGACGGACTCCACCACGTCCGAGAGCCCGTCGGCGTCCGAGTCGGCCAGGGTCTCGCCGCAGCCCGGGAGCTCGTCCCCGTCGCGGTCCGTGAAGGAGCGCGGCGAGATGGGGATGCCCATGTCCACGGGCTCCAGGGGGCCCATGTCCGGGCCGAGGAGCCCGCCCAGGTCCGGGAAGTCGCGGTTGAGAGCACGGTTGAGGGCGTCCTGGAAGCTGCCGGCGCCCATGGGCGGCGGGAGCGCGGCCAGCTGGGCGATCTCCGTCACGGCGTTGAGGTTCAGCGCCGCGAGGCCGTCGATGCGGAAGACGCTCCGGATCTGCGTGAAGTCGATGAAGAGGAAGTTGATCGATTCCCCGCTCGGGAAGCTTCGGAAGCTGCCGCCGCCGACCTGCGCCATCTCCTGGAGCAGCTCCTGCGCCTCGCGGTCGAGGTCCGGACCGCGCCCTGCGGAGAGATACGCCGTGTTCACCTCGAAGCTGCCGACGCGGAAGATGCGCGCGAGGTCGACGAGCTCCTGAACGCCGTCGATGGCGTCCTCGCGCGTGTTTCCGCGGTCGCCGTCGGGTAGACCGTCGCTCAGGAAGACCACGACGTAGCGGCTGAGCGGGAGCGAGTCCTCCTCGGCGGAGGCCATCTCGGTGCGCAGCACGAGGAACGCCTCGGCGAGCGCCGTGGCGTAGTTGGTCGCGCGGTTCGTGACGCCGAGGATGTCGGTGGCCGTCGCCAGGATGTCCCGGTTCGCCGTGAAGAAGGTGTCCGAGAGGCTGTCCGGGGGCTCCGAGAGGTCCTCGCCGGTGAGCGACTGGGCCTCCGAGGAGAAGCGGACGACGCCGATCCGCACGCCCTCGGGCTCACCCTCGAGGAGCCCGGTCCAGGTCTCGCGCACCGCGCGCTGCCGGCCCGTTTCCAGCGTCACGGGATCCTGCGGGTCCGTGATGTCCATCGAGTCCGAGGCATCGACGACGAAGAGCACGCGAAGCGGCGTGATGCGGCTCCGCGGCGGGCGGGTGCAGATGACGCCACCCACGCTCAGCCGATCGTCCCGCGAGGGCACCGGGCGCTCCTGGCGCTGGAGCCCCGAGTCCGTGCAGCCGATCAGCGCGAGGGAAAGCGCAACCGTCCGCGCGAGGCCGGCCGCCTTCACTCCATGACCTCACAGCAGGCGCTCAGCTCGGGGGCGTCCTCGCTCGCCGGGGGCCGGCAGGCGCACGCCGTCTCGATGCGGTCGAAGAGCTCGAGAAGCCGGTCGATCTCCCAGGTCCGCACGCAATCCTGCGCCGGGTTGAACTCCGCCAGCCGCTGGAAGAGTCGCCACGACTCGAGCGGCAGCACCTGCCCGAGGTTGTTCGCGATGTAGCTGTTGATGAGCCCGATCAAGCGGTCTTCGTCGTAGGAGAAGCCGCCGAGCACGACGCTGTCGGGGAGGCAGTCTCGGACGTTCCGGTTCAGCTGTCCGCGACGAAAGTCCGCCGGGAACCAGTCCGGGCAGCTGACGGCGAGCCGATCCACGCCGGTCTGAATGCTGCTCAGCAGCGCCGTCCAGCCCGCCTGCGAGGCGTCGATGACGCCGCTCTCGGGCACCTTGGCCGTCGGCCCGTTGAAGAAGGCCTCGAAGCAGGCGACGTAGGTCTGTCCGTCCGAGCCGCTGAGCATGGCGGGCTGCTCCTGGGCGTAGATGAGGAATCGGTTCAGGCCGCGCTCGCCCACCACCGGCGTCTCCACCATCTGGAGGTTCCGCGCCGACCAGTCGTAGCACCGGCGCTCGTCCCCCTCGATGTCGCGGTCGCCGAGGTCCGTCACATCGTAGGTGATGCGCTCGAGGCGGAAGCGCTCCGCGTCCGGGCGAAGCGGGTCGGTCCCGCCGGCGATCTCCGCCCCGTTGGGCACCCCGTCGAAGTCCGCGTCCTCCTCCGCATCCGCGACCGCTGGATCCGTCCCGAGGGTCGCCTCGAGGAAGTCGGGAATCTGGTCGCCGTCGCTGTCGCCGAGCACGGGGTTCGAGCCGAGGGCGAGCTCCTCGCAGAAGAGGAGGCCGTCGCCGTCGTCGTCGCTCCGCGGCGCGTCGCCGGGATCGCCGGCGTCGTCACAGCGGACCGGGGGCGCGAGCGCGTCCATGGGGTCGTAGCCCCGGGCCCGGAGCCGGGTCTCCAGGCCGTCGCCATAGCCGTCCCCGCGCGTGTCCGGGCCGCCGGGGATGCGCGGGTCCGAATCGGCGAGCTCGGTGTCCGTGCCCAGGGCGATCTCCTCGACGTCCGTGAGGCCGTCGAGGTCCGTGTCCGGCTCCACGCCGGTGGGGCTCGGTCCCGCGTGCACGTTGTCGGCGAGGAGGCCGCTCAGCCGGTTCGGCGCCTGAAGCGGGCGGAAGTCGAACGTGAGGAAGTCGTCCGGCTCCGCGGAGATGTCGACGTCCCGGAAGAGCCCGCGGCCTCGCTCCGCCATCTGCTGCATGATCACCGAGGCGTCCACGCGGTCGAGGCCGAAGTTCGCCGACGCGCCGGGGCAGGCGCCCTCCACGATGGGCTGCGGCGAGAAGATCAGGACGGTGTTGAGCTGGATGGAGCCGACACCGTAGATCTCCTCGAGCTCGAGAATGTCCTCGACGCGCTGCAGAATCTGCGGCGGCTGGTTGTAATCGGGGCAGACCCCACTGAAGTCCACGTACTCGTCGTCACCGACGCCCTCGGGGAAGTCCGATCGTCCGAGGAGGTTGCAGGGCGAGAAGGGCTGGTCGAGCTCCGTCGGGTCCTGGCAGTCCGGGTCGGCGCCATCCACGAGGCCGTCGCCGTCGTCGTCCTCGCCGTTGCCGCAGGTGCCGACGAAGAAGGCTCCGCCGGGGCTGCCGCCGCCGAAGGACGCGCCGTCCTCGCAGCCCGCCCGGCATTGGGGCTCCGGGGAGCCGTCGCTCACGAAGACGACGACGTAGCGGGTACGTGCACGCTCGCCCGGCGGCGTATCCGTCATGTCCTGCTCGAGCGTCTGCGATACGAGCGCCAGGGACCCCTGGTAGTCGGTCGCCGACCCGCCGGCGTCGAGGAGGAGGTCGTCGATGAGGCCGCGGTTGGTGGTGAAGGGCACGGAGCGCGCCCAGCTCGCGAAGCCCACCAGGCCCACGCTCACGGCGGGCTGAGCGAGCAGGTCGTCGACGAGGCCGCGAAGCTCGTCGAAGCGCCGGTTGCTCGAGTCCGTGCACTGGAAGGAGGCGCTCTGGTCCACCGCCAGGAGCACCTTCACGGGGAAGTCGAGCTGCTCGTCGGGCTGCACGCAATGCTCACCACGAATGGTGAGCCGGTTGTCGAAGAAGGGCGGCGGCTCCGGGGGCGTCGGCTGGAGACCGACGTCGGCGCACGCGGTGAGCGCCAGGAGGAGCAAGGTCTTCGAGGTCGTGCGAACCATGGAGCGAGGTTCCGTGTGCTGGGTGAAGGGCCCGAGGGGGTACGGACGAAGCTAGCGTCCTTCGAGGCCACTTTAGCGTTTCGCGCGTGGTGCGCTCGATCGACGACGGGGGCGTGACGAAGCTCGTCACGCCCCCGCGTCGGGTGTCGCTGCCGTGTGGGCTCAGGCCCGGCGGCGGCGTC
>CALCTH010000515.1 GCA_937893795.1 uncultured Myxococcales bacterium | reverse complement strand
GCATTCCCGAGGTGAGCGCGTCCGCGCCCGTGCTCGTCGACCTCTCGGCCGCCCGCGATCCCGCTCGAATTCGAAACGCCGCGGAGGCGGCGGGCGCCGCCGGCGCCGTGCTTCCGCTCGACGTCGAGGGCTGAGACGCTTTCGATCTCCGCCCCGGGCATCTACGAAGCCCTCATGACGAGTGGGAACGGCTGGCTGCCCCCGGAGCGTTTCGACGCGGGGGCCTTCGTCCTGCGCTCCCTGATGCCCGGCGCCGGCCCCGCGCTCCACGCGGCCGTCGCCGAGTCCCGCGTGGTCCTCCGGCCGCGCATGGCCTGGGTGACGGCGCATCGCGACGTGCACGCGAGCGAGCGCATCGTGCGCGAGCGTCGCGCGCGCTGGCTTCTTCAGGAGGACTTCACCATCGGGATCTTCGCCGCGGACGGCGCCACGGTGATCGGCGGCACGGGCTTTCACCTCCGCGAGGGTCCCCTCGATGGACGGCAGGCGGAGGTCGGCATGTGGCTCCGGACCTCGTGGCAGGGGCACGGCGTCGGCACCGACGTGCTCCGCACGCTCCTACGTTGGGGCTTCTCGCCGGCCTGGGGATGGCTCCGTCTCTCCTGGCGCTGCGACGCGGACAACCTCGCCTCCATCCGCGTGGCGGAGAAGGCGGGCCTCCGCTGCGAAGGCGTGCTCCGTCACCAGGCCTCTCCGACGGCCGGCGGCCCGCGCCGGGACACCTGGTGCTTCGCGGCGCTGGCCTCTCAGCCCGCGCCCTGAGGTTCGGCGGACGGCGGCTGCGGTTGGGGAGCCGGTGGAGGGTGTGGGCGCGAGCGTGTGTCGCGATCAGAGGCCGCCTGTGAGCGGGGCGCACTCCAGGGACCAGCGGTCGATCCAGGCTCCCGCGCGCCCTTCGACCCCCACGGCGGCCTCGCCGGCCGCGCAGTCGTGCGGGCCGAGGATGGTGCCGGTGCCGTCGCCGACGGCCATCAGGTCGGCGGCGGCTCCTACCTCGACGGGATAGCCGGCCCGCGCATCGCCCAGGCTCAGGGGAGCGCAACGGAAGGTCAGCTGAAGGACGAAGCTCGTCGCGCGGGCCGAGAAGCCCACGACCACCTCGTCGGCCGGGCACATGCGCTCCCAGGTCGTGCGCGGCATCGGGTCGTCGCCCGCGGCGAAGGGGCCGATGGTACCCGTCTCTGCCGTGGCGATCGTGCCGGCCGGGTCGATGTCCATCGCAGCGCAGACGCCCCGGGTGAGGCCTGGGCGGTCCGGCAGGGCGTTGCCCGTCTCGATCTCCCCGCGGAAGCCGATGAGCACCTCTCCGGCGGGGCAGGTTCCCATCGCCGCTGAGCCGCCGCTTCCGCCGACGGAAGTGGTCGTGGTCGTCGTGGTGAGGTCGGTTTCGACGACCGTGCACGCGAGCCCGGCGCCTTCGCATGCGCCCGCCGCGCAGGCGCTCGTCATCGTGCAGACGAAGCCGTCGTCGCAAAGCGTCTCGTCGGCCGAGGGCTCGCCGAAGCACATCCCCGTGGAGGGCGCGCACATGCCGACGGCGCAGGGTCCGTCCAGCGCCGAGCAGTCGAGATCCGTCCCGGCGCAGACGCCGGCCGTGCACACGTCGCCCTCCGTGCAGAGCGCGCCGTCGTCGCAGGGCGTGTCGTCGGGCCGGGACTGCGCGCCGCACGTTCCCGTCTCGGGGTCGCACACGCCGACTGCGCAGGGGCCGTCGAGGGACGCGCAGTCGACGCCGCTGCAGAGCCCGCCCGCGTCGGGCCCCGCGTCCATGCCGCCGTCGTCGAGCCCGCCGTCGTCGCCGCCGTCGGGCCCGGCGTCCCCGTCGGTGCCTCCATCCGCGCCGGCATCGACGTCGGCTCCATCGACCGGGGCGCCGCCGTCCGAGGGGCCGGCATCGACCCCGACCCGCCCGGCGTCCGCAGTGGTCCGTGGGCTTCCGTCGCCGCAGGCGGCGGCCCCGAGAAGGACCACGGCCATGCAAGCCCAGATCGTCGAGCGTCCCATCGAGACCCCCAGTGTACGTCACCGAGGGCGGTGGAGTGTCTCGGGTCTCCGACGCGACGGGCCGGCCGCGCCGCTCAGTAGCTCCAGTCGGCTTCGAAGAAGCCCGCCTCGGTCACGCCGGCGCCGGTCACCACCAGGTAGTCCGGCAGCGCGAAGCGGCTCGTGAAGGGGACCAGGCTGAAGAGTGCGTCCTCGGCGCCCGGCGTCGGGTACATGAAGGCGTCGAGCCCCTCACCCGCCGGGTACGTGAACGCCAGAAGCCCCGAGGCCGTCGTCATCCGCGTGCTGATTCCCCCGGGCCCGAAGCTGAAGGGCAGCCCGGCAACCCCGGCGTCCGCCGAGGGCACGCCGAGGAAGACGAGGTTCCACTCGTCGCGAAGCGTGTCGTCGACCTCGCTGAGGGGCAGCGCGCAGGCGTGGCCGTTGCCGATGATCTGCCAGAAGCTCGTGAGGTAGCCCGCGTAGCCGCGCAGGGCCTGGGCATCATCGGGGTAGATGAAGCAGAAGGGCCGGGCGAGCGCCTGGTTGAAGGGGCCGTGCTGCTCCGGCGTCTTTCCGCCGAGCGTCCCGAAGCCCATCGTCCCGGCCTCCACGGCGCGCGACTCCCCGTCGACGGTCACCGTCGTGACCCCCTTCGCCTGGAGCGCCACGCCGTCGAGCTCGAGGCCGCGCACGTTGATGGTGGTCACGGTGACTTCGCCGGGTGCCGTCTCCGCACTCTCGACGATGAGGTTGCCGGTGGTATCGGCAGCGGTCAGGAGGCGCACGAAGGAGTGCTCCGGGCTGACCTCGGGCCCCGGCGAGATGAAGCGGAAGTCGAGCTCGCTCGGGTCGAGGCGCACCTCGTTCATGCGCTCGAACATCGGCGGCCAGTCGACGCAATCGGCGCCCGGCCGCTCCGGGCTCCGGTCCCACCAATGCCCGGCGCCGGGCTCTTCATGGTAGCCGAGGTCCGGGGCGATGGGCGTGAGGAGCGAGCGCATGGCCCGCGCTTCGCTGACCGGCACGTTGTTGTCCGCGTCGCCATGCACGATGAAGACGGAGCGCCGCTCCAGGTTGTCCGCGTAGGCGACGGTGTCGCTCGAGGCGCTCGCCCGCGCGAAGGGACCCGTCGGCCGGGCGGAGCCGCCGTAGGTGTAGAAGGAGCGCCAGCCCGCGCTCGGCCCCACCAGGCCGAACTTGCCCGGGAAGAGCGTGCCGAACTGCCAGGTTCCGTGGCCGCCCATGGAGTGCCCGGTGACGTAGACGCGGGTCTCGTCGATGCGGTAGCTCTCCTTGGCCTGGTCGAGCACCTCGAGGCCGGCGAGGCGGCCCCACGCCTCCCTGTCGAAGTCGATGGGGCGGCGGTTCGTGGGAGCCACGATGTAGGCCCAATCCTTGGCCCCGTAGGCGTTCACCTGGCCACGAGCGTTCACGCCGGCGCCGTGGAGCGAGAGCACGAGCGCGTAGTCCGCCTCCGCGTCGAAGTCGGCGGGCGGGCGCACGCCGTAGAACTGCGCGCTCCGGTCGATGTCCGAGCGGAAGGTGCGCCGGAAGGTCGAGTCTTCGGCGACGCGCTGCACCACCGTCCCGGCCTCATAGATGGCCGTGAGGTCGTCCGACGCGACCTGCACGGTCACGGGAACGTCCCAGGCGCCTTCCGCCTCGGGATCCGCGGGCGCCTCCCAGGCCGCCTTGGGCACCAGGCGGAAGGCGACCTGCGTCACGGCGCCGCCCGGCAGCGCGCGCTGCACCACCTCCGTGGCCTCGAAGAAGTCGTTTTCGACGACGCGCGCCCTCACGTTCCGAAGCGGGGTCGCGAGGAGGTTCAGCGTGGCGACGCCGAGCCACTGCTCGTCGGACTCGCCAACGCGCAGGTTGGGGGTGGTGGCGTCGGCGAAGTTCAGGAAGACCTCGTCGGGCGTCACGTAGAAGTCGGCCGTCGCGAAGCGACCGGTTCGCGTGACGCGCACCACGACGGGCGTCGGGCCGCCTTCGGTCACGAGCGGGACGCGCGACCAGCCGGCGGCATAGGGGTCGCCGGGGGCGATGTTACCGGGCGTGGCCATGAGGTTCATCGCCGCGGGGCGCGCGAAGGCGCGGAACCCCTCGGGGACGTCGAGCCGCGTCGCCCAGTAGGCGGTGCCGGCGCTGAGCGTGCCGAAGCCAGTCGCCACGACCTCGCCGCCATCGACACGGGTCGCCGGACCGCGCTCGAACCAGCTGAGTCCCAGCGCGTCGACGCCGTCCTCGGTGGGAACCGTGAAGGTGCCGGCCATGAGCCGCGGCCGGAGCGGGTCGACGTCCCCGTCGACCACGCCGGTGCGCATCCAGCTCTCCGGGAAGTCGAGCCGCGTCGGCTCGCTTACCGCGACGACGGGCGGAGGGCCGGACGGCCCGCCATCCGGCTCGCCGCCGTCCAGCGCCCCCCCATCGAAGCCCGCATCCGGAAGTCCGTCGTCACCGCCCGGCGCGGCGTCGTCGCCGCAGGCCACCACTCCGAAGGACGCGACTCCGAGAGTCACGACGAACGCAAGCCATCGCATCGGAGGAAGAGGCCACGAAAGGCGCGCTGACGCAACGTCATCGTGGCCCACGGCGTGAGCGTGCCCCACCGCGTCCGAGCGGACCTCGCGGGGCATGGTCTCCTCCGCGGAAGGAGGCTCGCCTTCGCGGATGCCGCCCACCGTCGCGTCGGCGCCCGGGCTGCGCGTACGATGGCCCTCGTGGCGTGGCGAGTTTCTTGGGTGCTCCTGCTCGTACATGCGGCCCTGCTGGGGTGGGGCGTCCTCGGTCTGGTCGAGTACTTCTGGCCCGCCGCGGCGCTCGGTCTGCAGAACGCCGCGTTTCCGCCAGGCACGCAGTTCCTTCACTTCGCCTCCGTGTTGGTCACGGGTGCCGCATTCATCGCCGGGTACGTCACTCGCTGGCGGTTCACGGCCTTCGCGACCGTGACCCTCTACGCCGTGCTGGCCACGATTTGCTTCATCGAGACCGTCGACTTCGGCGCCTTCGGAGGAGGCCCCATGCGCTTCCTCCCGATGGCGGCGGAGTACGTGACGTACACGCTGCTCTCCCTCTACCTCCTCCGCTCCCCGACGATGCGCGCGCGTTTCGGTGTCGCGCGCGCCTCGTCGACGCGCTGAGCGGAGCACGCGCCGCTGGTCCCTCTCGGCGCGAGCGCGCACCCCCGCGCGCGCTCGGCTACTCTCGAACCCAGCGGATATCGGTCACGTAGAAGGTCAGGCCGGCTTCCGGCGAGGCGGCGGACCAGCCGAAGCCGGCGCTGATGTCGTCCTTGGTGCCTGCGGACAGCTCCATGCGGTAGGCCTCCGGTGCGTCCGTCAGGGTCACCTCCCGCTGGGCGAAGGGCTCGCCGGCTTCCTGGTTGCCTGCGAAGAAGCTCACGACCTCGCCGCCGGCCTCGCCCCAGGCCGTGAAGGTGACGGCGGTCGGCGCCGACGGGATGCGGACGCCGGGCTCTCGCGCCTCCCAGTTGTTTGCCGGGGAGTGCCACACGACGCCGCCCCAGCCTTGCCCGCGACGCTCGAGGGTCCAGCGATGACAGACCTCGGTGCAGTAGTCCCTGGGGAGGTCACAGTCGTCGCGCGTCAGGCCGCCCTCGGCCCCGTCTCCCATCCACCCGCTCGCGCCGAAGAGCTCGTCGACGCGGAGCGGGAAGCCCACGTCGCCCTCCGAGGTGCCTTCGACACGGAAGTGCCCGCTGGCGGTCGTGGCGCCACCGGAGGCGTCGATGGCCACGCCGACCACCCGGTAGTCGCCCGGCCGTGCCGGCGCGTCGAAGGTGAAGTTGCTCCCGGCGCCGGTCTCGCAGAGCGCCATCGCGCCGATGGCGCTTTCGAGCGGCGGGTCGTGGACGTGCACCGCCCACGTGTAGGACAGCGCGTCGTCATCGGTCGCGACGAGCGTGGCCTCGAGCGGAGCGCCGGGGGACACCGTGGTGCCCTGCGCCGCGAAGGAGAAGGACTGGAGGACCGGCGGTAGGTCCGCGGCCGGCGCACCGCCCCAATGGGAGCGAAGGGCCTCGCTCGGTTCCACCAGCCCGCCCATGGGCGTCACGAGCGAGTACCAGGTGTCCATCGGATTGGGCCGCCCCCAATAGAAGGCGTAGCCGCCGAGGCACCGCGGGTCCGCGTCGAGGACCTGCGCGTGCGCGAAGGCATAGTCCGCGGCCTTGGCGCTCGGCAGGGGCTCCGCCGGAGCTCCCCAGGACGTCGTCGGGACCTCCCAAATGCCCCGGGGCCCGTATTCGGTCAGCAGGTAGGGCCCGCGGAAGCTCCGCGCATCCAGGCGATCGACGAGGCTGGCGACGCCGCCGTAGGCGTTGATCCCCCAGATGTCGGCGGAGGGGACCTGGTCGCGGAGCCGCTGGTCGATGGTCTCGCCGATCTCCGCCGTGACGACCACCGTGGGATGCTCGGGGTCCACGCGCGCGACCATCGCGGCCACGCCCTCGATGGCGGCCCACATCTCCGGCAGGTCGAAGCCGCCGAGCTCGACTTCGTTCCCGACGCCCCAGGCCAAGAGCGCGGGGTGGTCCTTGTAGCGCTCGACCTGTTCCTCGGCGTCGGCCAGCTGCGCGGCGACCGCGTCGGCATCGGTGTAGTCGAAGCCCCGCTCGACCTGACCCAGCCAGATGCCGAGGAGCACGGTCATGCCGCGCTCCTCGGCGAGGTCCAGCGTGGTCTGCGCGTTGGACGTGCCCCACGTGCGCAGCGTGTTGGCGCCGGCCGCCTGGAGCAGGTCCATCTCCAGGGCCCCGCCGTCGCCGAAGCCGGCACCGCGCACGTCGTAGGGCTCGCCGTTGCGGAGGATCTCCCAGCCATCGTCCGTTTCACGCACGTCGACGATGCGCGGTTCGCGCATGTCCCCGGCGTCGTCGGCCGCGTCCGGACCCGTGTCCGATGCATCGGCCGCACCGGCGTCGCGCTCCGCGGAAGGCTCGCCCCCGCTCCCGCAGCCCATTGCCATGACGATGCCCAGCCACCAGTGCGCTCGCGCCATCCTGACCATCCTTCGTTCGCCGGACCTGGAGTCCACAGAATGAGCCAAAGGCAGCCTGCCGCAAGCGCGCGCGGCGCGGGTCGACCGGGCGCGGAGGTTCGTCGCGGGAGCCTGGGGGACTCCCCGCGGGTCGATCCGTGGGTGGGGCGGATCGAGGTCTTGTGGTCCCACGCCTCCGTTGATTTCTCCAACCACGGGCGGCATACGTCGGCGCATGCAGTACCGACGGGTGGGAAGCAGCGGTCTCACGGTCAGCGCGGTCTCTCTCGGGGGGTGGCTGACCTTCGGCGGGGGCGTCGACGGGGCCGCCACGGAGCGCATCGTGCGGGCTGCCCTCGAGCGCGGCGTCAACTTCATCGACCTCGCCGACGTCTACGCGGCGGGCAAGGCGGAGGAGGCCGTGGGCGCGTTTCTCCCCGGGCTACGGCGCAGCTCGCTCGTGATCAGCAGCAAGTGCTTTTGGCCCATGGGGGACGGGCCCAACGACCGGGGCCTCAGCCGCAAGCACATCATGGAGAGCTGTGAAGCGAGCCTTCGCCGCCTCGGCACCGACTACCTCGACCTCTACTTCTGCCACCGCGAGGATCCGGATACGCCGCTCGACGAGACCGCCCGCGCCATGGACGACCTCGTGCGCCAGGGGAAAGTCCTCTATTGGGGCACGAGCTGCTGGAAGGCCGGCTCCCTCGCCAAGGTGCACGCGCTCGCCGGGCTCCGCGGTCTGAGCGCGCCCATCGTCGAGCAGCCGCAGTACAACCTGATGACCCGCGACATCGAGAAGCGCGTCATGCCCGTCTCCGCGCGCCTCGGCATGGGTCTGGTGGTCTTCAGCCCCCTCGCGGGCGGGGCGCTCACCGGCAAGTACCTCGAGGGGCGCCCCGAAGGCAGCCGGGGCGCCACCACCCAGTGGCTCGACCGCTACCTCGCCGAGGAGAACCTGCCGAAGCTTCGCCGCTTCGTGACCCTCGCCAAGGAGCACGGCATCACGCCGGCTCAGCTCGCGCTCGCCTGGTGCCTGCGCCGCCCGGAGGTCAGCAGCGTGATCACCGGCGCGTCCCGCATCGAGCACGTCGAAGACAACGTCGCCGCCGCCGAGGTCGAGATCGGCGACGCCGTCGACAAAGAGCTCGGCGCGCTGTTCAAGCGTTGAGCCTCGGGGCCCGCGCCATTGTCAGCGCCGCCCCCGGAATCTACGGCAGCGCCATGGCCACCTATCGCTTCTCGGTGAATGGGGTCCCGCGCGCCATCGAGGCGCCGGCGGAGATGCCGCTCCTTTGGGTGCTCCGCGACCGCCTCGCGCTCACCGGGACCAAATACGGCTGCGGCGGCGGTCATTGCGGTGCCTGCACGGTGCATCTGGACGGGCGGCCGGCACGAAGCTGCCAGGTGCGCGTGAGCGCGGCCGAGGGCAAGGCCGTGCGCACCATCGAGGACCTCGACGACCACCCGCTCCAGCGCGCCTGGGTGGCGCACGACGTGCCGCAATGCGGCTACTGCCAGGCGGGCCAGATCATGAGCGCCGCCGCCCTCGTCGCGGCGACGCCGCGTCCTAGCGACGCCGAGCTCGACGCCGCGCTCCGCGGCAACCTCTGCCGCTGCGGAACCTACAACCGCATCCGCGCCGCCGTCCGCGAGGTCGCGCCTCCGCCCGCTCCGCCCGAGGCACCCGGTGAATGACGCGCCTCCCGAGGGCACGCCGACGCCCTCGCGCCTCGCGTGGGCGCGCCTCTCGCGCCGGGAGCTCGCGCTGCTCTTTGGCGGGGGCGCCCTCGCCGGAGGCGTCGGCCTGGGCCTCGGCGTCTGGGGCGGCGCGAAGATCGAGCGCCGCCGCCGCTTCGTTCCACCCGGCCCGGAGACCTTCCGCCCCTCGGCCTACCTCTCCATCGACGCCTCCGGCGAGGTGACCGTGTGGGTCTCCCGCTCCGAGATGGGCCAGGGCGTGAGCACCGCCTTGCCGATGCTCGTCGCGGAGGAGCTCGACGCGGACTGGCGTGACGTGCGCATCGCCCAGGCGCCGACGAGCCCGACCTTCGGCATCCAGACCACGGTGGCCAGCGAGAGCATCGCCCTGCTCTACGAGCCGCTCCGCCAGGCGGGCGCGGCCGCGCGCGCCATGCTGCTGGGCGCCGGGGCAGCGGCCTTCGCAGCGCCGCCGAGGGAGTGCGCGACGGAGCCGGGCGTGGTCGTTCATCGGCCCTCGGGGCGCGCGCTGCCCTATGGGGCGCTGGCCGAGGCGGCGGCGGCCGTGGACGTCCCGCGAGACGTAGCGCTCAAGGAGCCGAGCGCGTTCCGCATCCTCGGCAAGCCCACCCCACGGCTCGACGCGCCCGCGAAGGTGCGCGGCCAGGCGGTCTACGGCCTCGACGTGCGCGTCCCGGGC
Source organism: uncultured Myxococcales bacterium (assembly GCA_937893795.1). Classification (GTDB taxonomy): domain Bacteria; phylum Myxococcota_A; class Polyangia; order Polyangiales; family Houyiibacteriaceae; genus CALCTH01. The sequence goes on along the minus strand of CALCTH010000515.1, from coordinate 35 downwards.
ATGCGCTTCGCCGCGCTCGCCCGCGCGCTCGCGCT
>CALCTH010000514.1 GCA_937893795.1 uncultured Myxococcales bacterium | reverse complement strand
TCGCGGATCAGCTCGGTCGGGACGTAGGCGTCGAGGCGTCCGGCGTCGCCGGCGTTCACCTGGACGACCAGGGCCTCCTGGAAGGCCGGGAGGTTCTGCACGAGGCCGAAGCCGTCGCGCATCTCGACGAACCAGGCCACGAGCTCGGCGCGCGCCGTGCCCGGGGTCAGGATCCGCTGGCCCGACCGGGCGATGACGTCGTCGGCGCTCGCCAGCTTGAAGTTCTGGAGCTTCAGGGCGAGGCGCTGGCGGAGGTTCCCGCGCAGGAACTCGCCCGTGCGCTGGAGGGTGAGCGGGAGGAGCGTCGAGTCCGAGAAGCCCTGGGCGTCCTCGCTCCGCGTGGTCTCGAGGCTGTCGAGGACCACGCGCGAGCCCGAGACGCGGAACGTCGAGACGCCGCCGGCCAGGAGGGTGTCGCGCTCGCCCTTGTCCGGCCGGTCGGCCACGAGGGGCGCGTCGAGCCCGGACATCGCGAGGGCGAGGTAGCCCGTCGCCGGGTCCGCCTTCCTGGTGTCGTGCGCCGCCGCCTGGGCCGCCCACTCCCACGCCGGCGTGAGGCTCTCGCCCGAGCCCATGAGCGTCAGGAAGATCGAGTTGTAGGCGTCGGCCTCGGTGACCATCTCGGCGAAGCTGCCGTCGATGCCGCCGAAGGCGTGGCCGAGGAGCTGGACGGTGGCGTCGTGCCGCCGCGTCATCTCCGCGATCAGGGCCGTGAGGGCCGTCCCGTCCGTGAGGCCGGAGACGACGCTGTAGTAGGCCTCGCCCGCGATGGACGAGATGCCCGACGCGACGTCCGCCTGGCCGGCGCCACCGCTCATCGCGACGACGGCGGCGGTGATGCCAGCGACGCCCGCCTGGTCGTCCTTCGGGTCGACGGCGACCGGGATCCGGTTGCCCTCGGAGCCCAGGAAGCCCGCGGTCACCGTGACGACGCCGGCGGCGTTGCCCGCCGTGGCGGGGATGTCCGGGTCGGCCAGGATGGCGTCGGCGAGGTTGCCCGCCACCGTGGTCGCGTCGTCGCCAACGGACACGCCGACCGTGATGGCCTTGCCGGCGACGTAGGCGACGATCGAGCCGTCGGCCGTGGCCGTGCCGGTGATGGTGATCGTGCCGGTCGCGGCGGTTCCGCCGGCGGGCTCCTGAAGCGCCACCGCGGTGATCGGCGCCACCGGATCGATCCGCCGGTAGGCGTTGATCATGGCGGTGATCTGCGAGCCGCGCTCGAAAGGCGACACGGAGCCGAGGACGGGCGTCGGGACCTCCGAGTCACCGCTCCCACCGTAGCCGACGATCAGCACGCCTCGGAGCTGGGCGCCGCCCGGGACGCCGCTGTAGTCGACCTCGAGATGAACGCCCGGCGTGAAGTTCGCGAGCGGGACCTGTGCGAACGAGACCACGGATCAGCCTTCCTTCTTCTCGGCCTTCTTGGCCGTGTTCTGCGCCGGGATGCGCTCGACCTCGCCGGCCCGGAGGCGGCGGTGCCAGTACGACGAGAGCTCGACGCGCTCCCCGCCGTCGGCGAGGTGGCGCCCTCCCCGGCTGGGGTTCGGGACCTTGAGCCCGCGGAGCGGGCGGATGTGGACTCGTTCGGTCATTGGGAGAACTCCGCTCGTGCGATGGCCGGCCCGCCCTCGGCGGAGACGTTGGCGTCGATCTGGGTCAGGTCGGCGAACGTGCCGTCGACGACCAGAGCATCGATCTCGGCGCGCTGTGTCCACGTGACGGTGAAGACCGCGACGCCGTCGTCGACGGTGTCGGCGCCGGAGACGTTCCGGATCTGGATCTTCTCGGGCCGGTAGGAGCAGCCCTCGGAGACGCCGTCGTTCGTCTGAAGCTCGAAGGCGATGCGCTGGGCCACGAGGGCGGCCTGGTCGCCGCGGCTCATGAGGCCGTCGCGGGCGGCCGAACGCTTGTTCGTGACGACGGCCGCTGCGAAGAGGTGGTCGGCCTCGGGGTGCCCGGTGATCCCGTCGCCGACCTTGTTCATGCCGAGGAAGGCCACGAGGACCACGCCGCCGCGGCGATCCACGCCGAGACGCTTCAGGTCGGGCGGGCTCCACGGCTCGTCGAGCCACTTCGCGTCGGCGACCGTCGGGATCGCCTTGAAGCGCTCGAGGTAGGCTTCGCGAAGCACCCTCACGCGAGCGACCTCTCGACGTGGCTGGACCAGACGCGCGCGACGTCCTCCTCCTCCGGAGCGGAGAGGAAGCCTCGGGCCGGCGTCGTGCGCGTCCCGAGAAGCTGGAAGCGGCCGTAGACCCAGGGCGAGCCGACCTCGATCACCTCGCCGTCGCTGGAGAGCTGGACGAGGAGCGACTCACGGAGCCGCCCGGTCACCTCCAGGATGCCCTTCCGCGGCCCGCGCGTGTTCGGGGAGAGCGGCACCCAGCGGCGCTCGACGGTGCCCTGGCGATCGAAGGTGTTGTCGCTCGCGCGCAGCATCGCCGCGGCGAAGTCGTCCGCCATTGAATCGAGGTCGCTGAGTCGACCCAGCTTCGCCTGGACTTCCTCCAGGCCGTTGACGGTCAGCTCGAGCATCAGAGCACCGCCGCCGTGTTCTCGCGTCCGAACACCTGCTCGGCGGCTTCGATCGGGTAGTCGTCGACGATGTCCTGGGCAGGCCTATCGGTCCCCAGGCCGGCCCGGCCGGACTGGACGTCCCGGAGCTGCTTCATCGCCGCGTCGTAGAGCTTCGAGAGCTTGTCGCTCGGGTGGTCTTCGAGGTTGAAGCGGGCGATGTGCATCACGCCGAGCCGAAGCCAGTTGGGCGTCGTCGCGATGGGAAGGAAGCGGGAAAGGTAAGAGTCCGCGGTCGAGCTGGCGTCCTCGAGCGCCGCCAGCACCGCGGTGAGCTCCTCCGTGTCTTCGACGCCGTCACCGTCGACGTCCACGAGCGCGATGAACGCATCGGCGCCCATGTGCGCCCGCAGATCGTCGACGGTGGCGTACGGCATCAGAGGATCTCGAGGTTCACGTCACGCCGAATCGCTTCGGCGCACTCGGGGGAGAGGGAGGAGAAGTCGACCGGGCGAGGCTTCGGCCCGAACTTCAGGCCGCCGCTGATCCAGAACGAGAGGCGGCCCTTCGTGCGAACGCGGGGCCCGCTCGGGGGGGCGTCGTCGCCGCCCTGGTCGTCGCCCTCGTCGGTCGAGGGAGCGTCGTCCTGGTCGCTCGTGGGAGCGTCCTCGGACGTCTCGGAGGCCTCCGGGCTCGGAGTCTCCTCGTCGCTGCCCGAGGAGCCCTCGGGAGCGTTCGTGGTGGGCGTCTCGTCGGACCCGGGAGCCGACGCCGGGGAGGTCGGGGAAGCCTCCTCCGGCGTGGTCTCGGGCGCCGCCTGGCCCCTGCTGCGACCGCGGCCCTTGGGCATCAGTCCAGGAGCTCGGTGACCAGGAGATCGACGGCCTGGAAGTTCTTGTTCGTCGCGCCGGAGGCGAGACGGTCGACCCGGAGAAGCTCGAGCGCGCGGGCCCGGTTCGCGGGAGTGGTGATGAGGACGCGCGGGCGAACGCCGAGGCCGCGGCCTTCGTCGTTCTTCCGGCCCATCATGAGGGCCATCGCCGCGTCGAAGTTCGTCTCATCCAGCGTGTTCAGCGACTTGAAGGCCGTGAACCAGAGGCCGGGAGCTGCGGCGCCGCGCGTGTCGGCGCCGTAGACGGCCTGCTTCTTCCAGAACATCGGCGCGTCGGCGCGCGAGTCGAAGCGCTGGAGGTTCGCGCTCTGGCGGAGCTGGAAGATGACCGGGCCGACGCTCTTGCGGTTGTCGACGAGGATCCAGGGCTCTCCGCCGCCGGAGGCGTCGTAGTTGCTCTGGGTCCCGTTCATCTCGTGCGCGGTCGAGAAGCGCGGCACGCCGTCGTAGCCGACGAGGCTCTCGCCGTTCTTGAGAACGTCGAAGGTCTGCTCGTTCGGCCACTCGGCGGCGGCGATGCCGAGGTCCCGGAATCGGAAGATCAGGCCGGGGTTCTGCCCGTCTTCGAGGTCGTTCCGCTTGACGCCGATCGTGACCTCGAAGTCCTTGTTCTTGATCCGGTACTCGTTCGCTTCCATCTCCTGGACCACGCGGTCACCGGCCCACTCCCGCATCCGCGGGACCTGGCCGAGCCACTGGTAGAACTCCTCGCGAGTGCCGCTCGGAACGAGCGTCGAGAAGATGGTCCAGAGGTTGGTGTTTTCCGCGGACTCGAAGCCCTCGCGGAAGTTCGCCTTGAAGCCCACGAAGTGGGCGAACATCGATTCTGAGTTGACGGCGGTCATTGATCAGTCCCGGAGAGTCGGAAGAACGAAGACGCCCTCCGGCGCCACTTGGTAGATTTCGCCGGCCGGGCTTCGGCCGCCGGTCGCGACGCGCGCGACGGTGCCGGGGCCCGCGATGTAGGCGGTGCCGCCCACGTCGGCGATGGTGACCTCGTCGGCGCCGGTGCCGTTGGTCCAGCCGTAGGCCTCACCGCACTCGACCTCGGCGTAGAGAGCGCCGTCGGCGCCCTCCGTGTTGTCGACGGTGTCGATGATCTTGCCGACGCACTGAAGGTCGGCGGTCGCGTCGGTGCCCTGGACGAGGTAGCCGGCCGTGTTGATGCAGCCGATGTTGCCGCGCTCGCCGAGCGTGGCGGCGGCGATGGGGAAGCGGCGACCCAGCTTCTTCATCGTGGGGGTCTTGCGAGCGGCCATGGCTCAGCCCTCCTCTCGAAGCTTGGCCATCTCGGCGCGCTTCATCTCGGTGAACTTCCGGTGCGAAACGACGCCGGAGCCCGGGCGCGCGTCGAGCTGCGCGATCGCGTCCTTCTTCTCGGCGGCGAACTCCTCGGGGGTCAGGCCGAGCGACTCGGCGACGCCCAGGTCCTCGGAGGTGAGCGAAGCGGTCACGGGAGCACCTTCCTCGGGAGTGTCGACCTCGGTCGTCTGCGACTCGAGGCCCGCGACGTGCGCGGTGAAGCGGGAGAGGCTCGCCTCGTCGGTGATGCCGCCGCGGTAGAAGTCCCGCGAGCTGGGCTGGATCTTCCCGGCCTTGATGGCGCCGTCGACGGCCGCGTCGGCCTTCTCGGCGAGACGCTTCTCCATGTCTTCCAGGAGAGCCGCGTCGGCCTTGTCGGCGCGCTCGTTCGCGGCCTCCAGCTCACCCTTCGGGACGAGCCCCGAGCGGACGGCCTCGGCCAGCGTTGCGGGCGTGAACTCGCCCTTGAGCCCGAGCGACCGCCCGAGCTCGACCAGATCTTCGTGCATGGTCTCTCTCTCCGGCGCCGGCGTCGGCGCGCTGGGGTTGGGGCTCCGCTCCGAGAAGAGGAGCGTATGCGTCAGGGCGGGCCGGTTCGTGAGCGCGGCGGAGCGGTAGAACGAGTGGAGGAAGACCTCCTCGCCGATCACCTCGCCGTCCTCGTTCCGCGTTTCGCGGTGCTCGACGTTCATCACGGGCGAGATGCCGCGGAAGTAGCCGCCCTCGACGAGGGTCCGGCCGGCCTCGGTCCAGCGCTCGACGTGACCCCAGAAGCCGGGCTCGGAGCGCGCGTCGTCGGCCTCCTCGACGTACTCCACCCGGTCGACCCAGGCGTAGGCCTCGGTGTGCGGGTTCGTCAGGAAGTCGCCGAAGGAGTCGTGGTCGAGGTCGAGCGGCATGGGCACGCCGCCCTCCGCCGAGGTCCGCGCGAGGATCAGCTCGACGTCCTCGACGTGGAACTTCCGCCCGTCGCGCGCCTCGATCAGCTCGCCGGCGGGCGCGAGCGGGATCCAGTCGGGCGCGGTGATGCCGGTCTCGCCCTCGCTCTCGGTGAGCTTGCCGGGCGACGGAAGACCGAGAGCGCGCTCCGCGAGGACAACTCGCTCGAGGCGAGGAGTCGCGGGCGCGCTTTCATTGGGGCCGGACACGTCGCCATGTCTCGCCCCCTCTCCGCCGCGTCAGCTACTCAGCGGGGCGGAAGACTTCGGGGCCGAGATGGGAGCCCGAAAGAGCCTGAAATAGACTCGCCGCGTGGATCCGTGGGAGTTGACACCGACCTACGGCTACCGGAGTATGAGCTAATGGCAATTTACGGCGCAGTATTCGTCATCAACACCAGCGGCACTGATTTCGAAATCATCTGCCATCAATCAAGAAGAGGCCCGAAGACGAGACGGGTCGCTGCGGGCAAAAGCAAACGGATCAGAAGCATCCGCATCAGTCGCGATGATTGGCCGGGCAACAAAAGGAAAAGGGTCGAGGCCAGGAGAATTAGCACTGGCGCAATCGTATGGTCGGAGAACGTCACATACCCCGCGGTCACCGGTCACAACACTGTCCTCACGATCAGTGACGCTCCTGGAGGACGCTACGTATTCGTATTCACGGGTGAGCGGCTCATGCCGGACAGCGCGACAGACGTGCTAATTGAGAAGATCAAGGCACAGCACGGAGGGTTCGAGTCGCACGGACTCGACTTTGGCGCAGATGAGGCCGAAGGCGACGGTCCCTTTCCGGATGATTGGAACGAAGACGAATAGTCGCACAGCCCAGCAGGTGCGCGCAGTTGGGGCGACCGCGCGCGACCCGAGCGCCTCCTCTCCGGCTCAGGCGTGCGTGTCGACCGCGGGCTCGGTGCTGCCCAGCTTCATCTGTCCGGGGGCGTCCCGTCGACTTCGTAGCCGAGGCGCGCCTTGTCGGCCCGCTCCGCCTCGATGAGGCGGGACGCCATCCACTGCGAGAGCGTGAGCCCGAGCGTGTCCGCCGCGGTCTCCCACGCCAGCTTGTCGCTCGGCCTGCACCGAAGCTCGATCCGGGCCGTCCGGCCCTCCTTCTCAATCGCCACGGGCTCGACGGTAGCACCGGCGGTCACGATTCACCTCGCGAGAAGCTGCGCACGTTCAGAGCGGTCGACCCGAGCCAGCCAAGCGCGAGGACGACGTAGGAGGCCCAGCGGGACGCGGGCGCGAGGTCACCGAAGCGGAGCGCGACCTCCGCCATGGCCCAGCCGGCGTCGAGGGCCGCCGCGAGCGCCCACGCCTCGCTCCGGCGCATGCCCAGGGTCTCGAGGCCGTGGCGCACGTGCGGGAGGCTCACGTAGCGCCCGGCGGCCCAGCCGACGCAGCCGCGCCCCATGCCCCCGCCGGTCCCGGCGCCGCGAGCGCCGGCGCCGACGGCCAGGAGGAGCGTCGGGATGCCGGCGCCGACCGCGGTCCGCATCCGCGAGCACTCGTGGAGCTTCGCCAGCTCGGCGAGCGCGACGTCGAGCTCCACCTGGATCTCGTCCTTCGTCTTGCGCCGCTTGCGGGCGCGCTTCGGCTTCGCGAGCGGAAGGTGTGCGACGGTGGCCTGGCTCATCTCTCTGCCCTCTCCTTCGCCGGCGTTCCCTGCCGACGGGAGAGAACATGGTCACCGTACTTTGTACGGTCAAGTACCGTACGTCAGTTTTTTTCGGAGGCGCGCTCTTCGACGCCGACCGGGCCCCAGCGAGCCGGGTCGCAGTGCCGGTCCTCCGCGCATGGCCGGCGGTAGTGGCGCGGGCCCGCGCAGTCCTCGAGCGCGTGCACGAACTCGTGCACCAGGACGCGCTCGGGCGCGGGGTGGTCGACGCTCCGTACGATGTACGACGCGCCGCGCGCCGGACGCCGATAGCAGGCCAGCGCCTTGAACGTGCCCGGGCGGCGCCAGCAAGCGTGGTGCGCCTCGTCGAGGGGGAGCTCGACGATCGACGGGACGTGGCGGCACCGGGCGCCGTAGTCGAAGCCCGCCTCGCGCCATGCCGTGCGCGTCTGCTGCCAGAGGACGCGCTCGTCCTGCGGCAGCTCCCGCGTCCCGTCGGGCAGCATGGCGAACACGCCGCAGCCGGCGAGGAGGAGGGCGGCGATGCTACGTCTCATCGGTCTCCTCCTCTTCCGAGGGCTCCTCCTCTGGCTCCTCGGGCTCGGTGCCGGGCGCCGCGGGGGAGCCGCTCTTCGAGCGCTCGAGGAGCTTCTCGCCCTGCTGGGGACGGGCGAAGCCGAGGCGGCGGAGGACCTGGTCCTGGGAGACCTCGAGACCGCGGTCCACGAGCGTCCCCACGGCGTTCGCGAGCTTCGCGATGTCCTCGTTGTCGGGGACCGGGAGCGTGACCTTCGGGTAGCGCCGCTGGGGCCCGTGGTTGAACGAGACGAAGGCCCGGATGAGCTGGCGTGAGACCTGGGCGATGAGCGTCCGCGCGTCGTGCTTCTGGATGTCGAGGCGGACGCCCTTGTGCTGGTCGGCGGCCTTGTAGTTGCCGGCCGTCCCGTCGGCCGAGCTCGTCTGCCCGAGCACGAGCTTCGACATCTGCCGGTCCCAGCACTCGGCGGTCCCGAGGAACGCGCCGGCCTCGCCGCCCTTCATGGCGTCGCGGAACTCGATCTCGACGTCGTCGGGGATGGCGAACGTCGCGTCCGTGCCGACCCGGCGGAGCACGTCGAAGAGCCGCTTCCGCGCCTTCGACTCGGCCGCGCCGCCGCCCGCGGGGTACTTCCCGACGCGGACCGGCATCCCGTAGATCTCCAGGAACCGCATCAGGTCCCGGACCGTGAAGGACTTGCAGAGGTACGCGCTGGCGGCGAGGCGCGCGAGCCCGGCGCGCAGCGGGAGCCCGCTCTTCAGGAGCGGGGTGAACATCACGATCTTGTGGGGGTCGATGATGCGGCCCTGGCCCCCGTCCTCGAGCCGGAGCACGCGGAGGTTCTTCGGGTCGACACGGAACCAGCGAGGGTCGAGCCAGCGGTAGCGCCGCGGCCACCAGTCTCGCTCGCTCGTCTCCCAGAGGTTCTCGACGATCGAGTAGCCCTTCGACACGCCATCGAGGCCGTGGAAGAGGAGGTCGCAGAACTCGGGCGCCTCGACGAGTTCGCGCACGTCCTCGGCGATCCGGAGCGCCTGCGCGGAGTCGTCCGCGGGTTCCACCTCCGGGTCGAGCTGGGAGACGACCATCTTCCTCGTCCCGAGCACGGAGCGGTAGTGGTGGTCTCGCTCCTCGATCTCCTCGGCGAGCGTCATGTACGCGAGGACGTCGCCGTCGTCCGCGGCCCGGAGGATGGCGCCGAGGCGGTAGGGCGTGAGACCCGTCGCGCGCGTCTCGCGATGGCTGGAGTGGTACGCGGAGTCCTCGTCGACCTCCTCGCGACGGAGCATCCGCGAGGAGACCGGACGGCCGTCGGGCCCGAGGATCGTCACAGCCCGAAGCTCCCGAGCGGCTCGTCGTCGAAGTCGTCGTCCACGGGCGGATGGTCATCGACGGCTAGCTGAGTGAGCGACGCGGCGAGGGTGAGCGCGTCGGCGCGGTTCGGGCTCTTGCCCATGCGCTTCTTCGTCTTCGGCTTCGCCTCGGCCATGAGGCGGCGCTGCGCGTCGAACTCGTACTTCGGGCCGAGCATCTCGGCGCGAAGCTCAGCGTCGCCCTCGATGGCGCCGCCCTGCTTGAGCCACTCGTCCAGGCCGAACCAGATCTCGGTGCGGCGGTTCGTGTAGTTCTTCGTGTCGCGAGCGGCCCGGAAGCCCTCGGAAACCACGAGGCGGAACTCGCCGCTCCGGACGGCGGGGTGGTTCCGGAGAGCGACCTTCGTCCCGCCGCCGGCCTCGCCGACGCCGTCCATGACGATCGTGATGGCCTCGTCCTGCGGGAGCCGCTTCAGGCGGCGACCGGCCTTGATGGTCTCCTCGGCGATCTGCTCGGCCTCGAGGTCTCCGGAGAGGACCTTGGCCCGGTAGGCGTAGAAGCCGCGCTCGGGCGGGTTGTCGGCGTCGTCCGTGCCGTAGCGCGCCGGGTCGACGCCAAGCACGAGGGAGCCGTGGGCGAGCTCGTGGACGCCCTTGGCATCGGCGGGACTCCATCGGCGCTCTCCGGCGTCGATGTTGGCGAGCGAGATGATCGTGTCCTCGCCGGAGTCCGGGAACTCGCCGAGCACGCGGACCTTGTAGATGCGGTGCTTCCGGTAGCGCTCCGGGTCGGGTCCGTACTTCTCGCGGAGGCGCTTGATCCACGCGAGCCCGGCGAGGCCGGGGATGAGCCGCTTCCCCGACTTGACGTTCGGGGTCTCCTCGCTCGAGATGGTGAAGAGCTTCCAGCCCTTCCCCTCCTTCGTGCGCCAGAGGCGCGCGAACCAGCCCACCGGCTTGGTGGGGTTGGAGATGGCGAAGATCTTGGCGTCGCCGGCGAGGTTGCCCTCCATCGCCTCCCAGAGCTCGTCGGCGTAGCCCGAGGCCTCGTCGATGATGATCAGGAGGTTCGCGGCCGAGAGGCCCGCCGCCTTCTCCGGCTTGTCCGTGGACTTGCCGATGATCTTGGCGCCGTTGTGGAAGCGCAGGCCCCGGTGCGGGACCTTCGGCAGCACGCCGCAGAGCGACCAGCGGAGGTCGGGGTCCCGCTTCTCAAGCTCGTCCAGGCGCCGGCCCAGCTCCTCCCAGAGGATGTCCTCGACCTGGTGGTTCGAAGGCGCCGTGATGACGCACTCCGTGTTCCGGCCCGGGCGCGTGGCGCACCACCAGATCGCGAGCGCCGCAGCGCTGGTGCGCTTCGAGACCTTGTGGCCCGACTTGACCGCCGTGTTCGGGTCCAGACCGTGAGGCCGAGCTTGTCCTGGCAGAAGCCGACCGGGTCGTCCCGGTATTTCGCGAGAGCGCTAGTGGACCGGGTGGCCTTCGTCGCGACCAGTTGGTTCCGCAGCCACTCCGTGGAGATCAGCGAGTGCACCGATCACCTCCGCCCACGCTTCCGGGCTGATGCGAGCTTGGATCCTCTCCAGGGTCTCCTGGACGCCCTGGCGGACCACGTGCTCCTTGATGACGCGCTTCCCGAACTCCTCCGGGTTCCGGACGGCCAAGAGGTGGGCTGCCGCCTTCCAGTCGGGCAGGCCCTTCACGTTGACGCCGTTGCGCACGGTCTGGACGAGCTTGTTCTCGGCCTTCGCGAGAGCGCCCTCCATCTCGAGCCGGAAGCGGCCGTGGGTCGAGTGCGGGGATCGCTCGCCCTGGCGCATCCACGAGTAGTAGGTCTGGCGCGAGATGTTCATCTCGGCGCAGGCGAACTTGACCGTGTTCCCCTCCTCCAGGAGGCGCGCCAGGCCCTCGATCATCTCGTCGTCGAGCTTCCGGTCGTGGTCAGCCGTCGGGGCCCTCGAGCGGCTCGAAGGAGGCCTCCGGGATGCGGCGGTCGGCCGTGTTCGCGC
>CALCTH010000513.1 GCA_937893795.1 uncultured Myxococcales bacterium | reverse complement strand
AGGCGGCCCGCGCGCCGCGCATCGAGCACGGGCGCGCGGCGCAGGTGCGGCCGGGGCTCCGCGCCTTCGTCGAGACCGCGCTGCGGTGGATCGAGGCGCGTACGCGGGGGGCGGGATGAGGCAGCTCCACGCGCCGAGGGCGCGCCTGCACGACGGCTGGAGCCGCGACGTGCTCTTCGGCGTCGCGCGCGGCCGCATCGTGACGATCCGCCCGGACGCCGCGCCCGGCGAGGCGACGCGGCTGCCGGGACCCGTGATCCCGGGCATGCCGAACGCGCACTCGCACGCCTTCCAATGGGCCATGGCCGGCCTCGCCGAGCACGCCGGCACGGAGCCCGATAGCTTCTGGACCTGGCGCGACACGATGTATCGCATCGCCCTCGCGATGGACCCCGAGGGCCTCGAGGCTACGGCGGCGATGCTCTACGCGGAGATGCTCGAAGCCGGCTACACGACCGTCGCCGAGTTCCACTACCTGCACCACCAGGCGAGCGGCGCGCCCTACGACGAGCCCGCGGAGCTCGCGCTCCGCATCGGCCAAGCGGCGAGGGAGGCGGGCATCGGCCTCACGCTGCTCCCCGTGCTCTACGCGCACGGAGGCCTCGGCGGGCAGCCGCCGCGCGACGACCAGCGGCGCTTCGTGAACTCACCCGAGGGTCTCCTCACCATCGCCGAGCGCGCCGCCGAGCGCCTTCCGGACGCGCGGGTGGGTCTCGCGCTGCACTCGCTCCGGGCCGTGACACCCGAGGAGATGAACGTCGCTCTGGCCGGCATGCCGGACGAGGCGCCCGTCCATCTTCACCTCGCCGAGCAGCAGGCCGAGGTCGACGACGCTCTCCGCGTGCTCGGGGCGCGACCCGCCGCGTGGCTCGCGGAGAACGTGGAGCTCTCGCCGCGCTGGAACCTCGTGCACGCGACGCACCTCGATGGCGACGAGGTGCGCACGCTCGCCCGGAGCGGCGCGACGGTCGTGCTCTGCCCGACCACGGAAGCGAATCTCGGCGACGGCCTCTTCCCCGGCGAAGCGTTCCTCGCCGAAGGCGGCGCCGTCGCCATCGGCTCGGACAGCCACGTGATCGTCGACCCGGCGGAGGAGCTCCGCACGCTCGAGGGTGGCCAGCGCCTCCGGGCCGAGCGCCGCAACGTGCTTCGGCCGGGCCCGGGCCCGCGGCACCACGTAGGCGCCGGGCGCTGGGAGGCGGCGGTGGCGGGCGGCGCGCGGGCGCTCGGCGAGACCGAGGGGGGCCTGAGCGTCGGCGCGCTCGCCGACCTGGTCGTGCTCGACGACACGCACCCGCGCCTTGTCGCGCGGAGCGACGACGCGCTCCTCGACACCTTCGTGCTCGCCGGACAGCGCGGGCTGGTGCGTGAGGTCTGGGCACGCGGCGAGCGCGTGGTCAGCGAGGGCAAGCACCGCGCACGAGATGCGCTCCGCGCCCGCTGGCGCCACGCCGCGACGCGCCTCGACCTGGGCTGACGTCCAAAAAGGAGGCCCCCGACCGGACGGTGCCGATCGGGGGCCATGCCGCGTTCTCGCGGCGTCGTTCGCTACTCGGCCGCGGTGGGCGGCGTTTCGCCGTTGGTGGGGGTGCCGGTGGGTGCCGGGAGTGCGGCGGGCTCGTCGCTCGGCCCGCCGAGCTTGGCCGCGGCGGCCTTCGCCAGCGTGCCGAGGCCCGCCAGCGTGGTGCCGTTCGCGCTCTCCACGAAGCCCTCGATGCCCTTCGCGAGCTGCTGCCCGCGCGTGAGGCTCTCGAGGATCTTCGTGACGTCTTCGGGCGTTCCGTAGAGGTTCGCCTCCATCTTGGTGAAGAGCGTGGCCTGGGCCTCCGCGAGGGCGACCTGGACCTCCTTCTCCGCCGCGATGCGCAGCTTCGCGAGCTCGAACTCCTGCGCGACCTGGCCGTGCTTCTCCCGCGCCTCGAGCTCCGGCTTCACGACGGTCTCGATGCGATCGCGGTCGAGCGCGACCCGGGCCTTATCCACCTCGACGGGAACCATCGCGGTGGCCTTCATGCCCTCGGCCTTCAGGCGCTCGGCCTCCGCCGACGCCTCGGCCTTCTTCCGAATCGCGGTGGACTCGGCGTCGGCGCTCAGCATCTGCGCTTCCGCTTGCTTCTGCACGGTGTAGGCCTCGGCGTCGGCCTTGCGCTGCTCGCTGAGGAACCCGCGCTCGGCGTCGGCCTGGGCGTCGATGACGCCCTTGGCCTTCTGTCGGTTGGCCGCCTCCGTGACGCGCACGGTCTCGACCTTCTGCCGCGCCAGCTCGCGCTCGGCCTCGGCGGTGGCGAGCTCCGCTTCCGCGGCGGCCCGCTCCTTCTCGGCCCTGGCGATCTGCTGCTGCTTCGCGCGCTCGGCGACGCCCACGGCCTCCTCCTGCTCACGCGAGGCGAGCTCGAGGGCCTTGGTCTTCTCGACGTGGGCGAGCTCGACCTTCCGCTCTGCGGCGATCTGCTCCACCCGCGCCTCGCGCTGCGCGTCGGCCTGGATCTTGGCGACCTCCGCCCGCATGCGGGCGCTGGCCTCCTCCTCCTGCCGCTCCAGCTCGAGCACCTCCTGCTTCGTCTGCACGTCCTGCAGCTTCCGCTCGCGCTCACCGGCGCGGACCAAGCGGTTGCGCTCGGTCAGGTTGAGCTCGGTGATCTCGGCGATCTTCCGGCGTCCCTGGGCGTCGAAGATGTTCTCGGCCTTCAGGTACTTGTCATCGGTCTGGTCGAGGCGGGAGATGGTCACCGTCTCGAGGATCAGGCCGTTGGCGCGCAGGTCGTCCCCGACCAGCTTCATCACCTCGGTGAGGAAGGCGTCGCGCTCGCTGTTGAGCTGCTCGAGGGTCTTGCCCGCGGCGGCCGTACGGAGGGCGCTCACGAGCTTGTCCTCGACGAGCTCCTTGACGGCTTCGGGCTCTCCGAGGCGCTCGCCGAGGGAACGGCTGGCCTGGAGGATGCTCTCTTCGTCGGGCTGCACGCGAACGAAGAACTCCGCCTCGATGTCGGCGCGGAGCTTGTCCTGCGTGATGAGCGCGTCCTCGTTCTTCCGCGTGACGCGGAGCTTGAGGGTCGTGAGGGGCACCTGGATGAGCTCGTGGAGAAGGGGCACGACGAAGGCGCCGCCGTCACGAATGACGGTCACGCCCCCGCGGCCGGTGCGCACGAAGGCTTCGTTCGCGCGCGTCTTCTCGTAGAGCCGCTGGTAGGTCGCCAGGGCGCCCACCGCGAGCAGTAAGAGCACACCCGTGGCGGTCATCGCGATCGTCGCGAGGGGTCCGAGGGGGTGGCCCGCGAGGCCTGCGGCGACGGGCCCTCCGATGAGAGCCAGCGCGAAGGCGCAAACCAGGACCAAGATCATGAACGTTCCTTTCTCGAGCGGTGGTGGATGGGGACGCCGCGCCGTCAGTCGGCGAGGCGGGTGACGAGGAACGTGTCGTCGTCCTCGTCGTAGTCGGCGACCACGAGGGCCTCGCCGGGGGCGAGGGGCGGGTCGCTGGGGAGCGTCCGGCAGCGGACGCGAAGGGGGGCGCCGCCTGCGTCGACGACGGTGGCGACGCCGAAGGCGCCGTCCGTCGCCGTGAGGGCGCGGCCTTCGAGGCCGAGCAGATCGTGCTTCCGGCTCACGTAGCTCTCCTTGGTGGGCACCAGCCGGCCGAAGACGCGGCCGAGGCGCCCGGTGCCGAAGAGCGCCGCGACGAGCGCGACGCCGATGGACACGGGCAGCCAGGCGGCGCCGCCTCCGAGCAGAAGGTCGACCGCGAGGCCGACGAGGCCGAAGAGGAAGCAGGCGCTCATCAAGAGCACGCCGAGCGGGGCCTTGCCGACGCCGAGCGCGCCGAGGAGCGCGCCGGCGAAGGAGCCGCCCTCGGCGTCCGCGTCGGCGTCGGCCTCCGCATCGACGTCGACGTCCGCATCGACGTCGGCGTCAACGTCCGTGTCGAAGTCGAGCTCCGGTCCGACCTCGAGCAGACCGAGCGCGGCGCCTGCGGCGAGCAGGGCGCCGAAGAGCATGGGCAAATAGAAGACGAGCTGATGCATGGCGTGGCCGTCCCGCCGAAGCCGGAGGCTTCGAGGCGAGCGCGGAGGTCCTTTCGGGGCGGTGCGAGGCGCGACGGGCGACCGCTTCTCCCTCGGCGCGAGCGACTCGCGCGGAAGGAGAAGCGGCCGGGCGGCGTCGCGCGATTCACCTTCCGGCGAGGCGCGACCCGCTTCCCCCGTTGCGTTCAAGATATGGAACCGGGGAGGGGGCCCCTGATTCCGAAATTCGTAGGCAACCGATCCGGTTTTCGGAAGTGGCGGTTTCGCGGGCTCACGCCAGGCAGACCGAACACGCTAGTCTGCCGCGCATGCGCGGATTCATCCTCGGTCTCTCCTTGTCGCTGGCCTTCATCCTCGGCTGCCTCGCGGCGCCCTTCTTGGTCCCACGCCTCTCGGCCCAGCCTCCGGTGCCCGGCGCCATGCAGCGCTGGGAGTACAAGGCGATTGACATCGGTGCGGTGAGGGAGAGTCGCACCACGGCGAATCTCAATGAGCAGGGCGCGGACGGCTGGGAGCTCGTTCACGTTCACCGAGAGAGTGGGCGCGGGTACTTCAAGCGCCCTGCGAGGTGAGGGTAGGGGCCTTCGCCGGACGGGGGCCCACGTCGCCAGCCCACGAGGCGAACACGCCTCAGGACGTCGACCCGAGGCGCTGCGTCGCTTGAAGCGCGTCGCTCAGGGCAGCCCCGCGTCCGGACCCGACATAGGTCACGCGGGGCGGACGCTGGGCTCCGTCCACGTCACGGCGCAACAGGCGCTGGGCGACGAGGCGCTTGAGGCAGAGCGCGAGGGCGCGGTCCGTCACGGGGGAGAGCTCACAACGAAGCTCGCCGAAGCTGCGCATGTCGCGCGCAACCCGGAGCACGGGCAGCGTCCAGGCGCGGCGGGCCGTGGCGCGTTCGTCGGGCTCGAGGAAGGCCCAGAAGGGCTGCGCCCAGGCCGCGACGGCGGCGCCCGCCTCGCTCAAGCGCGCCTCGGGCCGGAGCGGGTGACCGTGACCGGGCATGCGCTCGAGCAACCCGAGTTCGCCCAGATGCGCGAAGGTCGCGCTGATGGACTGGCGGCCCGCGCCCAGCGCGTGCGCCGTGGGCGAGATGCGCGCGCCCAGGCGCGGCTGGCCGGCGAGGTGGGCCAGCACCGGAAGGCTCCAGGCCCGCGAGCAGAGGGTGGCGAACGCGACGTTGTCCACTTTTTATAGTTGCTATATACAGTACTTGGGAGGCACGCAGAAGCCATGGCTACCGTCACGTTCACCGATCAGATCACCCTTTCCCTCACGGTCCGGAACCGGGCCGCCACCTCCAAGTGGTTCCAGGACCACTTCGGCCTCGAAGAGCTCTTCTCGAACGACGAGATGGGCTGGACCGAGCTGTCGACGATGACGCCTGGCGTGACGCTCGGCTTCGCCGACGCGGACGAGCCCAGCGTTGGCAACTGCGTACCGGTCTTCGGCGTGGAGGATTGCGACGCGGCCCGGGCGGCCCTCGAAGAGCGCGACGTGCGTTTCGACGGCGAGACCATGCACATGCCGGGCATGGCGAAGCTCGCGACCTTCTACGATCCGGACGGCAACGCCTTCATGATCGCCCAAGACCTGACGCGGCATCCCGACTGAGGGTGCAGCGTCGGGCCGTCGCGCCGCGCTCAACGGGTGAGCAGGAGCTGGTCCGGGCGCGCGCGCCCGTCCCAGAGCTTCTCGCCCTCGTCGAGGAGCCCGCGGATGCGCTCCTTCACCTCTTCGACGCGGCTCGCGACGGTCGCGTCGTCCTCGCTGCCCGTTCCCTCGAAGCGGATCGGCTCGCCGAAGAGCAGCGTGAAGCGCGCCGGCCGCGGGAGCGGCACACCCCAGCGCGGCACCGGGACGTAGGGCACGCCGAGCACCTTCCCGAGGCCCTTCAGGTTCGCGACGGTGGGGAAGGCCTCGCCGGCGCCGAGGATGCCGACGGGCACGATGGGCGCCTGGGTCTTCGTGGCCAGCCGCACGAAGCCCGTCCCGAAGCGCACGAGGCTCCGCCGCTCGCGGAAGAGCTTGGCCGTGCCGCGCGCACCTTCGGGGAAGACGCTGAGCAGCCGGCCTTCGCTCAGCAGCCGCTCGGCGTGCTCGGGCAGGCCGGGGAACTGCCCCACGCGCGCCGAGATGGTGCTCGCCATGGGGACGGCGTTGATGAACTTCTCGGCCATGCCCTGCGCGAGGCGCGGCGGCTCGAGCTCGAAGAAGCAGGCCCCGAGGAGCACGGAGGCGTCGAAGGCGATGCCGCCCGCGTGGTTGGCCACGAGCATCGCGCGGCCCGTCGCGGGGACGTGCCCGATGCCGTGCACGTCGACGCGGAAGTAGCCCTGATAGAAGACGCGGATGGCCGTCAGGAAGCGGGCGAGGCTCTCCTTCTCGACGCCGTAGGGGTCGTAGCCAAAGCGGTCGAAGGGCAGGTCCAGGCGGTCGACCCGTGCGCGGATGCGCGAGGACGCGGGGAGCGGGAAGCGCATCGGGGGGCAGGGTACACGGGTCACGCAGTGAGCCGCGGGCCGGGATGCGGGCAGGGGCAAGGAACCCTGGCCGTGACCCCTTTCCAGCCTTAGGCCGCTGCGCATGACCAGCCTCCACGACTTCACCATGACCACCATCGACGGGCAGGAGCGCTCGCTCTCCGACTACGCCGGAAAGGTCGCCGTGGTCGTCAACGTCGCGTCCCGCTGCGGGCTCACGCCGCACTACACGGGGCTCCAAGCGCTCCACGCGGAGCACGACGACGTCGTCGTCCTGGGCTTCCCCTGCAACCAGTTCGGCGCGCAGGAGCCCGGGACGGAGGCGCAGATCCAGGAGTTCTGCAGCACCAAGTACGACGTGACCTTCCCCATGTTCGCCAAGATCGAGGTCAACGGCGACGGCCGGAGCCCGCTCTACGCCTGGCTGACGGGAGAGCACACGCAGCCCGACGGGCCCGGCGACATCGCGTGGAACTTCGCCAAGTTCGTCATCGGCAAGGACGGCCAGATCGTCGGTCGCTTCCACCCGAAGACGGCGCCGCAGGACCTGAAGCCCACCATCGCGACCGCGCTGGAAGGCTGACGCGGGGCCCGCGCGGCACTAGCTTGCGCGCGTGAGCGAAGGAAGCGCGAAGAAGCGGGCCTCCGGGCCCCGCGCGAAGGAAGGGTCGACGGCCCTGGCTCCCAAGGACGAGGCCACGGCCGCGAAGGCGGAGGAGAAGACGAAGGCGGCGCCGCCCGACGACGTCGCGCTCGTCCATGGCCGGACGCCCGATGGCGAGGGCCTTCACGTGCTTCGGAAGCGAGGCGACACGCTCTCGCTCGGTGAGGTCCGCCCGCTGAAGGAAGGCAAGCCCATCCAGGGCGAGGTCGTGAAGCTGAAGCCGCGGGAGGACATGCCGCTCCTCTGCGACGTCGAGGTGCAGCATGCGCCGGCGGCGCGCGGGGCCGGACCCGCGCGGGTGGCGAGCTCCTCCTACCGGAGCGGCTGGGACGGCATCTGGGGCAAGGGCCGCAAGCGCACGAAGCCCACCCTCAACTGAGCTGCGATGCTTCCGCCCCTTCGCTACTCCGTCGCCGAGGCGGGGCTCTCGCCCTTGCTACGCCCGGCCTTTCGCCGCCTCCACCAGGACGCGGACACGGACGCCTGGCTCCGCGACGCGCACGCGCGCCCGCACGGCGCGGCCCAGCTCGCGCTCCGCGCGCTGGCCCGGACGGTGATGAGTGACTTCGACGCGAACGGCGTCGCCGGCACCTACGACATGCGCGTGCTCGGTACGGCGCAGTGGCGCGCTCTTCTGACGCACGCCGGCGCGATGACGGAGCCCGCGAGGCTCCTCGACGTGGGCGCGGGCGAGGGCAACGTGACCGAGGCGCTGGCCGCGCTCCTCGCACCGGAGGGCGAGGTCGTCACCACCGAGCTCAGCGGACCCATGGCCCGGCGCCTGCGAAAGCGAGGCTGGGCATGCCACCAGCTCGACCTCGCCACGGAGCGCATGCCGGAGGCCGGCGAGGGCTTCGACCTCATCGGGCTGCTCAACGTGCTCGACCGCACGAGCCGCCCGCTCACGCTCCTCGAGAGGCTGCGAACGCTGTGTCGCGGCTGGCTCCTCCTCGCGGTTCCGCTCCCGCTGCGGCCCCACGTGCAGATGGGACCCGTGTCCCTCGACCCCGAGGAACGCCTCCCCATCCCACCCGTCGACGGGGAGAGCTTCGAGGCCGGCGCGAGCGCGCTGGCCGAGCTCGCCTTCGCGCCGCTCGGCTGGGACGTCGCGGCCTTCGCCCGCGCTCCCTACCTCTGCCGAGGCGGCGCTGCGCAGCCGGTCATCGCGCTCGACGACGCCATCTTCGTCCTGCGGCCGACGTCGTAGGCGTCACAGCCTCGGGCATCATGCGCGCATGAGCGAAGCACTCCCGGACGGGCTCGTCCGCGGGGCCGACGGCGTCGTGCGCTGCTGGTGGCCCGGCGACAAGGACGACTACCGCGCCTACCACGACGACGAGTGGGGCATGCCCGTGGACGACGACCACCGGCTCTTCGAGAAGATCTGCCTCGAAGGGTTCCAGTCGGGGCTGAGCTGGCTGACGATTCTCCGCAAGCGCGAGAACTTCCGCGCGGCCTTCGCCGACTTCGACTTCGAGAAGGTGGCGTGCTTCGGCGAGGCGGACGTCGGGCGCCTCCTCGGGGACGCCGGCATCGTGCGTCACCGAAGGAAGATCGAGTCCACCATCCACAACGCGAAGCGCGCGCGGGAGCTGGCCGACGAAGCGGGAAGCCTCGGCGCGTGGTTCTGGGCATGGGAGCCGGACCCGAGCGAGCGGCCGACGCGCTTCGACTACGCGACCTTCCGGGGCATCGGTAAGACGGCCGTGTCGACGGCGCTCTCGAAGGCGCTGAAGAAGCGCGGCTGGACCTTCGTCGGGCCGACGACCTGCTACGCCTTCATGCAGGCCATGGGCCTCGTGAACGATCACCTCGAGGGGTGCGCGTTTCGCGAGCGCGTGGAGGCCGCGCGGGAGGTGTTCGTGCGGCCGCGGTGATAGCGGGCGGGCGTAGCGGTACGCGCGTGGGTGGCCGAAGGCGGGCGCACGTCGGGGGACGGGTTCGCCCGCGCGGGCAGGGGCACGGGCACGGGCAGGGGCACGGAGGCTCGTACCGCGTCGGATGCCGCGCCTCTGGTAAGGGAGAAGCGTGGAGGTGGGTGAGCGGCGGGCGTGGGCGGCGACGGGCGTCGGGGTCACGGCGATCGCGTTCGCGGCCATCTTCTTCCGAGAGACTGCGCCCACATCGGCGCTGGTTGCCGCGGGCTGGCGCTTGGTGCTGGCCGCCGTGCTCCTCTCGCCGCTCGCCCTCCGCGCATGGCGCCGCGGCGTGCTGCGCGGCGCGATGCTCCGGGACGCGGTGGTCGGGGGCGTGTTCTACGCGCTGCACTTCGGCGCATGGGTGAGCTCGCTGCATCTGACGAGCGTGGCTGCCTCCGTCTCGCTGGTGTCCGCCACGCCGGTGCTCCTCGCGGCCATCGCGGCCGGCACGGGCCGGGACCGCGCGAGCGGCGGGCAGCTCGCCGCCAGCGCGCTCGCCACCCTCGGCGCCCTGCTCATCGGTGGAAGCGATCTCGGCGCCAACGACGCCTTGGTCGGCGACGCGCTCGCGCTCGGCGGCGCGGCCGCCATGGCCGGCTACCTGCTCACGGTGCGCAGGCACGGCGCCCGGCTCCCCCCGCTCGCCTTCGGCGCCATGGCCTGCGCGGTGGGAGGCGTGCTCCTGCTCGGAACGGCGCTCGCCTCGGGCCTCTCCCTCGCGCCGGCGTCGCCGCGGGCCGGGCTCTTCATCGTGCTCAGCGCGCTGGTGCCGCAGATCGTCGGCCACGGCGCGCTGACCTGGGCGCTGCGGCGCCTCTCGCCCACGGCCGTGGGCCTCGCGACGGCGGGCGAGCCGGTCGGCGCGACGTTCCTCGCGTGGGCCTTCCTCCGGGAGCTCCCGGCGCTCACGACGCTCGCGGGCTGCGGCATCATCCTGGGCGCCGTCGCGCTCTCGGCGAGGGCGCGGCCACGCGACGCCGCGTGATCAGAGGATGGCGTCGACGCCGATGGAAAAGGCGAAGCCCGCGCGCGCGGAGTCGGCCTCCCCGAAGAAGAAGAAGTCCTCGATGTTGTTGAAGATGCCGGCGCCGCCGATGGCCGGCGTGAGGAAGACGCTGCCGCGGCCGCCCTCCCCTCGAACGCGCCGCCGAAGGCCCAGGTAGCCGTAGCCATGGCCGATGGGGCCGCCCCCCGCGCCGTGCATCACGAGGTAGTTCCCCTCGGCGATGGGAAACTGCATGGCCACTTCGGAGGCGGCGTAGCGCCCCTGGCCCTCGATGAAAAAGAGCGTGTTGTCGACGCGCACGTGCAGGCCTTCCCGCGCCCCGAGGCGCACCGAGACGCTCAGCAGGCTCGCGTAGCCATCGAACTGCGCGTCGGCGCTGAAGTTCCGGACCTCGCGGACCCGGCCGAGCCCGTAGCCGACGCTCAAGCCGAAGATCTGGTCGTCCCAGCCGAGATGGGCGGTCCCGTAGCCAACGCCGAGGTCCCGGCTGTAGGCCATGAGCGGCACGCGGACCTCGAAGGCGACGGGCGCCTCGAAGCGGTAGCCCGCACTGACTTGCCCGACGACGCCCGCGCTCCCGCCGAGAAAGGTCATGGCGCGCGCCTGAGCCACGAAGCCCGCCACCCGCTCAGGCGCGAGGCGCGCGCGCCGAAGCTCACGGCGGTAGGCGCGGCTGGCGGCCATGGGAGGCGGCGCCATCTCCACCCGTGTGATGGGCGCGTCCCGGGGCGCCGGGACCGCCACGGGGCGCGGCCGCGGAGCCGGAGGTAGGGGGTCACCGAGCCGGGGCGCGGCGCCGTGTGCCGCCGAGGGCTCCGTCAGGGCCACGGCTTCGCGGCGCACCAGCTCCACCCAGACGCGGCCGCGATGGACGAAGAACCCCTCGACCTCACCCGCCACGCGGTAGGACGCGCGGAAGCGATAGCCGGGCGGATCGGTCGGCGCGTCGAGGCGGACCACGACGCCGCCGGGGCAGCCTACCCACGCGCCCCCGGGCACGAGCCGGGACGCCACCGGCCTGCACCCCGCGGCGGCGGCG
>CALCTH010000512.1 GCA_937893795.1 uncultured Myxococcales bacterium | reverse complement strand
GGTTTACGAATCAAGCCTTAGAATCTTACGGCCCGCCGAGGTGCCGGCACGGAACGCAGCCCTCGCCGCCGAGCTGCACGCCCTTCCCGCGACCTGCCGAGGCATCGCGGAGGGCGCCCTTTCCCCCGAGCGCCTGGACGCCCTCGCCCGGGAGCTGCGGCCGTGAGGGCTCCTGCCGCGCCTCTTTCGGTCTTTCGTGAGGAGAAGGTCGCGGGGCCGGCGGGGCGCCTGGCGTCGTATCTGCTGGTCATGGCGCTCACCTCGGGCTTCTTCGGGGCGCTCCAGGCGGCCTCCACCTGGACCCTCGGCGCCGCGCCGGGGGGCGCGCTCTCGGCCCTCGCGCCGCAGCTGCTCGTCTCCCTGCTCCTCCTGGCAGGTGGGCTCTGGCTGCGGGCCACGGCGCTCGGACGCAGGGCGCGCCACACCATCGACGCGCTCGTCACGCTCCTGCTCCCCGCGCTCGGGGCCGCCATGCTGACGGTGAAGACGTCCCGCGACGTCGTCGACGCCGTGCCGCTCCTCGGCGTGTCCCTGCAGGTGGTCACCCGCGCGGCGCTCGTCCGGAGCGCGTGGCAGCGCACGGCGTGGCTCACGCTGGTCGCCTTCATGCCCACGACCGCCGCGCTCACGCACGCCTACGCGGGCGAGCTGCTCGCCGTCGACCATCCCGGGGCCGGGCGCTGGGAGGCGCGCGGAGACACCATTCTCTTCGCCATCGCGAGCTCCTGGGCCGTCGCCTTCACGCTCGCGGCCAGCACGGTCAGCGGCATCATGTACGGCATTCGTCGTCGCCTGGCGGCGCAGAAGGAACGCCTCGGGCGCTACACGCTCCGGCGCGAGCTCGGCCGGGGCGGCATGGGCACCGTGTACCTGGCGCGCCACGCCATGCTTCGACGGCCGACGGCGGTGAAGGTCGTGCGTCAGCCCGGCGCCGAGCGGCTCCGCGCCTTCGAGGCGGAGGTGCAGCACACCGCGAGCCTCCGGCATCCGAACACCATTCAGGTCTACGACTACGGGCGCACGGAGGCCGGCGACTTCTACTACGCGATGGAGCTCGTCGAGGGGCCGACGCTCGAGGCTCTCGTGGCCCGCGAAGGACCCCAGCCGGAAGCCCGCGTCGCGCGCATGCTCGACCAGGTCCTCGCGTCGCTGGGGGAAGCGCACGGGCAGGGGCTCGTGCACCGCGACGTCAAGGCGGGCA
Source organism: uncultured Myxococcales bacterium (assembly GCA_937893795.1). Lineage (GTDB taxonomy): Bacteria > Myxococcota_A > Polyangia > Polyangiales > Houyiibacteriaceae > CALCTH01. The sequence goes on along the minus strand of CALCTH010000512.1, from coordinate 9,932 downwards.
ACGTGATGCTGGCGCCGCTCCCGGACGACCCGGACCGGGTGAAGGTGCTGGACTTCGGCCTCGTCGCGGCGGCGGGCGAGGGGGCCGGCGCGGCCGTGGTCGGGACGCCGCTCTATCTCGCCCCCGAGCGTATCCTCGCACCCGACCTCGCGGAGCCGTCGTCCGACCTCTACGCGGTAGGGGTTCTCGCCTACGTGCTGCTCACGGGTGCGCCGCCCTTCCTGGCCAGCAGCGTCGTCGCTCTGTGCGCCGCGCACCTGCACGCGCCGGTCGAGCCGCCAAGCCGACGGCGCCGGGCGCCCGTGTCGCCCGGCCTCGAGACCTTCGTGCTCGAGCTTCTCGACAAGCGCGCCGCCGCTCGCCCCGCGAGCGCTCATGCCGCGCGCAGGCGGCTCGCCGAGCTGCATCACGAGCACGGAGTGCACCTCGGCTGAAGGCGACGTCTCCGCCACCTGAGCCAGGCACCCGCCCGGCGAGCCCGAGGAGGTCGAAGAGGGCGCTGGCCGCGTCAGCGCGGAACGAGCTCGCCGCTGCGCACGAAGCGGTCGCGAAAGCGCCGAATCCGACGCAGCTGCGCGCGGTCGAAGGCCGGCGGTCCGTTGCCGCGCGCGTAGCTCATGATGTTCCCGGGCACGTCGCTGTGCGGGTTGCCGAAGAAGTGGCCGAGCTCGTGGCCGAGCACGCTCCCGCCCGCGATGCGGCTCAGGATCACGTAGTGGCGGTAGGTGCCCGTCAGCCGGCTCCGCCAGTGCACGCCCTGGATGAAGCCCGGCTCGTCGACGTTGGCGAGGGACGCCACGACGAAGACGTGAACCAGGTCGTCGCCGACGCGCGGGGCCAGCCGATGCCGGTCCCGGCGTGTGGTCATCACGCGATGCGCTTCCGGGAGCGCTGCTTCCTCCAGCTGATCGAAGGCGACGCCGGCCGGCGCGAAGAGGCGGTTGGCCTCCCGCACCTGTGCCTCCAGCCAGGCCGGTGAGACGACCGGGCTCTCGCCTTCGCGCGCGACCTCGATGCGAAGCCCGAAGCGCACGGGCTCGTCCTCGCCCTCGGCGGCGGCGAGCGGCGTCATGGCGGCTAGACCCAGCGCGAGCGCGGGGAGGACGCGAAGCACGCTGTGAGCCTGCCAGGCGCGCGGCTCTGGCGCTCCCCGCCGGCCTTTGTTAGCCCGAACTCCGTTCACGCCCGCGGAAGACCCGTGGAAAGGAGGAACGATGAAGAAGCTCGCCAAGGAACTCTGGATCGTCGGCGCCAAGCGCACGCCCTTCGGCGCCATGAACGGCTCCCTCAAGAAGATCAGCGCCCTCGACCTCGGCGTTCACGCCTCGAAGGCGGCCATCGCCCAGGCCGGCATCGCGCCCGAGGACTTCGACCACTGCGTCCTCGGCAACGTGCAGCAGACGAGCCCCGACGCCATCTATGGCGCGCGGCACGTGGCGTTGAAGAGCGGGCTTCCCATCGAGACCCCGGCGCTCACCGTGAACCGGCTCTGCGGCTCGGGCTTCCAGGCCGTCGTTTCCGCCGCCGAGCAGATCCTCCTCGGCGACGCCAAGGCCGTGCTCGCCGTCGGTTCCGAGAACATGAGCCAGGCGCCGCACTCCATCTGGGGGCTTCGCGACGGGCAGAAGTTCGGCCGCCCCTCGCCCATGGTCGACACGCTCTGGGAAGCGCTCACCGACACCTACTGCAAGACGCCCATGGGCGGCACGGCGGAGAACCTCGGCAAGAAGTACGGCATCACCCGCGAGCAGGCCGACGCCTACGCGCTCCGGAGCCAGCAGAGCTGGAAGAAGGCCCAGGACGCCGGCTTCTTCGCGGACGAGATCGCGCCCGTCGAAATCACCTCGCGCCGCGGCACGAAGACCATCGACACGGACGAGCATCCGCGCCCCGAGACCACCATGGAGACCCTGGCGAAGCTCCCGCCGGTCTTCCAGAAGGACGGCCTCGTCACGGCGGGTAACGCCTCCGGCATCTGCGATGGCGCCGCCGCGCTCGTCGTGGCCGACGGCGCCTGGGCCAAGGGCGCCGGGCTCACGCCGCTGGCGAAGATCGTGCAGTGGGGCGTCGCCGGCGTGGAGCCGACCATCATGGGCATCGGCCCGGCGCCGGCCATCCGCATCGCCCTCGAGCGCGCCGGCGCCAGCCTCGGCGACGTGGACCTCTTCGACGTGAACGAGGCCTTCGCGCCGCAGTGGCTCGCGGTGCAGAAGGAGCTCGAGCTCCCGGACGAGAAGTCCAACGTGAACGGCGGCGCGGTGGCCCTCGGCCATCCCCTCGGCGCGACGGGCGCGCGCATCACGACGAACCTCGTCTACACGGCGCGCAAGCTGAACAAGGGCCTCAGCGTCGGCTCCGCCTGCATCGGCGGCGGTCAGGGCATCGCCGTGGTCCTCGAGACGGCCTGAGCCATGCGGATGCCGAGCTCCAGCGGCGCGATGGGGCGCCTGCTCTTCCTGGCGCTGCTGGCGCTCGGCTGCTCCCGTACGGTGCTCGTGACGGGAAGCTCGGGGCGAGACGCGGGCACGCCCGACGGTCCCGTGGTTCTCCCGGACGGTGCCCTCCCGCGGCCGGATGCGACGGTCGGCCCCGATGCCGGGCGGGACGGAGGGGGCTCCCCGGACGGCGGGGATCCGGACCTCGGGCTGCCCGACGGCGGGCCGCCGGACCTGCCCGTGCCCGACATCGGCCCGCCGGACATCGGGCCGCCGCCCGCGCTGTGCCGCGTCGTCGCCCCCGCGTCCTGCGGACGCACCATCAGCGACCCGCCCTGCTTCGTCGCGCAGCTCGCCGAGACCGAGGGGACGGCGTGCGCCTACCAGGCCATCGAGGCGGCGCGTCAATGCGTGGCCGGGGTGAGCACGATCTTGGCGGGCCTCGACATCCTGGCCCGCGAGCGCTCCTTCTTCGTGCCGAACGACGAGGCGATGGTGGCGGCGCTGGCCGCCTTCGGCGCCCGGCCGGACCTGCTGAGCGAGCCCGTGCGGAGCGACTGCTCCGACGTGGAGGACGACGACGTCGCGGCGCTCGACGCGCTCTTCACCGCGCTCGGCTACCTCGTGGTCGAGGGGCGCCTCACGGCGGCGCGCCTCGCCCGCTCGCCCGACGCCTCGGTACGCAGCGTCGTGGGGCAGCTCGAGGGGGGCGAGGGGATCAAGGTCTACCTCGTTCCGGGCGCCCCCACGCTCCGCTACGTCGGCCCCGACCGGCGCATCCAGCAAGCGAACATCGTGCGCCAAAACGTGCGCGTGACCGCGGGCGCGGGAGACGCGCGCTCCATCGTGCACGTCATCGACGCCTTCGTCCCCGCGCCGAACCTCCTCGACGTGGTGCTCCTCGAGGGTCTCGACCTACTCGCCGACGCGCTCGAGGATGCCTCGCCCGCGCTCGTCGACGGCATGCTCGTTCCGCTGAACGACGGCCTCGAAGATCCCGAGCGCATCCTGACCGTCTTCGGTCCGACGGACGCGGCCTTCCGCCGGCTGGGGACGATCACGAACCCCGACGCGCTGCGCGACCGGCTCCTCTACCACTCGAGCCAGGGCGAGCGCGGCTTCCTCCAGGCGGACCTGCCGGCGAGCCTCCTCATGCTGGACGGCAACGTGCTCAGCGTGTTCCGCGCCGAGGTCCCGGTGCGTGTGGCCGGCGGCAGCGGCGGCGCCGAGGTGGTGCGCGGCGACGTCCAGGCGACCAACGGCGTGCTCCACGTGATCGACGGCGTGCTCGCGCCTTGACCCGGTCTCTCTTCGTCAACGCTCTCGGCTCCGACGCGACCCAATCCTCGATGGCTCCCTTCGCCGCGCTCCTGGCCGCCAGCGTCCTCGCGGCCCTCGCCCTCCTCCACGTCTACTGGGCGCGTGGCGGTCATTGGCCGGGCCACGACGAGGCCAGCCTCGCGAAGACCGTGGTCGGCGAGCCCGGGTCCGAGCGCATGCCCGGCGCCCTCGCCTGCTTCGCCGTGGCCATCGCGCTCGCCATCGCGGCGACGCTCCCCCTCGCGTCCCAGGGCTTCCTCGACGTCCCCGTCGCGGCGGGCTGGCGGCGCGGGCTGACCCTGCTCGCGGCTGGCGTCTTCGCGCTCCGGGGCGTCGGCGGGTTCTTCGAAGCGCGCTTCCGCCGCGGGGCGCCCGTGGAGCCCTTTTACCGGCTGAACCGCCGACTCTACTCGCCGCTCTGCCTCGCCCTCGCCGCTCTGCTGGCGCTCAGCGCCTGAGGGCCCCGTCCCTCAGAAGCTCGCCGGGACCGAGAGACCGCAGGGCCCGAGTCGCCGGGCCTGGTCCAGACAGGGGGCCTCTTCGCCCTCCGGCGGCGCGACGCGGTTCACCCGGAGCACGTCGATGCAGGCGCCGGTCTCGGCGACGTTCGCTGCGCAGCTCACGAAGCTCCCCGGGGCGCGTCCGCAGGCATCGTCCTCGAAGGCGTTCGCGAAGAGGTCCTCGCAGTCGTCGAGGCACTGCCCGAGGTTCGCCGTCGGCCGCTCGGAGGGGTCGTCTTCGATGCAGACGTCGAGGGTCTCGCAGTAGAGCGGGCAATCGTCGTCGCCGGTCACGGTGCCGCAGCCGAGCGAGAGGAGCGTGAGCGCCGCGGCGAGGCCGGCAGACGTGGGCAAGCGCATGGCTGCCTTCTATTCGTCCAGCTGCCCCATGGCCAGGGTGGGTGTGCGTCCCTTATGATGGACGACTCATGGGGTATGAAGCGTCGGAGTCCTCGCTCATCTACGACTGGAACGAGGTCGAGCGGCGGGGTCCCGTCGTGCGGAAGCGACGCTTCGAGATTCACGACGAGACGCTCCGCGACGGCATCCAGAACCCCTCCGTCGTCGACCCGGGGCTCGGCGACAAGCTCGAGATCCTCCACCTTCTCGACGAGGTTGGCGTGGACAGCACGGACGTCGGGCTCCCGGGCGCCGGTCCCCGGGCGTACGATGCCGTGCTCGCGCTCTGCCGAGAGATCGCGGCTCACGACCTCTCCATTCGGCCCACGTGTGCCGGTCGTACCGTGGTGGCCGACATCGAGCCCATGGCGCAGGTGAGCCAGGAAGCGGGCATCCCCGTCGAGGTGATGACCTTCATCGGCTCGTCCCCCATCCGGCAGCTCGCGGAGAACTGGTCGGCGGAGCTCATCCGCGAGCGCGCGACCAAGGCCATCGACTTCGCCGTGAAGGAGGGGCTCCCGGTCACCTTCGTCACCGAGGACACCACGCGCTCGAGCCCGGCGCTGCTGACGGACCTCTTTCGCGCCGCCATCGACCACGGCGCCACGCGGCTCTGCCTCTGCGACACCGTGGGCCACGCGACGCCCGACGGCGTGAAGAACCTCCTCGGCTTCACGCGCCACGTCATCGAGGGCTCCGGCGCCGACGTGAAGGTCGACTGGCACGGTCACAACGACCGCGGCCTGGCGCTCGCCAACTCCATCTTTGCCCTCGAGCACGGTGCGGACCGGGTGCACGGCTGCATCCTCGGCATCGGCGAGCGCGTCGGTAATGCCGCGCTCGACCAGATCCTCATCAACCTGAAGCTGCTCGGCGAGCTCGAAGGCCGCGATCTCTCGAAGCTCGCCGCGCTCGTGAACCGGGTGGCCTCGGCGACGCGCTTCCCCTGCGCCATCAACTACCCCGCCTTCGGCGCGGACGCCTTCCGCACGGCGACCGGCGTGCACGCGGCGGCGATCATCAAGGCGGAGGCCAAAGGCGACCGCTTCCTCGCCGACCGCGTCTACTCCGGAGTGCCCGCGAGCATGTTCGGCCGGGACCAGGAGATCTGCATCGGCCCCATGAGCGGCGCGAGCAACGTGACCTACTGGCTTCGAAAGCGCGGCCGCGAGGTGAGCCCTGCGCTCGTGGAGGCGATCCTCGGAGCCGCGAAGCTCTCGGACCACAACCTCAGCGAGGAAGAGGTCAGCGCGCTCATCGACCGGCATCACCGCGCCGCGAACTGAGAACCCCGTTCCCTTGCCCGTGCCCCTGCCCCTGCCCTGACCTCAACGGGCCGCTCCCGCGGCCACGAGGTCCGGCCGTGGCAACGCGACCGCATCCCGCCGCGCTTCCGGGTGGTGCACCGGAGAGCGCCCCACCACGGTCACCGGCTCGTCCAGGAACGCGAGCGCCTCGGCGAGGGTGGTGGGGTCCGGGCGCTCGTCGAGCGCGAGCTCGTCCAGGGGCGCGCGCGAGAAGACGACCACCGGAGGGTCCAGCGTCGGCGCCGTTTTCTCCGCCGGGCCGACGGCCGCGCGCTGCGCGTCTCGGATCGACGTCGCGGGTGGGGGCCTTCGTTCCGTGGGCTCTCCCAGCCACGTTGCGGCGTGCTGTGCGCGTTCGGGCGACGCGCCTTCGGGTGTCGCGCCTTCGGGTGAGGCGCGCTCCTCGGGCTTCGTGGGGGCGTCCTCGCCCTCCCACACGCGCGGCCGCCGCGCGTAGTAGACCGTCCCGCCACCGCCTTCCCATGCCGGGAGCGGGAGCACGGGCACGTGACCGCAGATCACGTAGGGCGGCAGCGTCAGCTCGAGGACGAGGCCGTGCGTGAGCCGGGAGAGGGTCTCCGTCTCGACCGCGATGATCAGCTCGACGATGCGCCGCCGGCGCCAAGACGCCGCGGCCGCCGGAGCCACGGCGCCGCAGCGTTCACACCGCCCGGCGCCCTGCACCAAGGGATGCGCCAGGAGATCGGCGTCGACGCTGCCCAGGAAGCGCACCGTCGCGCGCTCGAGGTCGTCGATGTCGTCGTGCGCGGTGGGGGGCTCGTGGCCGCGCGCGCCGGGCAGGCGAAGACCAGGTTGGGTGCGGGGTTCGGGAAGGTCGCGGGAGTCGGGGTCGTGCATGGCGCGCCCGTCTCGCGCGAACGCCGCTCCGGTTGCGTCGAGCAACGCGAAGCGGCGCCGGGCGCGTCACGAAGGGCGTGTCACTCGGGAACGATGAGGAACTCGACGCGGCGGTTCCGCGCGTTGCACTCGTCCGTGTTCTCCTCGCAGAGCGGCTGCGTCTCGCCGGCGCCGGCGTGGTCGAGCTCCACGGTCACGCCCTTGTTCCGCAGGTAGGCGACGACGGCCGCGGCGCGGCGCTCGCTCAGGTCCTGGTTATGGCCGGCGTCGCCGGAGGTGTCGGTGTGGCCGACGATGTTGAGGTGCGAGATCTCGTCCGTGTGGTGGTTGATGAGCAGCGCCACGTGGTCGAGCAGCAGGTAGCTGTCGCCGAGGATCTCGTCGCTGTCCGACGCGAAGAGGATCTTCCCGTCGAGCACGAGGTGGTCGCCCTCGATGCGGACGTCGTCCGGGTCTTCCTCCGGAGCGGCGGCCGTCTCCACGGGGGCCGGCTCGGGCGGCGGCGGCGGCGGCGGCGTGGTGGCTTCGGTCTGCGAGGCCCGCAGGCAGCAGCCCGAGAGCGCGAGGACGATGACAAGGGAAAGCGTACGCATGCTGATTCCTCCTCGAGGGTGCGTCCCTCAGAGGCGCGCCATACCACCATCTCGGGGACTCTTGAATCGTGGGGGGGCGAAAATTCAGCTCGTAGTAAAAAAATCCGCTCTCAGGGGTAAAGCCGACCCCCCGGCGGACGTTTTGTCCTTCCCACACCAACAAACCCTCGGGGATGGGGGTCGGACGAAACGGCAACCGCGAACGAAAGTCCGCGGACGCAAAGCCAGTGGCCTACGGCGCATGCGCTAGGGCTCGACGGGCTACCGAATCCGGCTCGCACGACTCTCTCCCCGTGTCCTTTGGAGAGAGAGAGATCACCGATGCGTTCCCATGACACCACCCGCCGTGCGGCCCGACCGACTGCCGTACACCTCTTCTGCGCCCTCGTGCTGGGGCTGACCGGCTGCGCCGGTGGATCACCGGCCACGAACGCGGCGGGCCAGGCCATCGTGGGCGGCGTGCCCGGCGCCCCCGCCATCCTCTCGCGGACGGCGAGCCCCTTCGGTGACCCGGCCATGAGCCCCTCGCTGGACATCGACCATCCCGGCATCGCGGGCTTCGAGCGTGACGAGGCGCCGGCCCTCGAGGTCGCTCCCGACGTCGTACTGACCACCCGCGGTGACCTCGGCGAGCTCGGCGACATCTCGCGCCTCGTCGCCCCGTCCCCGGCCACCCCGCCGGCAGCGCCCCCCGCGACGCCGCCCGCCAGCCCGCCCACGGACGAGAACCCGACGACGCCGCCCCCCGAGCGGAACCACGCCGAGATCGTCTACATGGAGCGCTACGACGCTCTGGACACCGGCGAGGGCCGGGTGGAGCTGCTCCGCGGTGAAGCGCGCTGCGCCGCGATGGTGACCGAGGGTGCCTGCGGCCTGGTGGTCTGTGACCCCAGCGCCATGGACCGCCGCGTGGTCGCGCCCATGGTCGCCTTCGGCGTGGGCGACGAGGTCTTCGAGCTCGAGGCCGAGGACGTGGATCAGCCCCTCTACATGACGAGCTTCGGCACCGACGCCGCCGAGCCCGCGGCGCTGAGCGCCTACGTGGAGGGCGAAGAGGGTGGCCCGGTCTTCATGACGGACCTCGCCGCGACGAACCGCCAGGCCTCCCTCGAGACGCTCACCGTGGGTACCACGGGTCTCCAGCCGGGCGGCAGCGTGACCGTGAGCGCGCCGGACGACGTGAACCTCGGCTGGGCCAGCTACGCCGACGGTGGCGCGCTCCGCGTCATCCTCACCGCGGGCAACGACCGCAGCTCCTACGTCGAGTGCACCTTCGACCCCTCCGAGGGTGAGGGCACGGTCCCCGCGTCGCTCCTCGACCAGCTCGGCGCACGGGACGTGGACGTCGAGGTCGCGAGCATGGACGAGAAGGTCAACCTCGTGGACGCGGACGGCGCCGTCTGGACCGTGGTCAGCCGCAACGAGCGCGTCATGATGGACGAGGTCTCCATCAGCCGTCGCTGAGCGACGAGCCGGCCCGAGCCGGCGACACGATGACGACGCGCGGCGCCCCTGGCTCCGCGCGTCGTCGCGTTCCGTCGTGTGGCGTTTCGGAGTCTCAACCTTGGGTTTCGTCGTTGTGGGCCGGGCAGGGGCAGGGGCAGGGGCAGGGGCAGGGTGTCTCCGTAGCGGGCCGCTACCGAGGGAGCGGGGCACCGGCGAGGGCGAGGCGCTCGACGACCAAATCGCTCTAACGGGGGCGCACGGCGACCGTGGTGATCTCCGGCATCTCGAAGGGCACGTCGGCAAGGGCCTCCTGCGCCTCGACCTTGAGCTCCTCCAGCGCGGCCTCCGCGTCCTCGAGCGCCGCCTCCGCGCGCCCCACGTCGTCCTGCTGCTGCTTCATGCGCCCGGCGCGGCGCGCCGTACGTGCCGCGCGTCCCGCGTGGCCGGCCATGGTGCCGCGGCCGAAGATGGCGCCGAGAATCGTCGTGCCCACGCCGAGCGCCGTATCCAGCTTCTGCTGCGACGCCTGGCCCTTCTCGCGCGCCACCTTCTCCTTCGCGCGCTCCACCTTCTGGGCGGCTCGCGCGAGCTTCTTGCGGTAGCGCTCGCGCACCTTGGCGACCTCGCGGTCGCGCTCCTCGCGTGCCGATTGCCGGACGGCCGCCGCGAAGGCATCGACGGGCTGGCCCGGCTCACCCCAGAGCTTCAGCGCCTCGCAGCGCGGTACGTGAAGCTCCTCCGCGCCGGCGAGCCGCTTGAGGGCAGCGCCGGCGCTCCGAAGCCCGGACTTCGTGAGAACGCCGCGCGGCAGCTCGTGGAACGCGCCGCCCGTGACGGGCTCGTTGCGGAGCGGCGGCAGAGGCTCCGGGACGGGCTCCGCGTCCTTCCAGGCGCCGGCCGGCGTCGCGCCGTCTTCGAGGATCGCCGCCCAGCGCCGGGTCTCGGTGACGTCCAGGCCCGAGTAGCGATGAGCGAAGCGCAGCTGCACCTCGCCCCAAAGGCAGGGACGGTAGGCGAAGTCGCCCACGGGCTCGCCCACGATGTGCTCGCTCAGCGCTCCCTCGAGCGTGGCGG
>CALCTH010000511.1 GCA_937893795.1 uncultured Myxococcales bacterium | reverse complement strand
CCTGCAGCGCGTCGCGCGGTCGGCGAAGCGCGCCGCGATCGCGGCGTCGAGCGCCCCCACCCGCGACGGCATGAAGCGTCGGCTGGGGAAGAGCGCGTGAACGGGAAGGTCGCCGCCCGTGGTCCCGGAGAGCACCGGCACGAGGGCCCCACTCTCGAGGTCGTCGATGACGTCGAAGAGGCTCTTGAGGGCGATGCCGAAGCCCGCGCCGGCCCAGCGCCGCACGAGGAAGCCATCGCCCGAGCGCACCCCTCGATCTCGACGGTGGACGTCCCCGACGGCCCCGTCAGCGTCCAGGTGTCGTGGGTCATGTGGCCACGCTGAAGCGTCAGGCAGCGGTGCTCTCCGAGGTCCTCGGGGCGCTCGGGCGTGCCGGCCTCCGCGAGGTAGGCCGGGGCCGCGACGCAGAGCGTCGGGAGGGAGACCAGGCGCCGCGCCTTGAGCGAGCTGTCCGCGAGGGGCCCGTAGCGGATGGCTAGGTCGATGGCGTCCGAGTGGAGCCCCCGAACCACGTCGCTGGTGTCGAAGAGCACGCGCAGCGAGCCGTGGGCGCGGGTCAGCTCCGCCACCAGCGGGGCCAGCACGCCATGGGTCGTGTCGGCGGGCGCCGAGAGGTGCACCGTGCCCTGCAGCGCCGTGGTCCGCCCGCGCGCATCGTCCACGACGCGTTCCCAGCGGTCGACGACCTCGGCGCAGCCCCGTACGACCCTATGGCCCTCCTCGGTCAGGTGGAGCGCGCGGGTCGTGCGCTCGAAGAGTCGCACGCCCAGCTCGGCCTCCGCGCGCTTCACCGCCGCGCTCACCGCCGCCGCCGTCAGCCCCAGCTGCGCCGCCGCGACGGTCATGGAGCCCGTATCCGCCACGCGCACGAGCAGCTCCATCTCCCGGATCTTCATGGCGCGGAGTGTGCCCAGGCCTTGCGGGAAGGCGAAGGAGCGACGTCCGGCGGGGGTCCGCACCCCCGGGCCGGGACGCTGTCCGTGGCGCGGCTTCGCCCTACGTAGCGGCCGTGGCGAAGAAAGGGCGAGGTCGGATGCTGGCCATGGTGCTCGGGGGAATCGTGCTCGTCGCGCTCGGCGCGTGGGGCTTCTTCATCTACCGCGTGAAGACCGTGGAGCGGCCGGACTACGACGTCGCCGAGAAGGACGGGGACATCGAGCTTCGGGACTATCCGGGAATGACCGTGGCCGAGGTGACCCGGCGCGGAAGCCGGGAGGATGCCGTGCGTGCCGGCTTCGGCCCGCTCGCGCGCTACATCTTCGCCAAGGCGCGCGGCGGCGACCCCATCGCGATGACCGCGCCGGTCATTCAGTCCGCCGAGCCCATCGCGATGACGGCGCCGGGCACGCAGGAGCAGGACGACGCCGGCCGCTGGACGGTCCGCTTCATCATGCCTTCGGCGTACACGCTCGAGACGCTCCCCCTGCCCGCGGGCGACGTACGTCTCGCGGCGGTGCCGCCCCGGCGGATGGCCGCGATCCAGTTCAACGGGTACGCGAGCGACGAGCGCGTCGCGACGCACGAGGCCCAGCTTCGCGCGTGGCTCGAAGCCCGGGAGCTCGCGGTGAGCGGCCCTGCGACCTACGCCTACTACGACGACCCGTGGATGCCTCCACCGCTCCGGCGGAACGAGGTGCTGCTGCCGCTCGCCGCCGCGCCCTGAGGGCGCTCACTCGCAGGCGGCGTCGTAGCTCACGCGGCGCTCCGCGCAGCGCTCGCGGGCCATCACGCGGCTGCACTCGGTCTGGAGGAACGCCTCTTCGCACTCGCGGAGGTAGAGGAAGGCGTCGGCGCACGCGGGGTCCCGCTCGTCGACCTCGCGCGCGTAGTAGCTCGTCCGGACCTCGATGCACTGTTCGAGGTTCTCGTCGTAGTAGTCGCCGAAGGCGTCGAAGGCGCAGCGCTCGAGGCTCGCGCAGTAGATCTGGCCCACGGCGGCGGGGCTCGGCGGCCCGTCGCTGCCGCATGCGCCAGCGCCGAGCACGAGCGCGGCGCCAGCCACGCGGGGGATGGTCCTGGGCGGGACGATCACGACCCCTCCAAGGTGCAGCGGGCACGCACCTCGAGGCCTCGCGCCGGCGAGCTCGTGTGGAACACGACCGAGCGCTGCTGGCCCGCGGGGACCGTCAGCGACTGCGCCTCTGGGTTCGAGTTGCTGCTGACGACGCAGGTCGCGTCGCGGTCGCAGGTACTGGTGAAGCTCGCGGCGTGCCGATAGCCCGCGCCGGAGAAGGTCACGACCTTCTCCATGCTCAGGCACTCCGGGAGCGAGGTCTGGTCCGCCCGCGCCAGGAGCGCGGGGGCCAGCAGGCCGAGGGCGGCGAAGGCCGGGAGGATGCGTCGAAGCACGGCCTCATGGTTCGGCGAGAAGGAAACGGGGGCAAGCTCGCGGGCGGGGTTAGGCTTCGGCATGACCTGGCGCCATGCGCTCTGCGTTGCGGTCCTCGTCGGCTGCGGCCCGGACTCGCCCCCCGCGCGAAGCGCCCCTCCGCCCGCCGCGCCACCGGTACCGGAGGGGGCCGCGTCCGATGCAGACGACGCGGAGGGCGACGCGCCGGCGGAGGGTCGCGACGACGTCGAGGAGCCGCCGGCCTACGGCGAAGGAACGCTCGACGAGATGGACCAGGCGGCCCTCGAGGCCGCGTGCATGCAAGGCAGCACCGCGGCCTGCGACCGCCTCGGCCACTGAGTCCTGGCGGGGCCACGCGGTCGCGTACCGATGGGTCTGCGGGATCCCGCACGCGCCCACCGGCCGGGAATTGAACCCCATCCCCACACCGGCGCCACTCCATGAAATAGTGACGCCGCGGTGACGGCAGAGGCCCGTCTCTCCCGTCGTCGCGCCCGAGGTTCGCTGATGCCCCTTCGTCTCCTTCGATCCCCCTTTGCTCTTCTCCTCGCCGCGGCGCTCGGCTGCGGTACCTCCACCACCGTCGTCGGCGACGGCGGGGCGCCCGGTGACGGCATGACCGACCCCGACGGCGGGATGATGATGGACATGGGCGACGCCGGGGGTGGCGACGGCGGCGACCCCGACCCCACCTGCGACGACGGCGTCCGGAACCAGGACGAGACCGACGTCGACTGCGGCGGCGTCTGCGGCGCAACCTGCGGCATCGACGCGATCTGCGACGCCGCCGATGACTGCGCGCGCGGCTTCTGCAGCGACGCGATGCGCTGCGCGCCGCCCCCGGCCTGCGACGACGGGGAGCAGAACCAGGACGAGACCGACGTCGACTGCGGCGGCGTCTGCGGCGCCACCTGCCGCCCTGACGAGATGTGCGTCGATGGCGACGACTGCACCACGGCGATCTGCGAAGGCGGCCTCTGCCAGCCCATGCCCACCTGCGACGATGGCATGCTCAACGGGACCGAGACCGACGTCGACTGTGGCGGCACCGCCTGCCTCCCCTGCCCCTCCGGCGGCCTCTGCGTGGACGACGAAGACTGCGTCTCGGCCTTCTGCGACGCGGGCACCTGCGCGGACCCCGTCTGCGGCAACGGCGTCGCCGAGGGGCCCGAGGGTTGCGACGACGGCATGGACGGGATGCCGACGGAGAGCGCCACCTGCGACGTCGACTGCTCCCTCGCCGAGTGCGGCGACGGCCTCGTGAACGTCACCGCCGCGGAGATCTGCGACGGCGACGGGGCCGGCGTGGGCGGGGAGACCGAGACCTGCGACATCGACTGCACCGTCGCCGAGTGTGGCGATGGCCTCATCAACCTCGCCGCGAGCGAGGCCTGCGACGGCGACGGGGCCGGCGTGGGCGGCGAGACGGCGACCTGCAACATCGACTGCACGGTCAGCGCCTGCGGCGATGGCGTCCCCAACGCGGCCGCCGGCGAGGAATGCGACGACGGGAACACCACCGGTGGCGACGGCTGCGAGGCGGACTGCCGCTTCCTCCGCATCGACCAGACGATACCCGTCGACAGCACCTTCAACACGGATGACGGCACGCTCAACGGCATCCCCGTGGTCGGCTGGAACGCCACGACGGGCGAGTGGCTCGCGCGCAACTGGACGCTGGCGGCCGACGCCACGCTCTCCGTGACGGGGAGCTCGCCCTTCCAGGTCGTCGCGGACCTCGACGTCACCGTGAGCGGCACCGTCGACGCGTCCGGACAGGACGGCGACGGCGTGGGCTGCAACGACGACGGTGGCGAGGGAGGCCTCGGCGGCCCCGGCGGCTCTAGCGGCGGCCAAGGTGGCGGCCGCGACGTGGCAGGCGTGCCGACGCTGGACGGCGCGCCCGGTGAAGGCCCCGGCGCCGGCGGTGCGGGCACCGGCGACAATCAGGGCGGCGGCGGCGCC
>CALCTH010000510.1 GCA_937893795.1 uncultured Myxococcales bacterium | reverse complement strand
GTGAAGTCGCAGGCGGCGTCGAGCGCGCCCTCCGGATAGATGGCGCAGATTCCCGCTTCGTCGTCGTCGGCCAGCTCGCGCTTCTCGATCTCGATGCGGAACTGCCCGTCGCCCACCGCGTCCGGTGCGGCGCAGGCCCACATGGTCGCGTTCTCGTCGTCGGGCGTGTGGGCCAAGCCGAGGAAGTGCCCCAGCTCGTGCGTGATCACGTTGCCGAGGTCGTGCGTGCGTGGGTCCGCGACGAACCCGCAGCCCGCGGGGGGACAGTCGACGAAGACGAAGCTCCGCTGGCGCACGGGGTCGCCCATCCCGTCGAGCACGGGGTCGCCGGCGTCGTCCAGGACGGGCCGCGTGCCCTCGTTGACGATCAGGTCCGCGTCGAAGATCTCGCCACTGGTCGTGCCGAACCAGGCTTCGGTGACGGCGAGGGCGCCGCTCTCGTAGCCGGCCTCCTCCCACTCCGTGCCCGTGGCGAAGGCGATGACGTTGGCGTTGCGCCCGCCCTGGTCGAAGGCCGGCGCGTCGCAGGACACCGGCTCGCCCTCGAGCACCTCGAAGCCTGGGCTTCGTCCGCCGCAGTCCACGCTCGTCCACTGGTCGAAGGCGCGCGTCACCAGCGCGCGCACGTCCTCGAAGGGCACGTCGAGGGAGCCTTCCTCGTTGAGCGACCACTCGAGGCAGCGCTGCGTCCAGCGAATGCGGAGCGCCCGCTCGCCCCGCGCCGTCGTGCACACGGGGTCGTCGTCGAGACCGCGCACGTCGCAGTTGCAGACCTCGCGGCACTCGCCCCCCACCGCGCGCTGCGGGAGGTCCGTGGTCTGGCAAAACGCCTCCGCCCGCGACGGGCCGGCCGCGAGGCTCGCCATCGTGAGCGCCGCGAGAAAAGAGGCGTTTCGCACGGCCGGCAGCATCACTCGGGAGCGGATCGAGCGCCAGCGCTCAGTCGACGTAGCCGAGGGCGCGGAGACGCCGTTCGATGGCGGCTTCGCCCGCCGCCGACGCGCGCGGCGCGGGCGCCTGCTCCGGGGCGGCGGGCAGCGTCCGCGCCGAGGTCCCGCCCTTGCCGAGCGCCTCCCAGAGCACGCGCCCCATGGCCTCCGGCGGAACGGCCACGTCCATGCGCGCGAGCAGCGTGGCCGTCGCGTCGGCGATGCGCGCATCGACCTCGCCCACGGGCCTCACGCGCGGCCCGGCGGCCACGTAGAAGCCTCGCTCCCGGTGCGAGCCGGGGAGCGAGCGTCCCTTTCGCCCGAGGTGCTCCTCCGGCGCGAGGCGTCGCCAGGGGCCCGTGCCCGGGGGCGCGCTCGCCGAGGGCATCAGGTTCAAGGAGTAGCCGGGCGCGGCGCCGATCCGGTGGAGGCGAAGCAGGAGGTCCGGGGCCCGGGCGGCGTGCGGCCCGTCGAAGAGCTCCTCGCGGCGCCACACCCGCGCGACGGCGGGCTGGCCCGTGAAGGGGTTCTCGAGGCGAAGCAGCGCTTCCCGAACGGCGCGCGTCGCCCCGGCCACGTCGTCCACGATGCCCGCGTCGTCGCGGCCGCGGACGTTGAGCCATACGCCTGGGAAATAGTTGAGCTCGTCGCTGAACGCGACGGTCTGCGTGAAGTCGAGGGCCCCGAAGCGTGCCTGGCTCTCGAGCCAGCTCGGTAGCCGCGTCCCGCCCAGGCGAAACACCTGCTCCCGGAGCGCCGGGGGCAGCCGCGTCAGCGCCGCGTCCTTCAGCGCCTGCGCCGCGCGGCGCCGGGCCGGCGCGGGCTGGAAGCGCAGCAAGCCCGCCTCGGCCAGCGCGCGGTTCAGGTAGAGCACGTGGTCGCTCGCGCCGCCGCTCCCGTGGTCGCTCACGATCGTGATCTCCACGCCCTCGCCGGCGGAGGCCACGAGCGAGCCGAGGGCGGCGTCGAGCGCTTCGTAGACGCGGCCGAGCCCCTCCCGCGCCTCGCGCGACGCGCCGACCGGGTGCCGCGGCGACGCGGGGTCGTGGTGCGCCCAGAGGTGGTGCGAGACGGTGTCGCTCTCCCCGAAATACACGGCGAAGAGGTCCCAGTCGTCGCGACCGAGGAGGCTTCCGTCGAGGAGCGCCAGCGCGAGGTCGCGCTTCCGGGCGATGCGCCGCTGCAGCGCCGCCGGGAGCGCGGCGTGCCAGCCCGGCGCGTCGGCGTCGAACTCGTCCACGTCGTCGAAGCGCAGCGGACCGAAGCGTGCCGTCATCGCGTCGTGGAGCGCGGGGGGCCACACGAAGCTCCGGTCGCCGGCGAAGGCGACGGGCGCGTCCCAGCCGCTCACGAAGGCGCCGTGCGCGAGGCGCTCCGGCGGGTAGGTCGCCGGAAAGCCGATCAGCGCGCAGCGGAGCCCGAGCGCGTCGAGGCGCGCCGCCACGGTGGGCGCCTCGCGCACCGTGCCCGCCGTGAAGCGTACCCGGTAGCCGGCATCGCGGGTCGTGAAGTCGAAGACGCCGTGCTGCCCGGGGTCCACGCCGGTCAGGAACGTCGTCCAGTTCGGCAGCGTCGCCGGCGGCTGCACGCTCTCGAGGCGCGCCCACGCCCCTTCGCTCATCAGCCGGTGAAGGTGGGGAAGGCGCGCGGGACCGAGGCCATGGATGACGTCCACGTCGGCGCCGTCCAGGCCAACGATCAGGGAGCGGGTCGGCATGCGGCGGTGGCTTCGGTCGGCGGTGGCTTCGGGTCGGCGGATTGCTTAGCGCCGCGGATGGGGTGATGCTGCAAGCGGAGGTTGTCATGGTCACGCGTCTTTCCAAGTGGATGGCGCTCCTCGCGCTCGCGGGGTGCAGCTGGACGGAGATGCCGGAGGGCGCCACGGCGCCGCTTCTGGTGCACGACGTGACCATGCACGGCGAGCTCGCCGGCATCACCATCGACGAGGGGCGCGTGCGCGGCGAAGGCTGGTGCACCGCCGACGGCTGGATGCTCGACATCTACGCGCGGGGCCTCGACGGACAGACCGTGCACGCCGCCTTCGACATCCACGGCATCGAGCCTGGCTGGGATACGGACGTGCGCCTCGTCGGGACGAGCGTCGGCACCCTCGTCGAAGAGGACGGCGGTCCGGGCGGCGGCGCCATTCTCGGCTGCGCTGGCCCCGAGGTCGACGCCTGGGTCTTCGAGCAGCCCGCGCGCCTCGCCATCCTCGAGGTGGTGAGCTTCGGCGACGAGATGCAGGTGCGCTACCAGCTCACCTTCGAGGTGAACGAGGGCGAGGACGTCGTCGACGGCCAGTTCCTCGTGCAGATGCCGGTCACCGACTGACCGGGCCCAGGCGCGCTCTCCGACCAACGATCCCGCGACGGAAGACACGCGCGACGGAAGGCACCGGGCTCCCTTTGCAGGACGCGACGTTTCGGGCGCGCTACGGGCCCTGGTGCTTCGTAGCCGGGGCCAGTGAGGGGCTCGGGGAAGCCTTCGCGCGCGGGGCGGCCGCCCGCGGCCTGAACGTCCTCTTGGCGGCGCGGCGCGCACCGCTGCTCGAGGGCATCGCTGCGTCCATCCGCGCCGCGCATGGCGTCGAGGCCGTTCCCTTGCCGCTCGATCTCAGCCGGCCGAGTCTCGCGGCGGACGTCCAGGCAGCCGTCGAGGGTCGCGAAATCGGGCTCCTCGTTCACAACGCGGCCTACGTGCCCAAGGGCGACTTCCTCGCGGTGCCCCTCGAGGACCACCAGCGCGCCGTCGACGTGAACGTCCGCGCGCTCCTCACGCTCGTGCACGGGCTCGGCGGTCCCATGGCCGCGCGTGGCCGCGGGGCCCTCGTGCTCATGAGCAGCCTCGCGGGCTTTCAGGGGACCGCCTGCGTGACGACCTACGCGGGGACCAAGGCCTTCGGACGCGTGTTCGGCGAGGGGCTCTGGGAAGAGCTCCGCGACGCCGGCGTCGACGTGCTCGCGTGCTGCGCCGGGGCCACCCGCACGCCGGGCTACGAACGCTTCGCCACGCGGGAGAACGTGCTCGCGCAGGAGCCCGAAGCCGTGGTCGAGGAGACCCTGGACACGCTCGCGGAGGGGCCCGTGCTCGTGCCCGGCCGCGCCAACAAGCTCGCCGGTCAGCTCATGGGCCGGCTCCTGCCGCGGCGGATGGCAGTGCGTCTCGTGTCGCGCTCCACCCGCAAGCTCTACGGCCGTTGAAGGGCGCCGCGCCCGGGACGCTCCACGTCGCCTGCCAGCCCTTCCCCTCGCCACAGGGGACGCAGGCGCTGGTGAGCTCGATGCTCGAGGCGCTCCGCGCGGCCGGCGAGCCGGTCGCGCTCCTGGCCTACGCGCACGGCGCGGGCCCGGACCCGGCCTTCCCGGTGCATCGCGTGCCCGATTTCCCGCGGGCGCGCTCGCTGCGCAGCGGGCCTAGCCTCGCGAAAGT
>CALCTH010000509.1 GCA_937893795.1 uncultured Myxococcales bacterium | reverse complement strand
GGCCCCGGGCGAGCTCGGCGAGCTCCGTGGGCGCGCGCCCCCGGCTCGGCGGGGCCGGCGTGCCGTCCGCCGCCCGCACGTAGCGGCCGAGGATCAGCGCCGACTCCTGGAGCTTCCGCTGGGCCTCGACGCGCTTGGTGCGCCAGCTCAGCACCTGACGCCGCGCCTCGAGGCGCACGATGGGCGCGAGGCCGCCGGCGCCGACGCGCTCGTCGACGGCGCCTTGACGGAACTCCGTGAGCCCCAGGATCTCCTCGACCACGGCCAGCTCGTAGGCGGCCGCCACCCACTTCCCGTAGGCCTCGGTGGCCTTCTGGCGGAGCGCGAGCAGCTTCGCGTCCCGCTCGGCTTCGGCCTGGTTCTGGCCGAGCTCCGCCTGCTCGCGGAGCGCCCGCCGGTAGTCGATGGCCCCATCACGGAGCAGAGGTACGCGTACGCCGGCGAACACCTCGCCCCCGTTCAGCGTGCGGTCGAACTCGTAGTAGACGGGCAGCTCACCCCGGCTGACGCGATAGCCCGCGAAGACCTTGGTACCCCAATAGGGCGTCGTCTGCTCGACGCTCACGGACCCGCGCACGTTGTCGCTGTAGTAGCCAGCCGCCGCGTTCGTCGTGACGTCGATGCGAAGCGTCGGGTCGAAGGCGCCCCGGGCCCCGAGGAGCGCGCCTTCGGCGGCCTCGACGCGCGCCACGGCGGACTCGATGACGGGGTGATGCTGGTCCGTGCTCGCCAGCACCTCACCCAGCGTGAGCGGTGACGCATCGCTCGGCTGCGCGAGGGCCGGAGCGCACACGGCGAGGCAAACGCACGCGGTCGCGAAGAAGCGCCGCGTGCGCGAGGCACGCCGCCTCACTTGTCGCCGCCTTCGCTGCCTCCGGTGTAGCCGTAGCCGCTCGTGCCGTACCCGCCGTAGCCAGAGCCCGCGGGCTCCGGGCCGGGCGGATCGACGCGCGGGGGGAAGCCGTTGAGCTGCCGCCAGACCTCGTAGCCGAGGGAAACCTCGTTCAGCAGGAACCAGCCCTTCGTACGCACGCCCTGCCGAAGCCAGCGGACCGAAGGCCAGGGCTCGTCGTCGGGATCCGGGAGGACCACCACCCGGAAGTTGCCGCGCCCGTCGTCCGCCGAGTCCACGAAGGCCACGCGCCCGCCGAAGGTCCCCACGGCCACGGCCGGCCAGCCGGCGAACTGCACGGCGGGCCACCCCTCGAACTGGAGCCGCGCCATGGCCCCCGCGCGGATCAGGGCGGCGTCGTTGCCGTCGACCCAGAGCTCGACGGCGGGCTCGTTGTCGTCCGGGATGAACTCGAGGAGCGGATCGCCCTCCTTCACCTGCTCGCCGCCCTGGCCCGCCAAATAGCGAAGCACGGTGCCATCCCGCGGCGCGACGACGCGCTGGGACTCGGTGCGGGCGATGGACACGCCGAGGCTCGCCAGCGACGCCTGCGTGCTGGCGACGTCCGTACGTGCGCTCTCCAGGCTCGCCTGGGCGCTCGCCACCTTCGACTCGGCGTCGGCCTCGGCCGATCCGAGGTCCGCGCGTGCCGTGAGCAGGTCGCTCTGCGCCGCCGTCTGCTCCGCCCGCGCGGATTCCCGGCTGGTCCGCGCGCGCGCCTCCGAAAGCTCCGCGAGCTCCCGGTCGCGCGACGACACGAGGCCGCGCTCGGCGAGGGCCCGCTGTCGCGAGAGCTGCAGGAGCGCCGTCTCGAGGTTCGCCTCGGCGGCCAGGAGCTTCTGGTCGGCCGACTCGACCTTGGCTTGCGCCGCGCGCACCTTCGCCCGCGCCGCCCGGACCTTCGCCTGCGCGGCGCGGTCGGTGGCCTCGAGGCGGTTCGTCAGGGCCTCGACGCGCGTCTCGTAGCTCGCGAGGCGAACCTCGAGCGCCGCGCGCTGCTCGCCCAAGCGGTCCAGGAGCTGCGGGTCGTTGTCGACGAGGTCGAGAAGCACCTCGCCCTCGCGGACGCGCTGCCCTTCGTTCACGTGCCAGGCGATGACGCGGCCCTTCGTGGGCGCCTCGATGCGCTGGCGACGCTCGACGGGGGCGTAGGCGATGACGCGCCCGTCGCCGGGCACGTTCTGGATCCACGGCGTGAGCATCGCCGCGAGGAGCGCGAGGAGGAAGGAGCCCACGAGCACCTTGGCGACGCGCCGGGGGCGACCGGGCGAGGGAACCAGCAGCTCCGCGGGAAGAACGCCGGCCGGGTCACGGAAGGGATGCTGACCGAACATCACTCCGCCTCCTGATCGTCGAAGGCCTCATGCATGGGCGGGTTGGTGGCGGGCCCGTAGGTCCGGGCGATCTCCTCGATGTCGTCCTCGGAGGAGGGGATCCGGTTCTCGGGCACCAGCTCGGGCCCGTCGTGGTGCATGCGGTAGACGCGCTCGCAGCGCCGGAGCACCTCGGGCCGGTTGCTGAGGACGAGCACGCTCCAGGGGTTCGCCGGGTCGAGCACGCGCTCGACGACGAGGGAGCGGGTCGGCCCGTCCATGCCGTCGAGCACCTCGTCGAGGACCACGAGGCCGGGCTTGCCGGCGAGCGCGCGAGCCAGCGTGAGCCGGAGCGCCTGCGGCGCCGAGAGCGGCGCGCCGCCGTAGGTCAGGCTCGTGCGGAGCCCGTTCGGCAGATGCTTGAGCTCGTCGTCGAGGCCCACGAGCCGGAGCGCCGTGTGCACGTCGGAGGTGGTGACCTCCTGCCGGCCGACGCGGACGTTCTCGAGGATGGTGCTCGGCAGGCCCTCGGCCTCACGCACGAGCGCCACGCGGCCACGCAGGTCCTCGAGGACGTACTCGCGTACGTCGACGCCGTCGATCTCCACGTAGCCGGACTCGGGCTGCTGCAGCCGGAAGAAGACGTCCGCGAGCGTGCGCTTGCCCGAGTGCGAGCGGCCGAAGAGGCCCACTCGCTCGCCCGGCGCGATGTGGAAGGAGCACTGGTCGAGCACCTTCGAGCGCCGCGGCGCGTAGCGGAAGCAGACGTCCCGGAGCGTCGCGCTCGCGGGCCCCGTGCCCGGCACCGGGACCGCCGGCGCGCCGTCGTCGAGGGGCCCGTTCGCCTCGTCGTGCTCGAGGGGTAGGTCGAGCAGCTGGCCGAGCTTGTCCACGCCGGCGACGAGGTCGTAGTAGCTCTCGAGCTGCTTGCCGAGCTTGGCGAGCTGGGCGACGACGAGCGTCACGATGAGCTCCGCCGCCACGAGCTGGCCGAGCGTGAGCTGGCGCTGGATGACGAGCAGACCGCCGACGCCGAGGAGACCGGCGCTGGCGATGGCCTGGAGCATCATCGCGCTGAGCACCTGCCGGAGCACGATGCGGAAGTGCTCGGCGCGGGCGAGTAGCCAGCCGCGGGCGAGGGCGTCGGTCTCTCGGCGCGCATACTCGGCGCCGCCCTGGAGCTTGAACGAGGTGGGGTGCCGCGCGAGCTCCTCGAGCCAGCCGGCCACCGCGTACTTCTTCTTGCTCTCGATGATGGCCGTCTGCGAGCCGCCGCGCCCGAGCACGAAGATCACCAGTACGAGCATGAAGATGAGGAAGACGTCGAAGGCCAGCAGCAGCGGGTGGTAGAAGCCGAGCACGGCCAAGCCCACGAGCGCCGTCAGCACCATCTCGAGGCCGCTGAGGAGGAGCTGCGCCACCGACTTCTGGACCGTGAAGACGTCGAAGAAGCGGTTCACCAGCTCCGGGCCAGCGCCCCGCGCCGCGGCGGCGGCCTCGACGCGCGGCTGCCGGGGGGCGAGCTCGCCCACCACGCGGACGAAGAGACGCCGCTGGAGCATCTCGACGACCCAGAACTGCATGGCACGCAGCACCGCCCCGAAGACGAGGAAGCCGAAGAGCAAGAAGGTCAGTACGACCAGGGGCTGGAAGAGCGTGCCGAAGGCGACGGTGTTCACCAGCGACTGCACGGCGACCGGCGTCGCGAGCGCGATGAGCCCGATGGCCACGCCGTAGACGGCGACCACCCCGATGTCGCGCTTCTCGACGGCGAGGAGACGCATCGCGCGCGCGCTCGCGCTGAGCGCGGTGTTCTTCGGGACGACCCGGTCGGCGAGCGAATCCTGCGCCGTCAGGATGAGGCCGACCCGCTCCTGCCCGTGGACGAGGCCGAGGTGCGCCGCGGCCTCCGCGCTGGCGATTTGCACGGCGCGATCGCCGGTCGCGACGCGGATGCGACCTCGCGAGCGCTCGAGGAGCACGAAGCGGTCGTTCGCGTCGAGGACGAGAAGCGCGCGGGGTCCCGTCAGGCCCGCCGCCAGCTCCTCGAGGGGCCCCTCGACGAAGGTCGCCGTGAGGCCGATCCCTCCGAAATCACGGACGGCCGGTGCGAAGAGGGTGCGGTCCGGGGTCCCGTCGTCGATGCTGGCGCAGCGGTCCTCGATGGTCGCGAGCGTGTCGACGACGTGGCGCTGGCCGTTCTCGCCGGCCGGCAGGTCGACGGCCTGGAGCGCCCCGTCCAGGAGACGGAAGAGGGCGCGCCGCCGCGGCGGGAGCGCCGTGAGGTCGGGGGTGAAGGGAGCGGGGGCGAGGGAGGGCGTCGTCACGGGTGTCGTGGGGCACGTGGTGGCGGCGTCCTGTCGGCGGTGCCGACGCGGGTCGCACGTGGAGCAGTGGGCTTTGTGTGGCGTAGGGCGAACATCGACAAGGGCGATGTTGTGCTGCAACACTTCGAGACTTTCGAAGTATCCCCAGCCGGGGATGGGAATTAGCCCACGAGGGCGCGCAGGCGATCCACGCGGCCGCGCGCCGCGCCCTCCAGCCCCAGGGATTCCAGCTTGCGCAGGAGGGCGGTGAAGGCCGCCTCCGCCGCGAGGACCTCGCGGTGCCGACCGAGGAGGTCGAGCACCGCGTCCTGCGGGGCCGCCTCCGTCGCCTCGTGGAAGGCGAGGAGGAAGCGCAGCCAGCGCACGCGGTCCCCGGCGGCGACGAGGCGACCGGCCGCGCGCACGGCCAGCTCCTGGTCCATGGCGTCGGGAACGTGCCCGTCGCGGGCGGCGGCGAGCACCTGATCGAGCGCCGGCGCCAAGATCGACTGGGCCTCCGCGAGGTCACCGCGCCCCATGGCGTGCTCGGCGAGCGCCTCGAGGATGGCGAGGCTGCGCCCCGTGCCCGTCGTGCGGTCATCGCTGGCCGCCGGGCGGGCGACGTGCCCGCGGAGGGCGCTCGGCTCCGAGCGGTGGCCGCGGGCCTCCACGACTCGAATCTCGTGGGCGCCGATGGTGATGCGGTCGCCCGGCACGAGGCGAACGGCCGCCCCGATGCGGAGCGCGTTCAGGAGCACCCCGTTCCGGCTCCCGAGGTCCTCGAGCCGGGGCTCTCCGGCCTCGAACTGGATGCGCGCGTGGCGGCGGCTCACCCGGGCCCCGCTCAGCACGACGTGGCACTCGCGCGCGCGTCCGATGAGCACCTCCTCACCCACGAGCGGCGTACGGTTGCTCCCATGGCGTAGCTCGAGCGCCTCCACGCCGTCGGAAAACGGAGGATCCGCGCGGGGCTTGAGCGCTGATCTCACGCGCCGCTCTCACGCGCGACTCACCACACGAAGGGCACGAGCGCCCGCCGGGTGGGCGGGTAGTCGGCGAAGCGATCCCGGTACCAGCGTAGGTTCGCCCGGGCCCGCGGCGCGAGGTTGGCCACGGTGAACAGAAAGAAGACCACGGCCGGGGCCGTCGCCGCGGCCAGCGCGAAGCCGCCCCACTCGAGCATCTCCCCGAGGTAGTTGGGGCTGGCCACGAGCCGGTGGAGCCCGCGGTCGGGGATCTTGTAGTCGCTCTCGCCCGGCGCGCGCAGCGTCAGGAGCACGTGGTCGGCGTGCTGGTTCAGGGCCCAGCCCGCGAGGAAGACGCAGGCTCCGGCCAGGAGCCGCGCATCCCCGAGGCCCTGGAGGTGGGCGCCGAACGTGACGATGGCGAAGGCATTGACCGGGCCGTTGGCGCAATTGAAGAGGAAGGCCATCGCCACCGTGAGCAGCGGCTTGCGCTTTCCTTCGCCCCGCATGCGGAAGGGGAAGACGAAGGTCCGGTAGACGTAGTGGAG
>CALCTH010000508.1 GCA_937893795.1 uncultured Myxococcales bacterium | reverse complement strand
CCTCCTCCTGGCGCTTCGCCGCCGCGGACCGAGCCACCGCATGCTGCGCGCTGCGCTGGCGATCGCTGGCGCGCTGGCGTTCGCCGCGATGGCCCTCGACGACGGCGAGTCAGCCGCGCTCCGACTCCTTACGGCCACGGCTCCGGGGCTCGGCCTCGCGCTGCTCCTCGCGGGACTCGGCGCCTCTTCGGCCCGAAGCGGCGAACGAGGCGACTGAACCGCGGCTCAGCGTGGGTCGTCCGGTTGAATGGCCACTCAGTCCAGACTAGCGTCCCTACCCATGGGCACGGGATCGGCAGGGTCGACGCACGCGCACGAGGCCACCTCGGCTCCCCCGGAACTTCCGGAGGTGCATGACGAGGCTGGAGACACGCCGCTATGGCTCCCGGTCCTCGGCGCCGCGCTCCTCGCCATCGCCGGGCTCTTCTTGATCTTCCGTGCGGCCTTCGCCGACGCGGAGGCCGATGCGGGCACCCCGGAGCCCGCGGCAGCACCGGCCGCGGCCGCGCCTGCGACCGAGTGAGCGGCGGCAGCGCCTCCGCTGGCTCATCGAACGCCGCGCGGACCCCTTCGGACCGCGCCCGACCTCTCCCACCGAACTCCGACAGGAGCACGATTCCATGACCGAACCGATTCGCCGTGTGGGCGTCATCGGCGCAGGCGTGATGGGCAGCGGCATCGCCGCCCACTTCGCCAACGCCGGCTGCGACGTCGTCCTCCTCGACATCGTCCCGCCGAAGCTGACGGACGGGGAGAAGACCATCCCGGCCAAGCGCAACGCCTTCGCCGAGGGCGCGCTGAAGAGGACGCTGAAGAGCAAGCCCGCGCTCTTCTTCGCCAAGCAGAACGCCGTGAACGTGGCGACGGGCAACCTCGAGGACGACCTCGATCAGCTGAAGGGCTGCGACCTCGTCATCGAGGCGATCATCGAGAACCTGGCCATCAAGCAGGACCTCTTCACGAAGCTCGAGGCCACGCTGGGCGAGAGCACCATCATCGCCTCGAACACGTCGGGCCTCCGCATCGCCGACATGCTCGAGGGGCGCAGCGAGTCCTTCAAGAAGCGCTTCCTCGTGATGCACTTCTTCAACCCGGTCCGCTACATGAAGCTCCTCGAGCTCGTGCTCGGCCCGGACACGGATCCCGCCGTCTACGAGCGCGTGAAGTCGGCCGGCAAGGAGCAGCTCGGCAAGGGCATCGTGCTCGGCAAGGACACGCCGAACTTCATCGGCAACCGCATCGGCACGCACGCCATGATGGCGACGATGCACCAGATGCTCGAGGACGGGCTGACACCGGAGGACGTCGACGCGAGCACGGGCCCGCCCATGGGGCACCCGAAGAGCGCGTCGTTCCGCACGGCGGATATGGTCGGCCTCGACACCTTCTTCCACGTCACGAGCAACTGCTACGACGCGCTCACGGACGACGAGGAGCGCGACGTCTTCAAGCCGCCGGCGTTCTTCGAGACGATGGTCAAGGACAAGAAGGTCCTCGGGAACAAGACGAAGGGCGGCTTCTACAAGAAGACCAAGGCCGGGATCCTGACGATGGATCTCGAGACCCTCGAGTACCGTCCGAAGGGCGGCGACCAGGACCTCAAGAAGGCCATGAAGGGCCTCAAGGGCAGCGCCGGCGAGCGGGTGAAGAAGCTCGTCGAAGGCGGCGGCAAGGGTGGCGAGTTCGCCTGGAAGATCCTCGGCCGGAGCCTGGCCTACACGGCGCGGCGCATGGGCGAGATCGCCGACGCCGTCGAGGACGTCGATAACGCGATGAAGTGGGGCTACAACTGGGAGCTCGGCCCCTTCGAGACCTGGGACGCGCTCGGCTTCCGCGAGACCGCCGCCAAGATCAAGGAGAGCGGCTGGGCGTTGCCCTCGAGCATCGACACGATGCTCGAGAAGGGCGCGGAGTCCTTCTACCGGGGCGACGAGGTCTGGGATCTCGCGAAGGGCGCGTACGTCGCCCGCGACCTCGACCCGCGCGAGGCGCCGCTCGTGCACGTGCGGAAGGGCGAGAGCCCGGTGCTCAGCAGCAGCGCCGCCGAAGCCTGGGACCTCGGCGACGGCGTGCTCGGCCTCACCTACAAGACGAAGGCCAACAGCCTCGACGACGGCGTCATCGCCATGCTCGGCCAGGCCGTGGACAAGGCCGAGAGCGAGTTCGAAGGGCTGCTCCTCTACAACGAGGGCGAGCACTTCAGCGTCGGCGCGAACCTCTTTGGCATCGTGATGGCGGCGCAGCAGAAGGCCTGGGACCAGCTCGGCGCGCAGATCGCGAAGCTCCAGGCGACGACGCAGCGCATGAAGTACGCGAAGGTGCCGGTGGTCGCGGCGCCCTATGGCATGGCGCTCGGTGGCGGCCTCGAGGTCTGCCTCGCGAGCGACGCCGTGCAGGCCGCGGCAGAGACCTACGCGGGCCTCGTCGAGGTCGGCGTCGGTCTCCTCCCCGGTGGCGCGGGCAACCTGAACCTGCTCTGGCGGGCCCTCGAGGGGATTCCCGAGGGCGCGCAGGTCGACAACCAGGTGATGGTGCAGAAGGTCTTCGAGAACATCGCCATGGCCAAGGTCGCGACGAGCGCCGTCGAGGCCCAGCACTTCGGCTATTTCCGGCACCACGGCGACGGCATCAGCTTCGACCGGGCGCGGCATCTCCACGAGGCCAAGCAGCGCGTCGTCGGCATGGCCCGCGCCGGCTACCAGCCGAAGCCCAAACGCGCCCACACGCTCCCGGGCGCGAGCGGCATCGCGACGCTGACCAGCGCCGTCGACACGCTCGTCGCCGGCGGCTTCGCCAGCGCGCACGACCGGCTCATCGCCACCAAGGTCGCTCACGTGCTCTGTGGCGGAATCGACGGCAACGCCGGCCCCGTCACCGAGGAGCGCATGCTCGAGCTCGAGCGCGAGGCCTTCCTCAGCCTCTGCGGCGAGGCGAAGTCCCAGGAGCGCATGCAGCACATGCTCATGAAGAACAAGCCGCTCCGTAACTAACCCGAACGTCCACGCACAGGAGAAGAAGCCATGGCTGAAGAAGTCGTCATCGCCGAGGCCGTCCGCAGCGCGGTCGGCCGTGCCCATAAGGGCTCCCTCAAGTACGCCCGCCCCGACGAGCTCGCGGGCGAGGTCATCGCGGGCCTCATGAAGCGCGTGCCGCAGGTGCAGGGCGAGCTGGTCGAGGACGTGATCCTCGGCTGCGCCATGCCCGAAGGCCAGCAGGGCCTGAACGTCGCGCGCTACGCGGGGCTGCTCGCCGGGCTCCCGGAAGACACGAGCGCCATGACCATCAACCGCTTCTGCTCGAGCGGGCTCCAGGCCATCGCCATCGCGGCGGGCAACATTGCGAGCGGCTGGGCCGACGTGATGGTCGCCGGCGGCATCGAGAGCATGACCGCCGTCCCCATGACGGGCTTCAGCCCGAGCATGTCGCCGGAGCTGATGGACAAGCTGCCCACGGCCTACACGCCCATGGGCATCACGGCGGAGAACGTCGCCGCCAAGTTCGAGATCGGCCGCGAGGAGCAAGACCAGTTCGCCTACGACTCGCAGATGAAGGCGAAGGCCGCGCTCGAAGGGAACGTCTTCCGGGACGAGATCGTCCCCGTCAGCGGCGTTCGCTACGCGGAGGGCGAGCGGCAGACCTTCACCTTCGAGGTCGACGAGATGCCGCGGCCCGAGACGACGGTCGAGGGCCTCGGGAAGCTGCGCCCGGTCTTCAAGCAGGGCGGCTCCGTGACCGCGGGCAACAGCTCCCCGCTCTCCGACGGCGGCGCCGCCGCGCTCGTCATGTCGAAGAAGAAGGCGGAGGAGCTCGGCGTCACGCCGCTCGCGACCTTCAAGCACTTCGCCACCTGCGGCGTCGACCCGGCCATCATGGGCATCGGGCCCGTGCCGGCCGTGCAGAAGCTGCTCCGGCGCACGGGCCTGACCGTGGAGGACATCGACGTCTTCGAGGTGAACGAGGCCTTCGCGAGCCAGGCGAGCTACGTTAAGCGGACCCTCGGTCTGCCGGACGACAAGCTCAACGTGAACGGCGGCGCCATCGCGCTGGGTCACCCGCTCGGCTGCACCGGCGCCAAGCTCACGGCCACGGCGCTCTACGAGCTCAAGCGACGCGGCGGCAGGTACGCCATCG
This sequence comes from uncultured Myxococcales bacterium, assembly GCA_937893795.1. Taxonomy (GTDB): domain Bacteria; phylum Myxococcota_A; class Polyangia; order Polyangiales; family Houyiibacteriaceae; genus CALCTH01. The sequence goes on along the minus strand of CALCTH010000508.1, from coordinate 939 downwards.
TCACGATGTGCATCGGCGGCGGCATGGGCGCGGCCGGTCTTTTCGAGCGCGCCTGAGCGAAGAGCTTTCGAGGTTCGCCACGCCGCAGCCTGTCCACGGTTTATCCCCAATGCGTCCCCCTCGCTGGGGACAACCGATCGAGCAGTGCGCACAAGTGTCCTTTCTCTCGGACGCTTTCCGTCTGTCGATGTGGAACGGGCTGCTCTCCTGTACAGCACTTATTGCCCGGACGCGGTATCGTGTGAAAGCTCATGGGTGCCGAGACCATACCGCTCTGGCGACCACTTCCGGGCTGGGGTCCGCCGGACCTGAGCTGCCCGCGCACGGGCGTCGCGATGTGGGAGCACGACCGCGACGGCGTCATCTACACGGTGCCTGACCGGCTCATCGACGACGAGGTGGCGAGCTTCATGATCGCGCAGGACGAGGCGCGGCTTCGACGTGGCGTCCCGCTCACGGTGCTCCACGATTGGTCCGCCAGCGCCGGCTACACCTCGTCGGCGCGATCTCGGCTCCCGCGCCACGTGCTCGCGCACACGGAGCTCTATGCCCGCATCGGCATCGTCGTGCGCCCGGCGAGCCGGCTCCTCGGAATGGGCGTCCAGCTGGCCGCGACGACGCTCGCCGTCGCCGGCGTGACCTTCCGGACCTACCCGCGCCTCGAGGTCGCCGTGCGCGCGCTCCGGCTTCGGCGCGGCTGAGACGCGGCACGCGACGCGCCGAATGTAGGGCCCCTCGGCAACGTTGGGCCCTCGTCTGCGTCCAATCTCTGCGTTCGGCTCCCGCATGCCTTCCACGTTCGCCGTATTCCTGCTCGTCCTCTTCACGGCCCTCGTCGCGCTCAACGTCTACGTGGCGCAACGCGCGGGCCGCGTCTTCGACCTCGCTCCCCGGGGACGTCGTGCGCTCCTCGCGTCGGGCTTGCTCGGCCTCGTGCTC
>CALCTH010000507.1 GCA_937893795.1 uncultured Myxococcales bacterium | reverse complement strand
CGTGATCTGGCCTGAGACCGCCTACCCCTATGGCCTGGCTCGCGACGCCGCATGGGCTCCCCGTGGCCGGCGCGCCTTCGGCGCCCATGGGTCGCTCCTGGCTGGCGTCCTGACCGGGCGCGCGCCCTGCGCGCGCTGGAACTCCGTGGTCTCGGTGGCACCGGACGGCCGGCTGCTCGGCGTGAGCGACAAGGTCGAGCTCATTCCCTTCGGTGAGACCGTGCCGCTCTGGTCGTGGCTCCCACCGCTTCAGGCGCGCTTCCCCTGCCCGGGGCTTCGCGCCGCGGAGGCGCCGGTGGTGCTGCCGGCGGCGGGCGCCCGCGTCGGTGTGCTCAACTGCTACGAGGACGTATTGCCCCGCCACGCGCGCCGCGTGGCCGCGGCGGATCCAGACTTCCTCGTGAACGTGACCAACGATGCGTGGTTCGGCCGAAGCGCCGAGCCTCACCTGCACGATGCGGTCGCGCGCGTTCGGGCCATCGAGACCCGCCGCGACCTGCTCCGCGCGACCAATACGGGCGTGAGCAGCCACGCCGCCGCGACCGGGGCGCGGCTGGCCGCAACCGAGACCTTCGTTCGAGCGGAGCTGGAGACGGAGGCGCGCCTGCTCTCGGGGACGACGCCGTGGGTGCGCTACGGCGACACCACGACGCCCCCGCTCGCGCTCACGCTCCTGCTGATGGCGTGGGCGCGACGCCCACGCCGTCCCGCGTGAGCCCGAGAAGCTGGAGCGGCTCTGGCGAGCGGCGCATCACGATCTCGGCGCCCACGTCGATCTCCGCGACCTTCTGGGCGCCGTCGAAGAAGAGGCGCCCGTCGCGGATCTTGCTCTTGATGATCAGGGCGTCGTCGGGCGCGACGAGCCCCTTCACGAGGCGGAAGCGCGTGTCCCTGGGCTGGTAGGGCTCGCGGATCACGTACTGGAGCTTCTTCGAACGCAAAGGGAGCACCCTGCCACCGGCACTTCGCTGCGCCGCCGTCGAGCCGGCGGCGGGACCCACCCAGGCACCGCTGCTCCGGTGCTCCTCCTCCACGTCGCCATGACGGATCAGATAGCGCGTCGTGGCAGCGGGGCTGGCGTGGCACCAGAGGACGTCGTTGAGCACGCGGCGGTGGCGCACCTCGCCGTCGACGCGCACCTCCATGCGCGTGAGCCGCGTCGCGCGGAGCCGCCCCTCGAGCGCCGCCGCGAGGCCCTCCTCGACGTCGTCCCGGCTCGCGCCCGCGAAGTAGCCCACGCTCGCCATGGGCGCGCTGTTCACCGAGAGCATCGGCGTCTGCCCGTCCACGAGATGCGAGGACCAGAGGAGCGTGCCGTCGCCGCCCAGGGTCACGACGAGGTCCCAGCGCGACGCGAGGCCCCTCACCTCGTGCGCGAAGGTGGCCTCGATGCCGCGGCCCAGGAGGAAGCGCTTCGTACGCTCCAGCGTCTCGAGGTGGGCGGAGTGCGCGCTCTCGAGGCGCTCGACGCTCCGATCGCCGATGGCGAGGAGCGTCTTGACCCGGTCGTCGCCGCGAGCCTCGAAGCGCTGCAACGTGGTGCGCTTGTAGACGACGAGCACCCGCTTCACGGGACGCCCTCCACGTCGTCGCCGGCGCTCAGCACGGCCGCGAGGCGTCGAAGCCCGAGCTCGCTCTTGGCGTCGCCGAGGCGACCGGCGTCGGCGGCCCGCAGCGCCTCGCGCAGATCGACGAAGCCGACGCGCGCATCGGCCTCGAGCGGGGACCCGTCCTCCGTCGGTACGCCCCGGGCGCCCGGGACGACGGCCGCGTGAAAGAACCAGAGCCGCTCGGCGAGGACGCCGGGGCTCAGGAAGACCGGCGCGCCGAGGGGCTCGAAGGCTTCGGGTGCCACGGTGAAGCCCGTCTCCTCGAGGGTCTCGCGCGCGGCACAGGCCCGCAGGCCGGCGTCTCCCAGCTCGTCGGCCTCGACGAGGCCCGCGGGCAGCTCCCACAGGGCCGCGCCGACCTCGGCGTCGCCGGGTACGTCGAGCTCGCGGCGAAAGTGAAGCGGTGGTCGAATGGCGCCCCGGAGGCACACGCGAGGCGGACCGCCGGGGCGCCGCGCCGGCACATGGAGCGCGAGGACCACGGCGGCCGTCGCGCGCCGCTCCACGAGCTCGTAGGTGTAGGGAGGGCTCGCGGGCCCCGCACCGACCCGGTGCGAGAGCGAGAGCCGCCGGAGCCGGAGCCAGCTCGGCGTCTCCGGATGCGTCTCCTCCCCGAGGACGTCGAAGCGCACCGAGTCGAGGGCCCAGCCGCCCTCCGCGGGGCCGAGGTCGTCGCGCCCCTTGGTCATGGCACGGCCGCCAACCGAGCCTCGGTGTTCCAGCTCAGGCCGATGGTCGGCACCCAATAGAGACGCCGCGCGCCGCCGCGAAAGAGGGCCCACACGTCGGCGCCGACGATGGCGTGCAGGCCGGCGTCCAAGCGGACGTCCAGCTGGAGGCCCCCGGCCAGGAAAGCTCCCCCGGCGAGACCCGAGTTCGTCGCCCCGGCCCAGCCGCCGACGCGAAGCACCCCCGTCGCCGCGATCCGCGTGTCGCGGTCCTGGGAGGTGAGCGCGACCGAGGCCGCCAGGGGCAGCACGACGTCGTTGGCGTCGTCGTCGTCGCTCCGGATGGCCGCGATCCCGGCGGCCCCACCGAGGCGAAAGGGACCAAGGGGCTGCCACAGGTCGACGAGGAGACCCCCGCCGAAGCGCGTCTCGTTCGCGCCGGGGCGCGTGTCCGCGCCCTGCACGAGCACCGCGCCGCGAAGCGCACCCGCCGGCAGCACGTCGGCGTGGGCGGGCGCCGCGATCAGCAGAGCGAAGAAGAAGACGGCGCCGAGGACGCCGCGCGAGCTCACTGCCCCTGCTTGGCCGCGTCGGCCAAGAACTTGTCGAGGCCGATGTCGGTCAGCGGGTGCTTCAGGAGCTGATGGATGACCTTGTGGGGGATCGTCGCGACGTGTGCCCCGACGAGCGCCGCCTGCTTCACGTGCAGCGGATGGCGCACGGAGGCCGCGAGCACCTTCGTGCCGTAGCCGTAGTTCTCGTAGATCGCGACGATCTCCTGGATCAGCTCCATGCCCTCGCCGCTCACGTCGTCGATGCGGCCGATGAAGGGGCTGATGTAGGTCGCGCCGGCCTTGGCCGCGAGCATCGCCTGAGTCGCGCTGAAGCAGAGCGTGACGTTCGTCTTGATGCCCTCTTCGGTGAACGTACGGACCGCCTTCAGCCCGTCCGCGATGAGCGGGACCTTCACCACGATGTTCTCGTGGATCGCCGCGACGGCACGGCCCTCCGCGAGGATCCCCGCGGTGTCCGTGGCGATCACCTCGGCGCTGATGGGGCCGTCCACGACCTCCACGATGTCGTGGATGACCTCGTCACGGGACCGCCCGACCTTGGCGATCAGCGAGGGGTTGGTGGTGACGCCGTCGACGAGGCCCATCGCGCTCGCGTCGCGGATCTCGTCGAGGTCGGCCGAATCGATGAAAATGTCCATGGTGGGCCTCCGGGATGCTCGTCGTAACGGGAGGTCCCCGGCGTTGCAAGAGCGGGGCGGCGAGGAGCCTCGGGGCGCGCGGCTACCAGGTCTCCGGCAACACCTCGAGCACGAAGTCGGCGCGGTTTCCGCTGCCTCCGTCCCGGACGTAGAGGACGTAGGTCCCGGCCGCGAGCTGCCGGCTGATCATCTCCTCGGGTCCCGTCCCGCGCGAGGAAGCCAGGAGCTCCGCGCGCTGGTCGCGGAGCTCGAGATCGAGGTCCGTTCGGTCGCGCTGGCTGCCGCTGCCGCTGATGCGGAGCCGCACGCGCACGCGGCCTGACGTGGACAGTCGGAAACGAAATACCTTCAGCGCATCCAACCCGTTGCTCGGGCGTGCCGGGCCGCCGCTCGGCGCCGGGTCGCTGAGTCCGTCGACGGTGCCGCGCCCCTCGCCGGGGAGCGCGAGATCCACGGGCCAAGGGGGCGCCTCGTCCGGCCGCGGAAGCAACGCCCGGGGCTGCCCGGCGCGAGCGATGAGGTTGGCGAGCGCCTCGGGCTCCACCCGCCCCGTGCGCGTGAGGAACTGCAGGAAGGTGGGCAGGGCCGGAAAGGCGCCGTCCTCACGCGCCAGATCGCGCATGGCGGCGAGCACCGCGGCCGGGCCGAGGGCCACGCCGTCGAAGTCGTCGTCGCGGAGGCCGGCGGCCCCGTCGGAGAGGTCCCAGAGCACCTCGGCCACGGCGGCCTCGGAACCGAGGCCCTTGGGCTCGTCGGCGCGGCCACGTTCGAGGTCGTGCGCGACGCGCAACTCGCCGCTCGGCTCGAGGCCCACCGTGTCGAGGTAGCGCGGTCTGCCCTGCACGGCGGCCGCGAACCAGGTCGCCCGGCCCTCCTCCCACGCGAGCCCGGGGTCGATCAGCGCGCCGCGGGGATGCGAGCCGCCGGTGGACGAGTCGCTCGTGAGCACGTCCATGACGAAGTGGCCGAGCTCGTGGAGCACGATGGACTCGTCGTGCTCGTCCGTGTCCGTGATCGCGCGGCGGCCCGGCTCGCCACCCAAGAGCTCGATGGTGTAGCGCCCGGACCCGGCGGGGCGCTCGCCGCTGTAGAAGCTCCAGGTCGTGGTGACGCCTCGGTCCCAATAGGCGAAGAAGGCGGGCAAGCGGTCCCCCGTCCACTCCTGCACCGCGAGGACCCCTCGACGCATCGCGTCGAGGATGTGCAGCGCCCCAGCGAGGGTCCCTTCATCGTCCCGCGCCACGACCTCGAGCCGCGCCTCGAGCGGAAGCGTGAGCGCATGGACCCGCTCGCCCATCGCGTCGCGCGTCACCGCCAGCCGCGCGTGATCCCCCACGCGTTCGGCGAGCTCTGCCCGGACCTGAAGCGTCGCCGCCCCGGCCCCCGCCTCGAAGGCGAACGCACCGGCCGCGTCGGTGCGCGCGCGACCCACCTCTCGCCCCGCTGCGTCGAGGGCCCGCACGACGATGCCGACGGCCTGGCGCTCCTCCGTCGCCGCGGAGGCTCCCGTGGGCGTCGGCGAGCGCGCCTCGAAGCGCACGCGGCCGCTCACCGTCTGCGCGCGCTCGAGACCGCGCGGCG
>CALCTH010000506.1 GCA_937893795.1 uncultured Myxococcales bacterium | reverse complement strand
CCGGCGTCGTCCGGCGCGGCGGGCGTCCGAGCAGCGCGCGTGTCCTCCACGTCGGCGAGGACCTCGGCCTCGCCCGGAGGTGCCTCGGGCTCGGTGGGTCGGCCCGCGCCGGCGGCCTCCTCGAGGAGCGGTGCGTCCTCGGCGCCGTGGAGCTCCCGGCGTCGCACCTCCGCTTCGTCTTCGAAGCTCAGGAAGGTCGCCCCGAGGCGCAGCTCGTCCCGGTCCCGGAGCCGGCCCTCGCGGAGCTCGTGGCCGTTCCGGAAGGTCCCGTTCTTGCTGCCGAGGTCTCGCAGGAGCACGCCGTCGAGGTCGTGCAGGACCTCGGCGTGCTCCCGTGAGCAGTCGCCATCAGGCAGCGCGAGGTCGCAGTCTTCGCCGCGGCCGATGACGAGGCGCGCCGGTGGCGCCGGGAGGGCGAGCTTCTCTCTCGCCCGCGGCCCGTGGACCACCACGAGGGTGGGGGCCGCCGGGGCGTCGGGGGTGCCCGCGAGCGCCTGGCGGAGCAGCCGGCGCGCAAAGGCCGCGGTGCGCTCGGCGCTCGTGCCTTCCCCCGTGGGTCCGAGCTCGACGAAGAGCTCGTAGGGACCGATTTCGATGCGATCGCGGCTCCGCAGCGTCTTGGGCCGGCCGGGCGGCACCCGGACCCCGTTGACCCGGGTGCCGTTGGTCGAGCCCTCGTCCACGAGCACGAAGCCCGAGCCCTCGGCGCGCACGGTGGCGTGGGTCGCGCTCACGGCCGGGTGGGGCAGCTCCACGTCCGCGTCACCGCGCCGGCCGATGAGCACCCGCGGCCCGGCGAACTCGTACCGGAGCGGCTCCCCCTCTGCCTTCCGGGCCCGCAGGGAGCGGAGCACGAGGCGCACGCCCATCAGGGCCCTGCTAGAACAGGGGCTGGCGCGCGGTCAAGGAACGCGCCGCCTCGCCGGGCCAGCGCGCCGACGGCTGCCGAAAACTTGGTCCCCACGTCGGGAATCGGCGATGGCCAGGCCAGGTGAATCCCATGGATGCAGCAACGGAACGCAGGGACCCGACGCGTGTGCGTGCCCCCCTCGACGATGTGGTCGTCGCGCTGGGTACGGAGGGCTCGGAGCAGTTCGAGGCGGACGCCCTCGACGTAGGCGTCGGGGGCTTGGCGGTACGTGGGCCGGTGGTGCCCTCGGTGGGCGACGAGCTTCGCTGTCGCTTCGTCGTGCCCGCGAGCGGCAGCGCCGTCGACGCGCGGGCCGAGGTCGTATGGGCGCGGGACCGGGGGCCGCAGCTCGGCACCTTCGGGCTCCGCTTCTCCGAGCTGCCGGGCGGGAGCGCCCACGCCATCCAGAGCATCGTGGATCGCTGGACGGAGGAGCTCGCCGTGCTCGGCCTCGACGCCGGCGACGACGTCTTTGCAGCAGACCCCGCGGACGATCCCGAGGATCCTCCGGCCCTCGTCCGCCTTCGCCTCGATGGCGTCGCGCAGGCCCTCGACGCCGACCGCGTCCGCGTGAGCGCGGAGGGCGGGGGACGCTGGACCGTCGAGCAGGCGTTGCCCTTCCTTCGCCAGGGCACGGGCGTGAGCACGGAGGAGGGCCGTCGTGGCCGCCTCGCCGGCATCGACCTACGCATGGACGAGGGCGTGCCGCGCCTCGTGCTCACGTTGGCCTTCGACGACGTCGACGCGGCTACCGATGCGTCCTCGACGCTGCCTGGGGCTCGGCCCGAGCCGGCCGCGAAGGTCGGTGGCTCGTCGCAGCTGGCGGCCGCGCGTCCGAATGCGACCCTCGAGACTCCGCCCGGAGCGCCGAACCCGCCTGCCGCGGACCTCGCGCCCGAGCCGCTGGAGGCCGACCCTCACGCGGGCGCGGAGCCGACTCCCGGCGGCCCGGCTTTCGCGGACGCGATGGACCCGGCCGCGCTCGACGAGGTCGACGATCGGCTGCCCATCGCTTCGGTGCTACCCGATGCCGACGCGGAGCGCGGAGAGGCCGTCGGGGAGACCGACGGCGAGCCCCTCGCCGTCCTCGTCCGTCGCGATGCGCGCGCCCTGGGAGCCCTGGCGCGCGGGGTGATCGCCCGCGTCGTCGCCATGGTCGCGGCCGGCGGCCGTCGCCTCGTGCCGCTCCTCGCACGCGGCGCCCAGGCGCTCCGAGCCGGTCTCGGTGGTCTCGGCGCGCGAAGCCGCACGACCGTTCGCGCCGTCCGCGCGCGCCGCTCGGCGCAACGCATGCAGCGCCGCATGGCGGGTCGCGACGGGCATCTTCGCCGACGCACC
>CALCTH010000505.1 GCA_937893795.1 uncultured Myxococcales bacterium | reverse complement strand
GGGGTTGCGGCGGCGCGATGTGCTGGGACGCTTGCACCTCGAGCGTGGGGAGGCGCCCGCGGCCGGCGGGGCGCGCGCTGGCCCCGGCGGCGAGGCGGCGCACGTCGAGCGCCGCCGCCTCGGCCCGCTCCGCGGCCGGCACGATGCGAAGACCCGCCGGCGTCGTCACCCACCCGCGGGACCCGCGCATGAAGAGCGGCGCGCCAAGCTGGTCCTCCAGGGCGCCGACGCGGCGACCTACCGTGGTCGGGTCGACGCGGAGCTCGCGTCCCGCCCCCGCGAGCGTCCCCTCGCGGTGCACGGCGAGGAAGTAGCGCAGGTCGGCCCAGTCGTACATGGGTGCAGCATAGCCGCCACGAGGCTGCAGGGCTGCAGGTCAGGACTGCGCACTTGGGCGTGGTGGGGGGACTGGCCGAGAACCACGTTCAGGGCAGGAGGAACGCCATGCGCCATCTGATCACCACCTTCTTTTCCCCTTTCACCCTGAACCTCACGAGCGAGGACATCCGGCTGGACCTCGACTTCGGCCGCGATTGAGCGGCGCCGTCCCCGTGAGAGCCGCATGAGCTGACGTCTCGGCGGCGCCATGGCCTCATGGAGGCATGCGACTTCGACCCCACGGGGCCCGAGGGGCGCTCGCGCTGGCCACCTCGCTGGTGGCCTGCGGAGCGCCGTCCGCCTCGTCCACGCCGGAGCCAGGGACGGAGACGTCCGGCGCCGACGCCGAGCCCTCGACCGACGGTGCGCCTCTGGACGGGGCGCCTCTGGACGGGGTCGTTCTGGACGGGCTCACGCTCTGGAACGGCGCCGAAGACGAGGCGCCGGCGCCGATTCGGGAACGCATCGCGCTACTGCGCGTGCTGCTCGGAGGGTACGCCGCCGCCCCGCAGCCGCCCGTCCGCTTCGACGAGGACCGCGACGCCTTCCGAGCGTGGCTGAACGACGTCTACCTTCCGCATCGCGAGGCGACCGTACGGCGCGTACAGGCGCACGTCAGCGGGCCGCCGCCACCTCCCGGGACGGTCGAAGAGCGCCTCTTCTACGTACTCTCCATGCTGGCCCTTCAGCACGCGGAGGCCCGGTCGATCGCGGCGCTCGAGCTCGGCCCACCGGTCTTCGGGAGCTGCGACGGGAGCCTCGAGGCGACCCTCGGCGAAGCGCTGGAGCTCACGATGCGCGCCGCGCGGGCCTGCGTGGCGCTCTCCGCGGAGGTCGCGGGCCCGCAGGCCGGCAACGCGGAGACCTGCCGCCGCCGCGGCGCGTGGGCCCGTACGCTCGCCAAGACCGGCGTGGACGGCGTCTGCGAGGTCCACGAAGGGTTCTAGAGGGTCGGAGCGCGACGCGACGCACCATGGCGTCGCGCCGCATTGCTTCGCGCCGCCGATTGCCCCAGCGTCTGCTCACGTGACGGGGGCCGACGACGACCTGCGCCGCCAGGCAGAAACGGCCGCGTCGCTCCTCACGGCCGCGCCCGAAGACGCCGAGCCCGGCACCCGCCTCGGCCGGCAGACCCTGCTCTCTGGCGACGAGCGCGAGCGGCTCAGCGAGGCGCTGCGGCCGCTCCCGGTAGGGCGTACGGACGACGCCGGCGTCGACCTCGCGATCATCGGCCGGCTGGGCCAGGGCGGCATGGCCTACGTCGAGCTCGCCAAGCAGCATTCCCTCGACCGCGAGGTCGCGCTCAAGCGACCCAAGGGTGGACCGGACGACCACGAGGTCACGGCTCCCGCCCTCGTCGATGAAGCACGCATCACCGGCGCGCTGGAGCACCCGAACATCGTGCCCGTGCATGCCGTCGGTCGAGATGCGGCGCTCGGCCCCGTGGTCGTCCTGAAGCGCGTACAGGGCGCCGTGTGGTCCGACGTGCTCGAGCGCGATCGACCCCGCATGCACGAGGACCCAGCCGTGCTCGACCAGCACCTCCGCATCCTGATGCAGGTGAGCAACGCGCTTCATTACGCTCATAGCCGCGGCGTGATCCACCGGGACGTCAAACCCTCGAACGTGATGCTCGGCGACTACGGCGAGGTCTACCTCATGGACTGGGGCGTCGCGTTGAAGCGAAGGGACGAGTCATCGCAGGCGGCGAGCGTGGCCGGCACGGCGGCGTACATGGCGCCCGAGATGGTGACCGGCGACCGGTGGGCACAGGACGCGCGGACCGACGTGTACCTCCTGGGCGCGACGCTGCACGAGGTACTGACGGGCCAGCGACGCCACGGCGGCGACTCTCTCATGGCCAGGCTCATGCAGGCGCTGCAGAGCCGGCCTTACCGCTACGCACCGCCGGTACCGGCGGGGCTCGGCGCCATCGCGAATCGCGCCTGCAACGCCGACGCGGAGCTGCGCTTCCCCACGGCGGCGGCGCTCCGCGACGCGGTCTCCGACTTCATGGAGCATCGCGAAGCGCGTCACTTGCTGTCCCTCGCTGCGACGCTCCTCGACGACATCGAAGCGGATCAGCGCGCGCTCGAAGGCGCGGCGGCGGGCGCGTCGGCCCTCGCGGAGAGCGCGCGCCGCTTCCACGAGACGCACTTCGCCATCGAGCAGGCCAACCGCATCCGCGAGGGTTTCCCGGCCGTCGAGCGCATGCGCCGGCGCCTCGCCCTGGCCATGATTCGAGACGCCCTCGACCGGGAGGACGTGGCGAACGCCACCGCTCTCACGGAAGCGCTCGAGGCGCCGCCGCCTCCGGTGCTGACGGCGCGGCTCGAGGCCACGCGCGCGCGCCTCCAGGCGCGGAAGCGGCGCTTCGAAGAGCTCGAGCAGGACGCCGACGTCCTACCTGGGAACCGGCTCCGTATCCGGGGCACGGCGGTGCTGGCGCTTCTGCTCGCGCTGCGCCATGCGATCGCGCTGCTGCAGGATCCGGGGCCCGGCCACGACCTCGACCCCACGCGCCTCATGGTCGGCATGAGCGCCATTTCCGCGGTGGTCCTCTCGGCGCTCTTCGTCTCGCGCAGGCAGCTGAAGCGCACGCGCCCGGACCGCTCCTTTTTTCGCCTCCTCCTCTCCTTCTGCCTGATGACGCCGCTGCTGATTCACGTGGGCATGCGCGTCGACATGAGCGTGCCGGCCATCCTCACGCTCATCACGCTCGCGTCGTCGGGGCTGCTGATCGCGGTGCAGGTCCCCTTCCCGTCGATTCCCTTCGGACTGGCCGGCCTCGCCGCCGGGCTCCTCGGGAGCCTTTTCCCGGACGCCGCACGCTACCTCTTCATGGCGTGGACGCTGGTGACCATCGCCGGGATGCTCTTCGACCTGTGGCGCGAACGCGGGCGTGAGCTGGAGCGGCGTCGGGAGAACGCGGCCGCGACCACGCCGCCGGCGCCCGAAGCGCCGTGAGGCCTGCTCAGAGCTCTCCCTTCACCGCGGCCCAATCCGTTGCGAGCGGCCGGTAGGTGCCGCCCGCCGCGCGGCCGACCCGCATCACGTTCTCGATGCGCTCCCGATGCTCCGGATGCGTGCTGAACCAGTTGGCCATCCCGGCGAGCTCGGAGCCGGCCTCGGCCTCGAGGAGCTCGAAGAAGCGCACGAGGCCCGCGGGATCGAGGCCCGCCGCCGCCATCATGCGCGCGCCCTCCAGGTCCGCTTCGTTCTCCTGATCCCGGCTGTAGGCGTTCTCCTGAGCGGAGCTGGCCAGGCTGCCCGCGAGCGCGAGCCAGCCTTCGGCGTCGCCGAGGAGCAAGCCGATGGCGAGCCGCGTGCTCGCCGAGTGGGCGACGTTGCGGAGGCCGTGGCGCAGCGTCACGTGGCTCATCTCGTGCGCGATGACGCCGGCCACCTGACCGGGGTCATCGGCCTTCGCGAGGAGCCCCGTGTACACGACGATCTGACCTCCCGGGAGCGCAAAGGCGTTGACGAGCTCCGAGTCGACCACGTCGATGCGGTATTCGAGGCCCGGCTCGGCGGCGTGGGGCGCGAGGCGACCGACGACCTCGGCCAGGAAGCGCTCCGTTCGCGGTCGGCGAACCACGGGACCGACCTCCATGCTCGCGTAGGCCGTGTCCCCGAGCTCCCGGTCGATGCTGAGTGGCAGCTCGGTGGCCGCGTGGGCGAGCATGGTGGGCACCTGCACGACCACGAAGGCGACGAGCAGGAGCACGAAGGCCGTCAGCGCGATGCCGACCCTGCGGAGCGTACGCCGCGTCTTCATCTTGTCCGCGGCGGCCTGCACCAGCGCCGGGCCCCCGGCCTCGGCGAGCGCCGGAAGGAAGCCCGGGTCACTGGTCGAGAGGGTGAGCGACCCCGTCCGCGAGCGACAGAAGACGATGTCGCCGTCGTGCCCGCCGCTGTCGACCTCCATGTCGTCGAAGGCGAGCGTGTGGCTCACCCCATCGCGGGTCCGTGCCCGAAGGCGCGGAGCCGCGATGAGGAGCTCGGCCCAGGCCGGGAGGCCCGGGCCGAGGTGGACCGAGCCCGGAAAGAGGCGCGGCGCATGGCCCTCGACGCTCGGCTCGGGGCGGGGACCCGTCACGGGACGGATCCTAGCGCGCCCCGTCGTCGGTCGCGAAGGCGGCGGGCCGTACGGGCGCAGCCATGCGAGCGGGCGTCGGCGCCGCCATGGGCCACGTGGACGGGTGCTCGATTCGACCAGGTTTTGCTGAGCGTCACTCAATGACTTGACCGGAACGCCTCGCATGGTCAGGGTCAGATGGTGAGCGAAGGGACCGACGCGACCGACGTGGAGCCGACGCCCACGCCGCGGCGACGGCGTCGGCGACGGCGCCCCGACGAGACCAAGGCGAAGATCGTCGAGGCGACGCACGCGCTCATGTCCGACGGGGGCGCGGCCTCGCTCACGACGGCCGCCATCGCCAAAGCCGCCGGGGTCTCCGAGGGGATCATCTTCCACCACTTCGGAAGCAAGAAGGGGCTGCTTCAGGCCGTCGCCACGGACATCGGTCGGGGCGTCGCCATGGCCATGTTCCAGGGCATGGCGCCGGGGCAGCGCCCCGACGTTCACCGGATGATCCGCGCCGTCTTCGAGTTCGTCCAGAAGCGCGGAAAGATGAACGATCTCATGCTCATGAGCCGGGATCTGGAGGAGGCCAACGCCGCCCTCAACGCTCAGCGCATGGTCATCGTCGGCTCGCTCACGCAGGCCTTCACGCAGTGGAAGGCGCTGGGCTACATCGAAACGTCGTCGCCCGAGATCGCGGCGGCGCTGCTCTTCGGCCTGGTGGAGTCGGGTCTTCACGATTGCTTCGTGCGCGGCGATGGCGAGCGCATGGACGCCTATATCGAAGAGGCCGTGGCCTGCATCGAAGGCGCCCTCTGCTACGAGGGCCCGGAGCCCGACGCCCGCGACGAGCGCTGAGCCCGGGGCCTCCAGGGTGCTCCTCCCCACGCCCCGAAGAGGGCGGTGAGTGTCGCTCGAAGATTTATTGAGTGGCACTCGTTAATGATCGAGCCACGCTCACGACTTGGGTGAGCGACACTCGATAATGGCCCGTCTCCGGGCCTTGGGAGCCTCTTCGATGATGAACGCTTTTTGCCGGCGCGCTTCCGGCCTCACCCTGAGCCCTGCTCTCGCGGCGCTCTTGCTGGCGCCGGGGCTGAGCGCGTGTGGCGGCTCCGTCGCCGCCGACCAGGGTACGGAGGCCAACGCGCCGCCGCGCGTGGAGGTCAGCGTGGTCCGCGAGGCCTCCGCCGAGGAGACGCTGGTGCTGCACGGCACGGTACGGGCCGCGGATCGCGCGAACCTGGCCTTCGCCGTCGGGGGCCGCCTTCTGCAGCGGCCCGTGGAGGTCGGTGAGCGCGTCGAGGCTGGCCAGGTGCTGGCCCGCGTGGACGCGCGGCCCTTCCGGAACGCCGCATCGGCGGCCCGCGCGCAGATCGCCGAGCTCGACGCACAGGCCGCCCAGCTCCGCCGCGACGAGGAGCGCGTCGCCGCGCTCGAGGCGAGCGGCGCCGCGTCGACGGCGGACGTGGAGCAAACCCGCACCGGGACCGCACGCCTCGACGCCTCCCGGGACGCGACGCGAGCCCAACTCGCCGAGGCGCGACGCCAGGTCGGCGCGGCCGTGCTCCGGGCGCCCTACGCGGGCGTCGTCCGCGCCGTCTTCGCGGAGCCCGGCGCCGTGGTGGCCCCGGGCACCCCGGTGCTCGCTCTCGCCGGCGAGGGCGGCCTGGAGGTCGAAGCGGAGGTGCCCGAGGCCGCCTTGAGCTGGCTGCGGGAAGGGCTCGCCGCCTCCGTGGAGATCCCGGCGACGGGCACGCGTGCGGAGGGCACGGTGTTGGCCCTCGCGCGCGCCGCGGGCCCGAGCGGGCTCTTCCCCCTCAGGCTCCGCCTCGAGGGCATGGAGGCGTTCCCCGGTCAGGGCGCCCTGCTTCGCTTCGCGCGCTCTGGTGTACCTGAGCTGCGCGTGCCCCTCGGCGCCGTGGTCGACCCCAGCGGAGACGCGCCGGAGCTCTGGCGCATCGTGGAAGGCTCGCCGCCGCGGGTCGAGCGCGTCGCCGTGGCCGTGCGCGGGCTCCGTGATGCGGAAGGGGCGCCGGAGGTCGCGCTGCCCAGGAGCCTCCCGCTGGCTGCGGGAGATCGCGTGGTCCTCCGCGGCCAGCGGCCCCTGCTCGACGGTGACGCCGTACGCCTCGGTACCGCGAGCGCGATGCAGGCCCGCGCGGTCGAGGGAGACGGGCGATGACCCCGCTCGACGTCCTTTATGCGCGCCCGCGCCTCACGCTGAGCGTCGCCGCCATGCTCTCCCTCGTGGGCATGGCCGCGTGGTTCCTCATGCCCCGGGAGGAGGACCCGCGCCTCGCCGAGCGCGCCGGGCTCCTCGTGGTGCCCTACCCCGGCGCAGACGTCCTCGACGTCGAGCGCCTCGTCGCCGACCCCATCGAAGAAGAGCTGGCCGAGGTCGCGGAGATCGAGTCCGTCGTCGCCACCCTCCGTACGGGCATCGCCGTCTTCAACCTCCAACTCCGGGGTGACGTGCCCGCGAACGGGACGGACACGGCCTGGGACGAGGTCGAGGACGCCCTCGACGCTGCGGCCGGTACCTTCCCGAGCGGCGTGCTCCCCTACGATCTTCAGCACGACCTCATCGAGACGCAGTCGATCCTCTTCGCGCTCACCGGGCCGAACGATCGGCTGGCGCTCGCCGACGCGGCCGACGCGCTCGAGGCGCGGCTCCTCACGCTGGACGACGTGAGCCGGGTGGTCGTGAGCGGCGACCCCGGCGAGCAGGTGACCGTCGACTTCGACGACGCCCTCGCGCGGCGCCTCGGGATCGATCCGCTCTCGCTCGCGGCGCAGCTCGAGCGCTCCAACGTGTCCATGGCCGGCGGGAGCATCGCCCTCGGCGGCCAGCGCCTCACGCTCCGCCCCGACACGGACTTCGAGAGCGTCGAGGACATCGCCGCGCTCCCGATCGCGGTCGGCGCTGCGGAGCCCGGGGCGCCGGCTGCGGCGAGCGTCCCCCTCGGCAGCGTGGCCCGCGTCGCACGCACCGTCGCGACGCCCGTCGTCACCATGGCCCGGCATCGGGGACGCCCGGCCGTCATGCTCGGCGTCATCCCGCGCCCCGGGCGGCAGGCCGAGCGCTGCGGCGAGCGCGTCGCGGCCGAGGCGGAGGCCTTCGCGAGGGAGCGCCCGGAGCTCGAGCTCTCCACCGTGGCCTTCCAGCCAGACCGCGTGAAGGCGCGGCTCGGCGACCTCGGGGGCTCGCTGCTCCTCGGCGTCGGCATCGTCGCCGCCGTGGTCTTCCTCTTCATGGGCCTGCGCATGGGGCTCGTGGTGTCGAGCGTGGTTCCGCTGGTCACCTTCGCCTCGGTGGCCGTGTACGCGGGCACCGGCGGCGTGCTCCAGCAGATCGCCGTCGCGGCGCTCGTCATCGCGCTTGGGCTGCTCGTCGACAACGCCATCGTCGTCGCCGAGACCATCCAGCGGCGCCTCGACGCCGGGGAGACCCCCGAGGACGCGGCCCGGGACACGGTGAAGGAGCTCGCCGTTCCCCTGGGCGCCGCCACGGCCACGACGCTCGCGTCCTTCGTGCCCATGTATCTCTCGGTCGGCACGAGCGGCGACTTCACGCGCGCCATCCCCGTGGTCGTGATGCTCACGCTCACCGTGAGCTACGGCTATGCGCTTCTCGTCACGCCGGCGCTGGCCCGCTTCGGTCTGCGCGCCATGCCGCGCAGCCAGGACAGCCGCTTCGACCGGGTCGCCGGCGCCCTCGGGCGCTTCGCGGCGCGACGGCCCCAGCCGACGCTCGGCGTCGCGCTCGGCCACGAACACGCCAGCGGGGGCATCGCGCCGCACGTGAAGGGGAACATAATCACCACGTCGGGCCGGGACCC
>CALCTH010000504.1 GCA_937893795.1 uncultured Myxococcales bacterium | reverse complement strand
GCCCGAGCCCGAGCCCGAGCCCGCCGCGGAGGAGCCCGAGCCCGTGGTCGCGAAGGCGGCGCCCACGCCGGAGGCGCCACGGAGCGAGCCGCCCCCCGACGCGCCACGCGCGACGCTTCCGCCGGGCGTACAGAAGCGTGGCAACACGCATCAGGCCGGCCCGAAGCGTCGCCAGCTGCCCGTGGAGGAGCGCCAGCGCATCGTCGCCGATCACCAGGCCTCGCGCCCCGCGCCGCGCCGTCGACGCGAGGTGAGCCGCGCCTCCATCGGACCCGGACGTCCGCAGGGTCGCGGCCGTGGCCGCCGCATGAAGGCGGGCGTCAAGCCGAAGCAGACGCAGATCACGGTACCGAGCGCCCAGAAGCGGAAGATCCGCATCGAAGAGACCATCGGCCTGCAGACCCTCGCGCAGCGCATGAGCATGAAGGCGACGGACCTGCTCATGCAGCTCATGCAGATGGGCCAGGGCGGCATCCACATCAACTCCACCCTCGACGCCGAGACGGCCGCGATCATCGCGAGCGACTTCGGCTACGAGGTCGAGGACGTCGCCCGCTCGAAGGAAGAGGTCGTCGTCGACGCCCGAGGCGACTTCGCCAACGAGGAGGCGGACCAGGTCACCCGCGCGCCGGTCGTGACCATCATGGGCCACGTCGACCACGGCAAGACCTCGCTCCTCGACAAGATCCGCTCGGCCAACGTCGCCGAGGGCGAGGCCGGCGGCATCACGCAGCACATCTCGTCGTTCCGCGTCGAGACGAAGAAGGGACCCGTCGTCTTCCTCGATACGCCGGGCCATGCGGCCTTCACGGAGATGCGCGCCCGCGGCGCCCAGGCCACGGACGTGGTCATCCTGGTGACCGCCGCCGACGATGGCGTGATGCCTCAGACGCGCGAAGCCGCGAGCCACGCGAAGGACGCCGAGGTCCCGATCATCGTGGCCGTCAACAAGATCGACAAGCCGCAGGCGAACCCCGAGCAGGTGATGAACGAGCTCGCGGCCATCGACCTTCGCCCCGAGGAGTGGGGCGGAAGCACGATGTACGTGCAGACCTCGGCCATCACCGGCGAGGGCATCGACGCGCTCCTCGAGGGTGTCGTGCTCACCTCGGAGATCCTCGAGCTGAAGTCCAACCCGAAGATCCCCGCCGAGGGCGTGGTGCTCGAGGCGAAGCTCGACCGCGGTCGCGGCGTCGTCGCCAACGTGCTCATCCAGGACGGCTCCGTGTCCACCGGCGACTTCGTCGTGGCGGGCCGCGCCTACGGCCGCGTGCGCGCGCTGACCGACGACAAGGGCAAGAAGGCCAAGAAGGCCGGTCCCGCCACGCCCGTGGAGCTCTTGGGGCTCGACGAGCTGCCCGAGGCCGGCGACAAGCTCTACAAGGTCACGGACGCCAAGAAGGCCCAGGAGGGCGCGGAGTCCAACAAGCAGAAGACGCAGGCGGGCCCCGTGGCGCGTAGCGGCCCGAGCGGCCTCGAGCGGCTTCAGCAGCTGATGAAGGAGGGCGAGCAGCAGGAGCTGCGCATCGTCCTCAAGGCGGACGTCCAGGGCTCCATCGAGGCCCTCGCGAAGGCCCTCGACGACCTCTCCACGGAGAAGGTGCGGGTCAACGTGGTCCACAAGGCCGTCGGCGGAATCACGGAGAACGACGTGCTGCTCGCCGGCGCCTCCGACGGCCCGAAGATCGTCCTCGGCTTCAACGTCCGCCCGCAGGGCAAGGCGTCGGCCATGGCCAAGAAGAGCGACGTCGAGATCCGCACCTACAACGTGATCTACGAGGCCATCGACGACGTGAAGGCGGCCATGGCGGGTCTTCTGGCGCCGAAGCTGGTCGAGAAGGAGCTCGGCAAGGCCGAGGTCCGGCAGACCTTCAGCATCCCGAAGATCGGCACCATCGCTGGCTGCATGGTCACCGACGGCAAGATGCTCCGTTCCGGTAAAGCGCGCCTCGTCCGCGAGGGCATCGTCGTCTGGACCGGCGACATGGCGTCGCTCCGGCGCTTCAAGGACAGCGTCGCCGAGGTGGCGCAGGGCTTCGAGTGCGGCATCGGCCTCCAGAACTACAACGACCTCAAGGACGGCGACGTCATCGAGTGCTTCGAGGTCGAGGAGGTCGCCGCCTCCCTCGACGAGTGAGCGCGCGGCGAGGTAGGCCAGGGTGATCGTCGGCGTCGCACGCTTCAGCCTCCGCCTCGAAGGGGTGCGGAGCCTGAAGGAGAAGCGCGGACAGGTGCGTACGGTGCTGGACAGGCTCCGGCAGCGCTTCCATCTGAGCGCCGCCGAGGTCGGGGCGCTCGACGCGCACGGCCGCGCCGAGCTGGGCCTCGCCGTGGTGAGCAACGAGCGCGCGCATACCGAGCGGATGCTCCAGCGCGTGCTTCGGACCGCGGCCAGCTACGGTGTGGGTACCGTGGAGGACGTGCGGGTCGAGCTGGTCCCGATGGGAGAGTTGGCGCGCGGGCGCGGCATCCCCTCCTCGGGCCGCGACCCCTTCGGTGGGTCGTGGGCTGCGCTCGACGCTCTCGAGGACGCGCCGTGACCGCGCGGCGCTCGAGCGGCGGCGGGCGGCCCGAGCGTGTGGCCGAGCGGATCCGCGCGGAGCTCGGCGAGATGCTGCTCCGTGGCGCGCTCGGGGATCCAGCTGCTCAGGGCGCGGTGATCTCGGCCGTGCGCGTGAGCGGCGATCTCTCCGTCGCGCGCGTGTACGTGCGTACCCTCGAGGCCGCGGCGACCGGGCGAAGGCACGCGCTCGTGCAGGCTCTCGAGCGCGGCGCCGGGAGGCTCCGGCGGCAGCTCGCGGCACGGCTCCAGCTTCGACGCGCCCCGGAGCTCCGCTTCCACTGGGACGACGTCGTCGACTCGGCGGGGCGCATCGAAGGGCTCCTCGACGCCATCGCGCGCGAGGCGCCGGAGGGGGAGGGCGCGTGAGCCAAGAGGACGCGATCGCGCTCATCGAGCGGGGACAGCGCTTCCTGGTCGCCTGCCACCGTCGACCGGACGCCGACGCTCTCGGGTCCGCGCTGGGTCTGGCCGAGGTGCTCCGCGCCTTCGGCAAGGAGGTCGCGATCTTCGTTCCCGACGCCCTGCCGCTCTCGCTCCGCTTCCTGGCGCGCGACGACATCCTCCGCGAGGCGCCGGAGGGACCCTTCGACGCGTCCTTCGTCATGGACACGGCCTCGACGGCACTCCTCCCGAAGGGGCTCCCGGGGCCCGAGGTGCGGGGACCGCTCGTCGTGGTCGACCACCACGCCTCGCACGACGACGTCGGCGACCTCGTGGTGCGGAACGTGAACGCCTGCGCCACCGGTGAGGTCGTCATGGACCTCGCCGAAGCGCTGGGCGTGCGCCCGGTGCCGGGCGCGGCGGCCACCCCGCTCTATGCGGCGCTCGTCGCGGATACGGGAGGCTTCCGCTACCCGGCGACGCACGCCAAGTCCCTGCGCCTGGGCGCGGAGCTCTTGGAGGCGGGCGCCGACCCCTGGACCGTCGCCTACGAGCTCTTCGAGGGGTGGCCCACGGCGCGGCTCCAGCTGCTCAGCGCCATCCTGGACACGCTCGAGCTACACGAGGAGGGGCGCCTCGCGTTGTTACGGGTGACCCGCGCCATGCTCGCCGACGCCGGCGCCGACGACGACATGGTCGAGGGCATGGTGAACTACGGCCGCATGATCCGCGGCGTCGAGATCGCCGTGCTGCTCTGGGAGTTCCCCGCCGACGACGATCCCGACCGCATCGAGACGAAGGTCAGCCTGCGCTCCGCGGGCGAGCTCGACGTGAGCCGCATCGCCGTGCGCTTCGGAGGCGGTGGGCATCGGTCGGCCGCGGGCGCGCAGTCGCCCGGTAGTCTCGACGAGGTGGGCGTCGAGATTCGCCGCGCCGCGGCGCAGCTCCTGGCGGATCCCGAGGGCTGAATCCCCGTGGGTCGGCGCCGGAGACGCCCTGCGCCCTTCGACGGCGTGCTGGTCGTCGACAAGGCGCGGGGGCCGACGAGCCACGACGTCGTCGCGAAGGTGCGGAGGGCCCTCGGTACGAGCGCCGTCGGGCACGCCGGTACGCTGGACCCGATGGCCACGGGCGTGCGCGTCGTCGCCGTGGGCCAGGGCACGAAGCTCGTGCCCTGGCTGACCGCGGCCGACAAGCGCTACGAGGCTCTCGTGCGTCTCGGCGCGTCGACGGACACGGAGGACGCGGAAGGGAGCGTGGTCGAGCGGGGCGCGGTCCCGGTGCTCACGGAGGAAGGCGTCCGCGAGGCCGCCGCGGGCTTTCGGGGCGCCCATCGGCAGCGCGTGCCGGCCGTGAGCGCGGTACGGGTGGACGGTCGCCGGCTGCACGCGCGGGTTCGCGCCGGCGAGGAGGTGACGCCACCGGAGCGAGACGTGGTCCTCCACGAGGTGGAAGCCACGGTGGAGGACCCGGAGACGCTTCGCCTCCGGCTTCACGCGGCGAAGGGCTTCTACGTCCGCGCCTTCGGTCGGGATCTCGCGCATCGCCTGGGCACCCTCGGCCACCTCGTCATGCTTCGGCGGCTCGCGTCCGGGGCCTTCGACCTGCGCGGCGCGGTGTCGGCCGCGGACCTCGAGGCAGACGACGCCGCGGCACGCCTCGCCGCCGCTCATCTCGACCTGGTCGCCGCGGCGGAGCGGGTGGTCGGCGTCGTGACGGTGGGTACGGCGGAGGCGGAGGACGCGCGCCAAGGACGCCGCGTCGCCCTCGGGCCGGTCGGGGAGGCGCTTGCCTCGGGTGCGGAGAGGGCCCTGGTTCACGAGGGGCGCCTCGTCGCCATGGCGCGGCGGGAAGAGGAGTCCTTTCGAGTGCTTCGCGGCTTCCCGGTGCCCTCGGCGTAGCCCGTCCGTGCATGGGCCGGCGGCGCGAGAGCCTGCTAGCGTCCCGCGGTGCGTCTCGCCTCCCTGCTCCTCGTGCTCGGTCTCGCGGCCGGGTGTTCGGACGACCCGTCTCCCGCCGAGGACCTCGGCCCGGACCTCGTCGTGCGGGACGAGGGAGTCGACGAGGGTCCGCCGGACCTCGGCCCGCGCTGCGAGCCCGCGTGCTCCGGCGGGTCGAGCTGCTGTGCGGGGGAGCCGGAGCCCTTCTGTGCCGCGCTGCTCATGGACGTCGCCAACTGCGGATCGTGCGGCAGTGACTGCGTGGCCGAAGGGAAGGGCACCGAGTGCATGGCCGGCACCTGCGTATGCGGTGTCTCGAACCTCGGCTGCGGGGGCACGCAGAACTCGTTCTGTTGTCCGCCACGCGCCCCAGGCGAGCGACCCTATTGCGCCGATCTGGCGAGCTCGGGGCTCGACTGCGGCACATGCGACACCGCTTGCGACGAGGCGCAGGCGGACCGCTGCAACGTCGGCACGTGCGCCTGCGGCTCGACGCGCCGCGATGGCTGCGCCGGCACGCCCGCCGACCGCTGCTGCGCCAACGGCCTCACGGGCGACGCCGACTGCGTGAACACCGAGTCGGACGCGTTTCACTGCGGTGCATGCGGAAACGTCTGCCTGGAAGGGCAGCGCTGCGTGGAGGGAACGTGCACCGTCGGCGACCCGTGCCCTGGTGGGTGCGAGGGGGGGCAGGTGTGCTGCGCTGGGGAGTGCTGCGGTGCGGCGGCGTGCATCTCGGCCGAAGAAGGCTGCCGGAGCTAACGGAATGAGCGATGCGATGCGCGAGGTGCGCTACCTGGTGGTGGGCGCGGGCATGAGCGGTCTCGCCTTTGCCGACTGGGTGAAGAGCGACGACGTCCTCGTTCTCGAGGCCGAGGACGAGGTGGGCGGCTACTGCCGGACCATCGTCCAGGACGGCTTCGTCTGGGACTACAGCGGCCACTTTTTCCACTTCCGCCACCCCGAGATCGAGCGCTACCTGGTCGATCGCATGGAGGGCCAGAAGGTCCTCGTCGTCGAGAAAGACAGCCGGATCTGGTTCGGCGAGCGCTGGGTGGACTTCCCGTTCCAGAAGAACATCCACCAGCTGCCGAAGCAGGACTTCATCGACTGCCTCTACGACCTCTACTTCAAGGACGAGGCTCCGGAGGCCGGCGAAGGGGGAAGCTTCGAGCGCATGCTCTACGCCAAGTTTGGCCGGTCCATCGCCGAGAAGTTCCTCATCCCGTACAACGAGAAGCTCTACGCCACGGACCTCGATGGGCTCGACGAGGACGCCATGGGGCGCTTCTTCCCCTACGCGGACGTCGACCAGATCGTCCGGAACTTCCGGCAGGCGGACAACGCCAGCTACAACGCGTCGTTCACCTACCCGGAAGGCGGGGCGATCCAATACGTCCGTGCCCTCGAGCGCGGCGTCTCTCCCGAGCGCATACGGACCGGAACCCGCGTCGAGCGCATCGATCTCCAGCAGCGCATCGCACATACGAGCGCCGGACCCGTGAGGTACGCGCACCTGATCAGCTCGGCGCCCTTTCCCCGGCTCCTCGCCATGTGCGGTCTTCCTCACGACGAAGCCACCTACAGCTGGAACAAGGTGCTCGTCTTCAACCTCGGTTTCGACCGCAAAGGCCCCGAGGGCCTCCACTGGGCCTACTTCCCTCAAAGGGACGTATCGTTCTACCGCATCGGCTTCTACGACAACATCTTCGGCACGCCGCGCATGAGCCTCTACGCCGAGCTCGGCTACCCGAAGGATGCCGAGCTCGACGCGGCGACCATCGAGGCGGCCCGGGCGAGGGTGCTGGAGGATCTCGCGCGCGTAGGGATCGCGAAGGAGCACGCGCTCGTGAGCTCCGCGCACGTCGTGCTGGACCCGGCCTACGTGCACATCACGCGGGAGTCCGTCGCGGACGTCGCCGCGAAGAAGCGGGCCCTCGCCACCGCCGGCGTGCACAGCATCGGCCGCTACGGCTCGTGGACCTACTGCTCCATCGAGGACAACGTCGTCGAAGCCCGCGCGCTCGCGGAGGCCTTCGACGACGCCGCGGGCGCAGGCAGCG
>CALCTH010000503.1 GCA_937893795.1 uncultured Myxococcales bacterium | reverse complement strand
GGTCCGGGGAGCGGGGGCGGCGTCGGCCCCGGCACGCTCGGCGAGCGCGGCGGCGAGGGAAGGCCCAGATCGCCGAGCCGAGGCGCGGGCGCCGGGGGAATCGTGGGCCGCTTTCGGGTGCCCTCGGCCGGCGACACGGCGGGCGACGAGGCGGGCGGCAGCGAGCGGGCCGCTGCCTCCACGTCGGCACGCCGCGACCGCGCATACTGCCGCATGGCCTCGTTGATGAGGTAGTCCACGGAGCACTCGAGCTCCGTGGACATGTCGCCGAAGAGCGCCCAGAGGCGGTCGCGGCAGGCGAAGCTGCGCAGCGTCTTGGGGTCGGGGTCGCTCATGGGCTCGTCTCGGTGTGCACCGAGCGGGAGAGCGCGCGAAGGCCCGCCCCTCACTCGGTCATGGACGCTTCTTCCATCGCCGCGGCCACGCCGGCCGCCGGACGCGCCAGGCGCTCCCGAAGGCCCGCGATGGCCGACTCGGCCACCTTACCGACGGTCGAGATCTCGCGACGGCTCCAACCGTCGCCGACCACGTCGCCGCGGTCACGACGAAGGCGTTCCATCTTGGCGACGTCGCCCGCATCGCCCGTCCGCTCGATGAAGCGGAGCGCGATGGTCTTGGCGAACCAGTCGGAGCTGGAGAGCTGACGCTCGATGAGCGCGTCCACGCGCGCCGGCCGCGGCGTCATCTGCGCCATGCGCGTCGCGTAGCCCTCGAGCTCCTCGGGCTCGTACTCCACCTCGCGGTCGTCGGGCAGCCGGTTCAGGAACTCGCCGACCACGTCCGGCCCGCCGAGCACCAGCACCAGCTCGCCGGCACGCCAGCGGATGCGCTTCTGCAGGTCGTCGTTCTCGGCGTAGGTCACGAGGGGCCAGAGCCGCGGGATCGCGTCCTCGCTCCGGATGTCGCCCACACGGTCGAAGGCGTAGTCGCGCACCGCGATGGGGTTGTCGTTGTTCAGGGCGAGCGCGAGGAGCTGGTCGAGGTGCGAGCGCTTCGCGCCGCCTTCCAGGGCCATGAGTGCCCGCTGCCGTCGCAAGTTGATCGACTCGCGCTCCAGCGGCGCCGCGCTCGACGGCGGCTGCGTGCGCGCGATCTCGAGCAGGCGGTTCGCGACGGGCTCGGACTCGGCCAGGAACTTCATGGCCGGGAGCGCGCCGTCGTTGATGTAGTTCTCGCGGTTCAGGAGCGCCGCGCGGGTGACGAGGTTCTCGGAGGCTTCGCGACCCTGCGCCGCGTAGGACGCCGAGATCTGCTCCTTGAGCCAGCCGAGGTACTCGTCGGTCTCCATCTCGCGCTGCACGCGCACCAGCGTCTCGCCGGCCACGCGCTTGGTCTCGTCGTTGCCGATCTGCCCGAGCAGCTGGCTGATCTTCACCATGGCCTGCACGGGAATGCGCGCCGTCATGGCTTCGACGAGCTGCCGCGCGGCGAGCTGCCGGTCGGCCTCCGAGCCGAGGCTCCGCACCACCTGCTCGGCGCTATAGCTGCCGGCGAGCGAGCGCTTCGCGAAGTCCGTCGCGTACCAGCCGACCACCGCGTTGATGAGCTGCTCCTTGGCCGCGCCGCTCGCGCCGATGAGCACGAGCACGTAGGCCGCGTCCTTCGCGCGCACCTGGGCCGGAGGCGGTGGCGTGTCCTCTCCCGAGGGCGTCGCGTCCGCGCCGCCGCGCATGGCCTCGACGAGGCCCGGGACCATGCCCTCCACGATGCGCTGCATGTCCTCGGGGTTCGTGGACTTCAGCTGCTCGAGGGCGCGCTTCATCAGGTCGACGCCGTCGACGTCCGTGCGCTCCATCTCGATCAGCGCGAGGGCGCCCTGCGTGCGGAGATCGACGGGGTACTTGTCGGAGAGGATGACCGCCGCGATCTTCCCCGGCCCCTTCACGGTCCGCTTCCAGTAGGCAATGTCCTCCGCCGTGACCTTGCAGCCGCTCGCGGCGAGGGCCGCGAAGAGCGTCGTCAGGGCGAGGAGGAGGCTTCGATATCGCGCAGATCGCATCACGCTCCCGAGGGCCGCGGGGCGCGCCGGAACCCTGTCCCGGCGCGGGCGCTGACGCGGGACGTACCCCGCGACGCGCGCCGATAGTAGACGACTCATCCCCGATCTCAAGCGCAGGTAACGGCAGGGGAAGTCGGTGCCTTAGCCCCCTCCCCGAAAGTGGCCGAGGAGCGGCCCAAAGGCTCAGGGGGACTCCCTAAATGGGGCTGATGAGCACTTCCCGGCGCCCGCCGGCCTTCTTGGTGGCGGGCCCGACCACGCCCTCGGCCTCCATGCGGTCCACGAGCTTGGCCGCCTTGTTGTAGCCGACGCCGAGCTGCCGCTGGATGTGGCTGATCGA
This sequence comes from uncultured Myxococcales bacterium, assembly GCA_937893795.1. Classification (GTDB taxonomy): domain Bacteria; phylum Myxococcota_A; class Polyangia; order Polyangiales; family Houyiibacteriaceae; genus CALCTH01. Next base: position 24,906 of record CALCTH010000503.1, on the reverse strand, counting down.
GCAGTAGCCGGCCTGGGCGACCACCGCGACGGCCTTGTCGTAGAGCGGGTCATCGGTCTTCGGCCCGGCGAAGTCGCCATCCTCGCGGGGCTGGAGGATGCGCTCGTCGTAGACGGGCTCGCCCTGGGTGCGGAGGAAATCGCACACCGCGCGGACCTCGTCCTCGCTGATGAAGGCCGAATGCACGCGCTGGAGCTCGCTCGAGCCTGGCGGAAGCAGGAGCATGTCGCCGCGACCGAGCAGGTTCTGCGCGCCGATGCGCCCGAGGATGGTCTTCGAGTCCTCACGCTGGCTCACCTTGAAGGCCATGCGCGCCGGGAAGTTGGCCTTGATCATGCCCGTGATGACGTCCACGGAGGGCCGCTGCGTCGCCAGGATGACGTGGATGCCCGCCGCCCGAGCCTTCTGCGCGAGGCGCGCCACGCACGCCTCGACGTCCTTGGCGGCGACCATCATCAGGTCCGCGAACTCGTCCACGACGACCACGATGTGCGGGAGCGACTCGGGCGTGGGCGGCGCCTCGGGCGGCGCGTCCTCGGGCTTCTTCTTCTTGGGCGCCTTGCGGAGCTTCTCCGGCGCCAGCTCGCCGCGCAGCACCTTGTCGACGCGCTGGTTGTAGGTGGAGATGTTGCGCGCGCCGGCGTCGGCGAAGAGCTGGTAGCGGCGCTCCATCTCGTCGACGGCCCAGCGGAGCGCGAGCGCCGCCTTCTGCATGTCCGTGACGACGGGCAGGAGCATGTGCGGGATGCCGTCGAAGACCGCGAGCTCGACGACCTTCGGGTCGATCATGAGCATGCGCACCTCGGCCGGCGTCTTCTTCGCGAGGATGGACGCGAGCATCACGTTGAGGCCCACGCTCTTGCCGCTACCCGTCGCACCGGCGACGAGGAGATGCGGCATCTTCGCCAGGTCGGCGTAGACGGGCTGGCCGGCGATGTCCTTGCCGAGGGCCATGGGGAGCGCGCCCTTCTGCCTGGCCCAGCGCGGGTCCTCGAGGATCTCCCGGAGGTAGACGGTCTGCCGGTCTTCGTTGGGCAGCTCGATGCCCACGCGCGCCTTGCCGGGGATGGGCGCCACGATGCGCACGCTCCGCGCGGCGAGGGCGAGCGCGAGGTCGTTCTCGAGCCCGGCGATCTTCGAGATCTTCGTGCCCGAGGCGGGCTCGAGCTCGTACATGGTCACGACGGGGCCCGGGTGAATCTCGTCCACGCGGCCCTTCACGCCGTAGCTCGCGAGCTTCTGCTCGAGGCGCTTGGCGTTCTCCCTCAGCTCTGCCGGGTCGATGCGAATACGGGCGCCGGAGTGGGCCTCGAGGAGCGCCGGAGAGGGCAGCGCGAAGGTGCCGCGCTTCGGCTTCGGGGCCGGCGACGCCGCAACGGGCGCGGGGCCTTCCTTGGGCGCGACGATGCGCGGACCCGCGGCGGGCTTCTTGGCACGCGGGGGCTTCGGCGCGGGCGAGTCGTCGGGCGCTTCGTCGTCGACCGCGAGCTCCTCCGCGGGCTCGGGCTCGGGCTTGGCCGCCTTCTTGGCGCGCGCCTTGGGCGGCGCCGGCTCGTCGGCGTCCTCCTCGGCCGGCTCGAGCTCGTCCATGCCGCTGATGCGGGGCGCGTCGGCCTCCTCGGTCTCGGCCTCGAGGCGCTCGAGCTCCTTCGCCTCGCGCCAGGCTTCGGCGGCCGTGGCGAAGCTGTCGCGCACCCCGTCGATGGCGTCGCGCAGCCGGGACACGACGCCATGCGCCGCCTGCGTGAGCGTGACCGGCGTTCGCAGCACCAGCGTGACGAGCAGGATCGTGACGCAGACGATGGCCGCGCCGACGAGCCCCAGCATGGAGCGGAGCAGCTCGCCCACGACCTCGCCGAGGGCGCCCCCGGGCAGGTGCGTCCCGTGCACGCGCTGCTCCGGCAGGAGCAGATGCACGAGCGCGCAGCCCACGAGCACCAGCACGAGCGTCGAGGCGGCCGTGGCCACCCCGAGCGGGGTCGCGCGGCCGCGAAAGAAGCGGAAGGTCGCGAGCGCCAGCTCGACGGGGAGCACCCACGCGGCGGCCCCGAAGGCGCCCACGAAGGCCCCCGCGAGCCCGATGCCCACGGGGCCGACCAGATTGTCCGCGCTCTCGGACGAGTAGCTGAAGAGCGCGAGGCTCAGCAGCGCCGTGGCGGCGCCGGACACCAGCCCGGCGACCTCTCGGCGGCGCTCGGCGCCCTCGCCCTCGAAGTCCACGTCGTCGTCGTACGCGTCTTCCGCGGCGCAGGCGAGGAGGTCGCCGGCGCTCGAGGGCGACGATGTAGTCCCTTGTACGGCCACGTGGGTATCTTACCTACCTATGAACCTCTCACGCTAGCCGCCGAGGCGTGGCGGGCGAAAAAAGCCGCCCTCGAAAAGACGCGCGGAGCGTCGTTCCACCTTCCCGATGGCGTCTCTCCAGATTGGCCCCTCCATCGCCGCGGCCGTTCCGTGGCTCGAGGAGCTCCCCGCACCCACGCGGGCGGCGCTGCTCCGGCGCGCGCGGCACGTCGAGGCCGGGGAGCGACTGATCGCGGCGGGCTCCTACCCGGGCTGTATCTTCGCCGTCATCGAGGGGGAGCTCGACGTCTTCGTGTGCGGCGAGTGCGTGGCGACGCTCGGTCCGGGGGAGCTCCTGGGCGAGCTGAGCGTCATCGACGGCGCCCCGGCGAGCGCCGAGGTGACGGCCAAGACGGCGGGCCGCCTCTTGAGCCTCGACGAGCAGGCCTTCTGGCCGCTGGTGCGCCAGAGCCACGGCTTCGCGGTGGCGCTGCTGACCAAGCTGGCGACGCGGCTCCGGAACAACAACGCGACGGTGGCCGACCACGCCGAGCAGCGGCGCCAGTTCGAGCGCGAGGCGACCTTCGACGCGCTGACGGGCCTGCACAACCGGCGCTGGCTCGACCGCACCCTCGACCGGCTGGTGGAGCGGGCGGCGCACAGCAACGAGCACTTCAGCCTGGCGCTCCTCGACGTGGACCACTTCAAGCGCTTCAACGACACCTACGGGCACGACGCCGGGGACCTGGTGCTCGTGCTCGTGGCCGAGGCGCTCCAGGAGCACGTGCGGCCGACGGATCTCGTCGCGCGCTACGGCGGCGAAGAGATGGTCGCCGTCTTCCCGCAGACGACGGCGGACGACGCCGCCAAGGCAGCGGAGCGCCTCCGCAAGGCCATCGCGTCGGTGGAGCCGCTCATGCCCTGCGGCACGCAGCTCCCCAACGTGACGGCGAGCTTCGGCGTCGCGGCCTGGCGGCCGGGCCGCACCGGGGCGGAGCTACTCAAGGCCGCGGACCAGCAGCTCTACGCCGCCAAGCACGCCGGCCGCGACCGCGTACACCTCGAGCCCGCCGCCAACGACGAAGCCGCCTGAGCGCCGAGCTCAGGGCTCAAGTGCGGAGGGAGCCGAGGCCGGCAGGGCTATGGACCGCTTGGCCGGAAGGGCACCCGGCGTGCGCCGTGGCTCCGTCGCGGACTCTCACCAGAGAGACGCTCTCGGTAGCACCGGAGCTCATCGCGACTCATCTGCGGCGACCAGAAGCGTCCGCGCATCGCGGACCCGTCCAGGACGACCTCCGGGAACTCGTGCGTGGTGCACGCCAGAAGCGCCGCACGCGATTCGGCGAGCTCCTCCTCCATGAAGTCGGTCATGGCGACCATGCGGTCGAAGTCCGGGGAGGTTCCCTCGAAGTCCTCCGGTCGATTCACGTGACCGAACACCGTGAGGACCGGTAGCTGGCCCGCACGCGTCGTGGGGGTGTCGCGCGGAGGAAAACGAAACCCCGTCCGAGCCAGGACGACGGTGACCCGGCTCCAGCGCGCTCCCTCGTCCAGCTCGAGCTGCTCGAGGCTCGCCACCTCGAACGTCACGCGGTAGCCCTCGTAACCACCTACGGCGACCGGCCCCTCCTGGACGACGCGCGACGCAAAGCGACGTTCGGTCGGACCTCGGCCCAGCTCCACGAGCTCGTCCGTGCCGGAAGCGGACTCGACGTACATGCGGGCGAGCACACGAAGGTCCGAGGCCTCCCAGCGTGTGCTCATGGGCAGGGCGCGAATCCACAACACCCCCGCGTTCCGCTTGTGGGTGAGTCGAAGGACATAGGCTGGCACCTCCAGGTTCACGTCGGCTGCCCCGTCACCATCGTTGTCGATGCGTATCTGCGCCGTGTGCGTTGGCCCGACCTTCGGGGTGCCCCGACCTCCGCTGACGACGTAGTTGTCGACTCTCCAGTCGCCCGAGGGCATCTGGGGAAGCGCGATGGCGTACTCGTGGTGAGTGAAGCCATCCTGGGACGAGAAGGTCGGTTGAAGCGTGGCTGCGCAAGCGAGAAGACCAAGCGCCAGCAATGAGGGGACCAATCGTCGTGACGAGCGCACGGAAGGCCATTGCCATACGAACCGTGCCGCCGTCATCCCCGAGGCGTCTCGCTCGGGCACGCCAACGACGAAGCCGCCTGAGCGCGGAGCTCAGGGCGTGGGCTGCACGTCGGGGTGGGACTGAGCCACGGACGCCTAGCTGAGATCCATCGGGCTGCCGTCGTAGAGGTCCTCCCCGAAGGATTCCACGCGTTCGCCCATCAAGCCCGCGAGCCCAGCGAGAATCCCGTTGCTCGAAGGGCCGCGGTGGTCGCGTCGCCGCCCGCCCCGCGCGGCCGCGGCCGCGCCGACCACGGTGGCGAGCTCGAGATAGCGGCCCGTGCGCACCTCCGTGGCCCCCTGGCCTCCAGCGACCATCCAAAGCAGGTCGTCGTCGCTGTGCGCGTAACCCATCCACTTCACGAACACGACGAGCGTGTGGTCCAGGAGCGTGCCCGATCCTTCGGGCACAGCGTCCAAGCGTGCGAGCAACCGGGCATATTCCTCGTACACCAGTCGCTCGCAGATCTCGCGCTCGGCCACCACGCGGGGGGCGTTGTCCGAGTCCACGGCATACGCGTGTGCAGTGTCATGCACACCTGTCGTCACGCCACGCTCCTCCATGGGCTCGCCCGAGAAACCGAATGTGCCTCCCATGGGGAACACGGCGACCCGGGTCGCATTGCAGGCGAGGGCCTGCGTGAGCACTTCGGCCCGCGCATCCATGGTCTCCCGGAAGCTGGCGCCACGGGCTTCCGCATCCGGGTCCGGCGGCGCGATCCCGTCGCAGCTCACGACGCCTTGCTCCAGGCGGCGCTCGAGATCGCGGATGCCGTCGAGGTGCGCCTCCAGCTTGTATAGGTCTGCGGCCGGGATTCGACCGCGAAGCTGGCCGAGCTGCCCGGCCAAGCCGTCCAGCAGCGATGCGTCGCGGGCACGGGCGGCCTCCTCGGCTCCACCGCCGCCTCCACCCTCGCCGAAGTACGCGCGGAACGCCTCGTGCGCGCGCCACGCCGTCGCTGGCGACTGAGTGCCGCGGAAGCTCACGCCAGAGCCCGGAAAGACGAGCGCCCGCACGTCGAGGCGGTCGGCGAGAAACTGGTCGAAGGAGGTTCCGCGATTGAACTTGCGTCCCCCGTCCTCGCCGAGCCGGTGCCCCGTCAGAATCGCCTTGTCGGCGGGATGGCCCCCACCCGGCGAAACGGCACCGCCGAGCACCAAGAGCCGTTCCCGGAAAGGCTCGAGCGAGCTCATGATGGGGTGAAGAGCCTCGAGCGGCGAAGAGGTGCCCGACGCCTCCGAGACGCCGGGCGGCAACCACCAGCTGCGCTCGATGGATTCGTTGCCGGAGGTGAAGAAGACGATGCGCCGTATGGCGCCCTGGGCCTCCGCGCTCGGTACGGCGCCGAGGAAGGGTGCTCGTGCCAGCAGGGGCGCTCCCAGGGCTCCTAGACCGAGCGTACGAAGCCAAGCGCGCCGGCCACGTGATTCACTCACTCCGAATCCTCCTGCTCGAAGCTGGCGAAGGCAGGCGAGAGCGCGACGTGGCGCAGGAGCTCGCGCAACGTTCGTCCTCCGGCGAGAAAGTCCGCGGCAACCGTTGCGGTCGCGCACTCGTCGTCCCGGTTGGCGTCTTCCCGACGGTGAAGTGCGAATCGCATCCACTGGGTCGCGAGGCATGCCTGCACCGCGTCACTCGTTGCCAGCTTCTCCGTGAGCTCGAGCGGCGAGGAGAAACTCCCTTCGAGCTCGGGGTCCGCGGGAAAGTCGACCACCTCGCCATGCCCCGAGACGAGCTCCCCCAGCTCGTCCACGTCGCGGGACGCCGCGATGGCGTCGAAGCCGTCGAAGGCCTGCCCAATCGGGTCCATGAGCCGATGGCAGTCGTAGCAAATGGAGCTCGGGTCCAAGCGCGCGGCCGTGCCACTCAGGGCGTCCTCGGCCGACACATCCACGTCGTTCGGTGGCGAGGGAATGTCGCCGCAGAGCACCCGCTCCCGGACGACCTTTCCGCGCAGGACCCGAGAGATCGTCGAGCCATGCGCGTTGTTCGCCAAGAAGGCGCCGAGCATCAGGACACCTCGGCGCGCGCGAGCGTCGAGTTCCACGGTTCCGGCCTCGCTACGTGTCGCGCCATAGACCGCCGCCGCCTCGGGGGTCGTCACCGTGACCGAGGCACGAAACAGCTCGGAGAGCGGGGCATTCTCGTGCACGAGCAGCTGCACGGCGAAATCGCCGGCCTCCGCCTCGTAGGCGGCTCCGAGCGAGCCGGTCCAGTCTGGATAGAGAGTCGCATTTCGCGTCTGGTCGGCGAGCGCCACGCCGTCGATGTTCACGGTGCCGATCCACTCGCGATGAAACTCCGCGACGGAGCGAGCCAGCCGCTCGGCGTCCGCCAATAGCCGGTCGACCTGGGCGCTCAGGCCCATCGGGTCGGCGAGCTCGCCGGCGGCCGCAGCGTCGAGGAGCTCGTCATCCGGTGGCGACGCCCAGAGGAGAAACGACAGGCGTGATGCCAGCTCGAAGGGTGTAAGCCGGCCTTCCGCGTCGCCCACCTCGACGTGGTAGAGAAAGTGCGGAGAGGCGAGGAGAGCCCGAACCACTTCCCCGACTGCCGCCACCCCGGACCCACCACGTCCAAGCTCGGCCGAGTGCAGGTCGAGGAGCGCCGCTCGCTCGCCTTCGCCGAGCGGTCGCCGATAGACGCGGCGGCCAAGGGTATCGAGGAGCGTCTGTGCGCACTCGACCTCCGCTGGCTCACAGCCCAGCTCAGCCATGAGGGGCTCCGTGTGGTCGCCGGCCAGACTCGTCGCGGCGTCGAGGTAACGCTCGACCTGCCCGAGGGTGATGGCGACCTGAGCGTTGGAGCGGAAGCCGGCGACCTGCTCGTCCGGCGTGAACTCGCCGACGTCGGGCGCGGTTCCGAACAGGTCCTGAACCGCGTGCGTGTATTCGACGCGCGTCAGTCGTCGCAGCGGAGAAGGCCCATGCACGGCCCCTTCGCGCGGTTCACAGCGGGCGGGAAGCGCCGCCGGTCCAGCAGCGGGGCTCGAGGGCTCCGGCGACACGAAAGGGTCCCCGATGACTCCCGTGCAACCCGAGGCCATCCAAAGGGCGAGGGAAAGGGACCCGGCTCGCGGGTGGTCTGCTTGCAACCGGCGCACGCCCTAAGGACGCGGGGCGGCCCATGGGCTGCTCAAAAACTTCAACGACCGGTGACGGAGCGGAACGACGTGCCGATACGGACCTCATCGAGTGTCATTGCCGGGCCCGCATGAACTCCGGTGGCAGGCGCGAAGAGGACGCGGTCGAAGAAGCGCCCCGGAGCGCTCGTGGCGGCGACGGCGGCTGCCGGGCCCGGTTCCTCGCCGTCGGTCGGTGGGTCGACGAAAAGCTCCGCCAGCAGCTGCTCTTCGTCGAACGACGTTCGGATCACCAGAAAGTACGTCCTCCCCAGCGTCGCCGCGATGGCCGTGCGCTCTTCCCCATCACCGCTGCCGACGACGAGACGCCACTCGTCGTCGACCACGAGCGCCATCGCGGAGAATCCTCCCGCGCTGATCGAGTTCAGTCGCCCCCAGCCGAAGCCGGTGCCGTCGTCCGGCTCATCCCGTCGCAGGAGCGCACCAAGCCATAGCTCCCGTCCTGGACCGGCGAGGCTCGGCTGCGGCGGAGAACCCGTCGGGATCACGAAGCCGTCTGGGAAGCGGTCGAGGTCGAGGAGCCGCCAGCTGGCCACCCCGGCAGGCCCGCCTCGGAGCGCTGCAGCCGTCGAACGCACGCCCGGGAACGACAGCCCTCCTTCGAGCACTCGCTCATAGCCCGGGGACTCGCGCTGTCGCCGCCAATCCGACGTGAAACCGAAGCCCGAGCTCGCCGCATTCAGGTCGCCTTCGCCGCCGAAGGGCTCATGGGCCAACAGCTCGGACGGTCGTCCGGCATCTTCGGCGGCGTCCGGGGCCGCCCCCTGGTCCGCCGGCACGTCGTCGATGCCCACGGTAAAGACGTCGAGCTGCGCGTCGCAGGCGCCGTGGAGCGCCAGGAGGGCGAGCGCGATGAGGCCGTTCGTTCGCACCGAACCGCAGTCTAGCGCGCGGACGCGAGCGACGGGTGAGGACGGGACCGCCAGCGAAAACCAAGGGCGAGCTGTGCGCTGGACGGCGAACGGAGCAGCGCCCCTTCTCGGGTCGCGAGGTCGCCGAGGGCCCGCTGAGCTCGCACCTCGAGCACGAGCCAGGCGCGGTCCCGAACGCGGTACGCGCCCGTGAGGCCTGCGCCAGCGAGCGGCAGCCAGGCGGCGTCCCGGCGACCCGCGACCGTGGGTGATCGCCCTTGCCCGCGACCGACCGCCAGAAGTGCGCCGAAGGAGACGTCGAGCTCGAGGGCGAAGCGAGGACCCTGGAAGGCGCGCCAGGCGCCATAGGCTTGGAGCGTGGGCGTCCAGACCTCGACAGGTCCCCTGTCCGGCACGTCGCGTCCTGCGGCGCGCGCGCCCGAGCGCAGGTCGAGACCCAGGGCCCAGGAGCGCTCGCTCGGGCCGAGCCCGAAGCGCAGCGCCACGAGCGGCTCGGTGATGTCGAGGGCGAGCTCCGCGCCTCCTGCGAGCTGCAAATCGAAGCGCACGCCCCCCGGGGACTGCGGCTCGGGGGCCCGTTCCGAGCCAGCTTCCGGAGCCGCAGCCCGCTCAGCTAGCGCCAGGAGCCTGGTCCGGGCGAACCCGACGGCGCGACCGAGCATGTCCTCGAAGCTCTCCTCCGACCGACTCTCGATCCGGAGCGCGAGGCGCTGGTCGAGTGGCGCCCCTCCACGGGCCACGACGGCGATGACCTGCCCAGGCGTTGGCCGCGCGATCAAGGCGTAGAGGCAGCGAGGGCTGCCATCGCAAAGGCCCGCACCCGCGTCCAGGCTGGGAACGACCGGGCGCCGTGAAACGCGGAAGCCCTCCCAGCGAAGCTCCGCGGCGAGCCGAAGCTCGGCTTCCTCCCAGGAGCTCTCGCCCACCGTCGCGATGCGAACCTCCAAGCTCGCCGGACTGGCGCTCTGAGCCGAGAGCGGGGCCGTCCACAGCAGACCGAGAATGACCGAGAAGCTACGGGCTCCGGGGAAGGAGGGACCGGGCGAGCGAGGCATGGGGCCCCCGGGGATAGCGCGCGAGGTAGGAACGAGCGACGGCTTCGGCTTCGGTGGTCTCACCGGCGGCGAGCAACGCCTCCATTCGCCGGCCCATCGCGTCCACCGCCAACCCGTCGTCAGGGGCTTCGACCAAGAAGCGACCATAGAGGCGCGCCGCGCCGCGATGGTCGCCACGTCTTTGTGCCATGCGCCCCAGCTCGAACGCCGCGTCTGGGGCTTCCTCGGCGCTCGGGTGCAGCCTCCGAAGGCCACGGAGCAGGCGCATCGCGTCGTTGGCGGCCCCGGAAAGCCGCGCCGCTCGAGCCGCGAGAAGCAAGTCCCGGGGCGGGGCCTCGGAGACGAACGCCTCGAGGCCCGCGGGTATCGCATTCTCGTAGGCTTCGGCGAACTGCCCCTCGCGGAAGAGGGCGCGCCAATCGGGAGCCCCACGGCCGGCCACAGCCTCCCGTGGCCTGCGCGCCCGTGCGGCCCTCGGTCCCGCCACCGGCTCGTCGCTTCCCCCCGTGCTCGGATGAACTTCTTCTCCGCCTGGCTCGAAACCCTCGTCGACGCGCGACGGTTCCGGGGGGTTGACGGGAGCCGACTCGCGGGTGGCGTCCAACGACACGGAGGTCGCTCCTGCCCGAAGCCTCTGGCCCGCGACCACGCTCCATCGCTCCTCGACCACCTGGCGAGTGCCGCGGACCTCCACCTCACCTTCGTCCACTTGCACCGTCAGCTCCTGGGCCTCCGCCGCCCAGGCGATGCGAAGCACGGTTCCTTTCACGTGTACCGCGTGCGGACCGGCGGTGAAGACCCATCGCGCGGTGCGCGTCGGCTCGACCGCCGCGACCAGCGCCCCCTCGTGCAGATCGATGGTCACGTCGCTCCCGTCGAAGGACACCAGCCGCGCACGCGTCGCGGGGTCCAGGCGGACACGCGACCCATCTTCGAACGCGATGGAGCCTCCCTGCATCCACGCCCCTGGACGACACGGCTGACCGTCCCAGAGGCACTCGGGGTCGCCTTGCGGCTCGCCGACGACGAGGAGAAGCACCGCGGCTGCCACTGCCAACGCCGCGGCCGAAGAAGCCGCCGCGGCACGCATCCTTCGACGCCGAGGCGCGGCCTGCGCCGCTGCGGCCAGCCGCTCCCTGCCTTCGGCGATGCGCGCGTCACCCGGCCCGTCCTGGAGGGTGGCATCGAAGAGCCCTGCGAGGTCCTGAGGGGGTTCCTTCATAGCGCCTCCACGAGCCGAGCGAGCTCCGGGTCGGCCGCGGCGAAGACACGCAGACGCTCACGTGCGTGGCGAATCCGGCGTGTGGCCGTAGCCACGGAGCAATCACACGCCGAGGCGACCTCGGCGAGACTGTATCGCTCCACGTAGCGGAGCTGAAACGCAACGCGGTCCTTGGCCTTCAACCGCTCCAGGAGCACGAAGACGCGGCGGAGCAGATCCCGGGTCTCCGGATTCGCCTGCGTGCCTTCGAACCGATCCTGGTCCTCGGAAAACGCGAAGAGGCGGCGCCGTACACCGCGCCGGCGAAGTTCGTCGATGACCCGAGATACCGCGACCCGGCGCACGAACGAAGGCACGGAATCCTGGTTCTGGAGGGACCGCGCGCGACGCATGAGGCTGATGAAGACCTCCTGGACGATGTCGTCGTGAGCGTCGTCGGCGCCCAGCAGGCGGTGCACGGTTTTGTGAACGAACCGCCCATACTCCTCGTAGAGCCAGAGCACACCCTCCGGCTCGCCGCGTTGGAGAGCGAGAAACCCGGCGGCCGCCGCCATGCGCGAGGCAAAGCGATTCGAGGGAAGCGCGATGACCTCCGCAGCCCTCGTCTGCTCCTGTGCGTCGTCCGTCATCGGTGCCGTGGGCGCCTCCACGATCTCACTGACGGGCGGGCGTCCGATAGTTGCTCAACGAAGTGCGGCTCTGCGCAAGACCGACGGGCACGTAACGAGAAGCCTGAGCAAGCGTGCGCGCCCGCTTCGTCCTTGGGGCATGCGTAGTTGGAGAAGGCGAGCCCCTTGGACGATCGGGCTCCTGGCCTCGGGGTTCGCGGCGTGTACGGGGGTGATCGAGGACCCGACGTCCGGTGTCGCGACGGGAGGACCGTCCGCGGGAACGCCGCCGGTACCTGCGTCCATCGACTTTCGCTGCGACCCGGCGGATCGCGCTCCCGACCTCGCCCTCGTCCGGCTCACCGGCTCCCAGCTGACGCGCGCCGTGAGCGCGTTGGTCGTGGAGAGCCTGCCGGCAGGCATGGCGTCCGAAGTCCTCGGGGAGCTCCAGGCCGCGTTCGAGGCATACCCGGAGGCCGAGGTCGCCGTGACGAACGGCTCCCATGGCGGCTTCCGCCGCGCCGACCAGGCACTTCAGGGTGAGCACGTGAGCGCGTCCATCGCCATGGCCCAGGCTCTGGGGCAAGCGCTCACCCGTACGCCGGCTCGGATCGTGGCGCTTCTGGGCGGCTGCGCGACCGACGGGGACGCCGGCAACGACGGGGCCTGCCTGCGTGACTTCATCGCCCGCTTCGGCCGGCTGGCGGAGCGGGCCCCGCTGGACCCCGCCGACGTCGAGTTCTACGAGGGCGTGTACGGCGTCGAGGGCATCGTCCCGGAAGCTCTCGCCGACGTCATCGGGACCTTCGCGGCGTCACCGCGGCTTCACTACCTCGTGGAGACCGGCGACGAGGAGACGGCCGCAGACCGCGTCTCGCTCGCTCCCCACGAGCTCGCGGCGCGCCTGGCGCTCCAGCTCTGGGACGGCGTGCCAGACGCCGAGCTGAGGGCCGCTGCGGACGACGGCTCCCTGCTCACCGGCGAGGTCTACCGGGCGCAGGTGCGTCGCCTACTGGACGATCCGCGGGCCGAGACTCCCGTTCGCCGCTTCTACGAGGAGTGGTTCTGGCTCACGGACCCGCCATCGATAGCGGCCTTCAAGGGCGACCCCGTTTTCGACGCCGTGCGCGGCGATTTCGACCCGGGCGACACGCTTCACCTGGAGATGCGCGACGAGGTCATCGACATGGCCGTGTACTACACGCTGCAGGTAGAAGGCGGCATCGCGGAGCTCTACGGAAGCGACCGTTCCTTCGCCCGATCGCCCCAGGTAGCCGCGATCTACGGAGTCGAGCCCTGGGATGGTGTGTCGGAGCCTCCGGCCTTCGAGGACCCGGCCCGTCGCGGAATCCTGACACGCGCCGCCTTCGTCGTCGGCAACTCGAACATCACCCACCCGATCCTGAAGGGCGTCCATGCCCGCATCGGCCTGCTTTGCGATCCCATCCCGGATCCGCCGCCAAGCTCGATGGAGAACCTCCCCATGCTGAGCGTGGATCTCACGGCTCGGGAGCAGGCCGAACAGCTGACCGAGGTCGAGGGCAGCGAGTGCGTTCAGTGTCACACCGCGATCAACCCCATCGGGATGTTGACGGAGAACTTCGACATCCTGGGGCGCTTCCGAGAGACCGAGCCCGTGTTCGCCAGCGACGGAACGCTCCTCGTCGAGCCCCCCGTCTACACGGTGGCGACGCCGCGATTCCACCAGACCGATACGAGGGAGTTCGAGCACGCCGCCCAGGCGGTCGACGCACTCGTCGAGAGCGGAAAGCCGGCCGCCTGTTTCGCTCGAACCTACCTCCGCTTCTCTTTCGGTCGTGCGGAGGACGAGAGGCGTGATGGCTGCGTACTCCAGGAAATGAACGAGGCACTTCGAAGTGGCGGCAGCCTGCGCACGGCCATCGAGACCTTCGTCACGTCGTCGCGCTTTCGTGAGCGCGTCGTCGCCGAACCGACCGAGGGAGAGTGAAGTGAAGTCCCAGCGAACCGGTGTCGAGTTGAGGGGGCGTCGCGCGTTCCTTCGAGGGGTGGGAGGAGCCACGCTCGCGCTGCCCTTCCTCCCGTCGCTCTTGCCGCGTGTCGCGGCGGATGCGGGCCCCGATACAGGGCCACGCTTCTTCATCGCGATGCAGAATCAGCAGGGCGCGGTCTTCGAGACGCGCCGTGTTCCCCAAACGACCATCTTCGACGAGCAGCGTACCTACGCGGAGCGCACCATTCATCGGGGAAGGCTCAACGCGGACCTGCGCGATGGGCGCGCTTTCCTGAGCGATGTATTGCAGGCCGATGCTGGAACCCTCACTCCGAGCCTCCTCGACAAGCTCAACTATCTTCAGGGCTTCGACATCCCCACCTACATCGGTCACAACGCGGCTGCTTTCGGGAACCTCGGCAACAACCACCAGGGCGGTGGGAAGCTCGACGAGACACCCAGCATCGACCAGCTGATGGCGTGGTCGCCTTCCTTTTACCGCGACCTTTCGACCATCAAAGAACGCTCGATCAACTGGGGCCACCTCGCCTATGGCTTTTCGAATCCCGCATCCCGTTCGGGGGCGGTTCAGAAGGTGCGCTTCAGCGGCAACGCCTTCAACGCCATTTACGTCGAGCCCGACGACGTAACGAGGGAGGGGCCAGCACGGCCGCTGCTCGTCGACCGCGTTCTAGAGAACTACCGCCGGCTTCGCGACTCTGACCAGCGCCTCTCTGCGGGGGACCGAAGGCGCCTCGACGCCCACATGGAGCGGCTCTTCGAGCTCCAGCGCCGCTCCGCGGTCGTAGCCTCCTGCGGCGACGTCTCGGAGCCCGCCCGCACGGACTCGTTCCAGCGTGGTCGCAGCAACCTCGATGGTTCGTTCCAGGCGGAGCGTCATCAGAAGATCCACATGGAGACCATCGTCGCCGGCATTCTCTGCGGCACCTGCCGCCTTTGGACGATCGGTCTCGACAACTGCGCGCCGGGGCAGATGGCCGGTCGCGATTTTCATCATCGCGCCCACAACAACGACATCCCGGAGCACCAGCAGGACCTCGTCGACGCCAATCAGACCATCTTCGAAGAGGTCTTTCTCCACCTGGCCAAGGAGCTCGACGCCATCGAGTATGGCGACGGCGCCACCTACCTCGACCGATCGCTCATCTTCTGGACGAACGAGAACTCCCACAACGCACACCACAACATCGACATGCCGGTGGTGACCGCTGGCTCGGCCTGCGGGCATTTCGAAACCGGCTACCACGTCGACTACCGCATCCGTGAGCTGGACACGGGTTCCTGGAGCCGCGCGCCACGCGCCAAGCTCGGGCTCTTCTACCACCAGCTGCTCGCCAACATGCTCGACGCGATGGGCGTGCCCAAGGCCGAGTACGACCTCTACGGTCACGGTGGCTACGGTGACCTCCTGATCGACGACACGCAGCGTGGCGACGCCGACTACCGCAGAGACTACGCCGCCGCGGAGAGGGTCATGGGCCAGGCCCTGCCCTTCTGGGTGCGAGGAGCGTGAGCGCTCACCGTCGGAAGGCTGCCGGTGCCTTCGGCCTGGCGGCCTGCAGCGCCTTGCTCGCATGCGCGGCGGGTCGAACCGAGGCGCACGATGGGGCCTTCACGAATGTCGACCTCGGCCGTCCCGATGCGCCCGGCGCTTTCGATGGCCGACCGCCGCGCGATGCGGGACCCGAGCCCGATCCGGACGGGGGCGCTTCTCCCGCACGTGAAGCGCCAGACGCCGGGCCCGGGCATGGGCCACGAGAGGACATGGACGTTCTCGCGCCGGACGAAGCCGTACTCTTCGTGGCCTTCGGCCACGGAGGCCGGTCCATGGTCTCCTGCGATGGCGGACACCACTGGGTGGGGCACCGCGTCGAGGAGACCGGCGCCAGCTACTGGGGCCATCACGAGTGGACCGCGCGCGAGCTGGTTGCCCAGGGCGGCTGGTTCCTAGCCGCATCGGGATGGGGCGCGCCGAAGCGCGTGCGCCGGAGCCGCGATGGCATCGTGTGGGAGGACGCGCTCGCCCGCGGCGAGGGTGGGGACACCTGGAGCGGCGTCGCCACCGAAAACGCCGTGGTCCTGGGGCAGGCCAACCGCGGTCAACGCTCCCTCGACGGCGGGGAGACGTGGGAGCGCTTCAGCCCGCCGGGCCATGGCAAGGGGCTCTTCGGCTACGGACGGGGGACCGTGATCGTCGTGAGCCTCGGGTCCGAGCCGCTCGTCGCCTGGAGCGACGACGACGGCGCCAGCTGGACGGCGTCGCCACTCACCGGCGCGGAGCGTCGCTGCCTCGACTCTGCCCGCGCTCCGGTCGACGGTGGCGGCCACTTCCTCTTTGGGTCGGGTCGCGGGGACGTCTGCGTCTCGGGTGACAAAGGGCGAAGCTGGGAGCTCGGCGCACCTGTTCCGGGCGGTGGAGTAGCCTCCTTCGCGACCGTCGGAACCCGCATCCGCGCCTACGCCAGCGACGGTGTCTTCGAGACGAGCGACGGCCGGGACTGGACATGGCTCGGCGAGGCGCCCGCCCTCGCGGAGGTCACGGGCAACGAGACCAGCGGCCACGTCGGCCTCGCCACGAGCGTCGTGTGGGTCTCTGACGACGGCGTGAGCTGGACGGAGGCCGAGCATCCGCGCGAAGGGCCGCCCCTCCGTCACCTGGCCATGGGCCGGGGTCGCATACCGGAAGCCTGTGGTCGCTGAGGCTCGGAATCCGAGCGACACCCTGCGCACCGAAACCAGCGGAGCAGGCTCGAGCGTCCCCAGGCTGCGGAAGCGACGGGACGCCGGAACCGGAAGCAACGCGAAGGCTTGCTCGGATGATGGATGCCGATGCGGGGCCAGCTCATCACACCGGCCCGCAGCCCCGCGTGCTCAGGGCGTGGGCTGCACGTCTGGGTCGACGTCGATGGTGATGCGGCAAATGCCGCCGACCTCACGCAGCCGAGCCTCGGCCTCCATGGCGACCGCGCTGTCCGCGCCGCAACCGGGGTCGAGGCCGCATTGCGTGCCCGAACCGCTGACCCGAACGAAGTAGTCGGGACCCACGAGCCCAGCGTCGTAGCCGGGGATGTAGTTCTCCCCGCCGGGGAAGCGGCCGCGGTCGGGCACCGGCTCGCGCTCGCCGCCGCAGTTGACGGGGTACCAGCAGCTGGTGAACACCCGCGGGGGCGACTCGGCGTTGACGTACTGAACCGTGTAGAGAAGCGCGAGCGGGTTGGTCGCGAAGCGGCAGAAGAGGCTGCTTTGCGACCCGTCGAACGCGGGGTTGTCCTGCGGGACGGTCCAGCTGTCCACGATCGGCTCGATGTCCATCACGATGGACTCGACGGTGGAGCCGTCGCCCGTGTCCATGTCGGCTCCTACCGTGCCGGTGGTTCCGCTGTCGTCGCCGCAGGCCGCAGCGAGCAGGAGGGCGAGGGTGACGAGGTACGACTTCGAGATCATGGGAACCTCCGCGGCTTCGGCGCGCCGATGGCGACGAGCCCAACGCGCGAGCGTCCCGAACGCGCTCGCCCCTTGTCAACGTGGCGCCTCGCGGACGGGCAGTGCAGGCTCGCGCGAGGTCGCCGGCTCAACGACCAATCGTCGCGAGGCAGAGCGTCAGCAGGCTCCGTCCGTCCCGTCCGAATGCCGCGATGAGGATCGTGTCGCTCACCGCGCTCGGCCGATGCGCAGGTGCGGAGCACGCGGAGCTGAAAGCGACGATGGCTTCGCCGAACGCACGGACGAGTCGATCTCGCCCTGGATGACGGACACGTCGCGAGGGGCGCTCCCAGGTGCCACGCTCGCGGCGTGGAGCCGCGGGTTCGGATCGCCGAGACCTTCTTCTCGCTTCAGGGCGAAGGGCTGCTCACGGGGCAGCCGAGCTACTTCGTCCGGACGAGCGGCTGCAACCTGCGCTGCCGCTGGTGCGACACGCCCTACGCGAGCTGGTCGCCGGAGGGCACGCAGCGTACGCCCGAGGAGCTGCGTGCGGAGCTCCGCACGCGACCGGAGGTTCGCCACGTCGTGCTCACGGGCGGGGAGCCGCTCGTCAGCAAGCACGTGGGCGCGCTGGCGACGGCGCTGCGGGCGGACGGTCACCACCTGACCATCGAGACGGCCGGCACCGTGGACCCGGGCGTGCCGGCGGACCTCTACTCCATCAGCCCGAAGCTGGCGGACTCCGGTCCGCGCTCGGACCCGCGCTGGCTCGCTCGCCACGAGGAGGCGCGCTTTCGGCCGGCAGTGCTGCGCGCGCTCATGGGTCGCGGCGCCGACTACCAGCTCAAATACGTCGTGAGCGCCCCGGCGGAGCTCGCCGAGGTCGAGGCGCAGGTGCGGGCGCTCGCCCCGCGGCCCGACCGGGTGATGCTCATGCCCGAGGGCACCACCGTGGAGCGCCTCGACGCCGTCGGCGCGTGGCTCCGCGACGAGGCCCTCGCGCGCGGATGGCGCTACTGCGACCGGCTGCAGATCCGCTGGTTCGGCGACACGCGCGGCACGTGAGCGAGGTCGCGTCCCCATGGACGAGATGACGGAATCGGCCTCCCTGCGTCACCCAGGACACATGGTGAGACGAGGTGATGTCGTGCGACGGACGAGTTGGATTCTCGCGTTGATGATGGCCGCGTGCGGCGACGATTCGCGCGGCACCGGCGGCACGGACGCTGGCGAAGACATGATCCGCGTCGACATGCCGCCGCGCACCGATTCGGGCCCGGGACCCGACCTCGGGGAGGAGGACCTCGGCCGGGACGCCGGTGCGGACGGCGGAACGCCGGACATGGCGCGCGACCTCGGCACGCCCGACGGCAACATGCCGGACGGGGACGTTCCGGACGGGGACGTGCCGGACGGGGACGTGCCGGACGGGGACGTGCCCGATGGCCCGGGCGACGGGGGTACGCCGACGGACGGCATGGTCCCGGACGGCGGCACCACCGTCGACGGCGGCAGCTCCATGGACGCCGGCTCGGCCTGCGGTCTCGTCGGCGCCATCTGCCCCGCGGCCGGCTGTGGCCCCGGGCAGATCTGCTACGAGCGCGTCTGCATCCCCGGCAGCCTCGGCGACTGTGGCGGCTTCGCAGGGCTCCGCTGCCCCGCCGGGCTCGTCTGCATGATGGGCGGCACCTCGTCGGCCTGGCCTTGCGTGACGCCGGCCGAGCGCGACTGCGTGTGCGCGGGCCCCGCGGCCGCGAGCTTCCCGAGCGTGTGCCCGACGCCTCCGCCTCCTCCGCCGAGCCCCTGACCGCTCACCCCTCGAGGTTCACCCAGCTCGCGTCGCCGCTCACGCCGTACTCCTTCTTCCAAATGGGCACGGTCTCCTTGATGCGGTCGATGGCGAGGCGGCAGGCCTGGAAGGCCTCGGCGCGGTGGGCGGAGCTCGCCGCCACGACGACGGCGAGATCGCCGATCTGTAGCGCGCCCACGCGGTGCACCGCCGCGAGCCGCACGCCTGGCACCTCCTCGGCGACCTTCGCCAGCACCCGCTCCGTCTCCTTGATGGCGAGGTCGGTCATGGCCTCGTAGTCGAGGGCGCTCACGGCCTTGCCCTCGGCGTGGTCCCGAACGACGCCGGTGAAGACGCAGACGCCGCCCGCGCCCGCGTGGGCTACGGCTTGGTAGCACTCGTCGATGCTCAGCGGCGCGTCCCGCACGTCGGCGATGCGCACGGCGGACGCCTCCGGTGCGCCGCCGGCCACGGGCGGCATCACGTCCACCTCGTCGCCGCTCGCGTAGCGTGCGTCCCGCGGGGCGAAGTCTCCGTTCTTCGCGAAGCGCATGCGCTCGAGATAGGGCCCGAGGGGCGGGTGCTTCGCAGCGAGGGCGTCGCGCAGACCGGCCTCGTCCACGTCGCTGGGGAGCTCCAGGGTCTCCTCCCGGCAGCCGGCGAGCTCCCGAGCGGCGGCGTGATAGCGAACGCGAAGGGCCATGAAGCCCGTGTAGGTCGCCCAGCCGGCCGGGTCGAGGGGCTGGCGCTACTCCTCGCGGCCCGCGAGCTCCGGCGCGAACGCCGGCGCGCAGACGGCGAAGTACTCGCTCTCCTCGTCGAAGGGGTTCGAGTAGCGGACCGGGACGCCCGCCTCGACGACGATGGCCTGACGGGGGCCGATGACCTCCGTGGTCGCGAGCCCCTCGCCGAGCTCCACCTGCATGCGACCGCGGAGCATCACGGTGACCTCGAGGAAGGCCGGCGTCTGCCTCGGCTCGCCCCAGCCAGGCGGCGCCACCATGTGGGCGACGCTCACGCTCTCCGTGCCCGAGGCGAGGCGGCCGGCGTGCTCCTCGATGAGCTTGTCGCCGGGGACGGGGATGCGCGTGGGCGCGTCGATGATGCGGTAGCGGCTCATGAGGCGGCGGAGAGCGAGGCGCTCGTGAAGTCCGCCATGGCGGTCTCGACGGGATGCACGGCCTCGAAGCCGGTCGCCTCTCGAAACGCGCTCGCATCGACCACGATGGGGAACTTGATGTGGTCCACGGCGCCCTTCGGCAAGCGCGGGAGACCGAAGCGGCCGAGCGTCACGTTGAGAAGCCCTTCCGGCACCGGCAGCGCCTGCCGATGCGTCTCGCGAATCAGCACGCTCAGGGGCACCGGCGGCGGCCCGGCGACGTTGAACACGCCGCGGATCTCGGCCTCGGCCGCGCGCACGAGCGCCGCCGCCGCGTCCGCCTCGTGCAGCACGTGGAAGAGCGGGTCGAAGCCGAGCACGGTGGGCACGCGCGGGCCGCGGAGGAAGCTCGCGAGCGTGCCGTGGCGCGCGGGACCGAGCGTGTAGACGACGCGGAGCACGGCCGTGGCCAGCTCCGGATGCCGCCAGAGCGCCGAGGCCGCGAAGAGGTCGGCGGCGACCAGATCGGCGAGCTCCGGGAAGGCGTGGAGCCCGAGCGGCGGCTCGTCCTCGGTGTGATAGAGCGGCGAGTCCGCCTGCGCGCCGTAGAAGGTGTGGCGCCCGGCGAACACGAGCTGTTTCACGCCGTAGCGCTGCGAATGCTCGACCACCGCGCGCGTGCCCTGGAGGTTGATGCGGAAGCGGTCCGCGCTCCGCTGCCGGATGTGCGTGACCGTCGCCATGTGGATGACGGCGTCAGGCCGCTCGGTGCGAAAAACCTCCTCGGCCGGCCGCTTCCGGATGTCGGCCTGCGTGAGCCGCAGGCCCTCGGGTGCGTTCGGCCAGGCGCGCCGATCGATGCCGAGCACCTCGTGCCCGCGCGCCAGGAGCTGCTCCGCCACGAGCCGCCCGAGCAGCCCGGTGACCCCGGTGACGAGTACCTTCACGGGGCCGAGCCTAGCGCGTCGCCCCCGGCCGGTGCTCCACGGGCATGCCACGCCTTCAGGGCGTGATGCCGAAGACCTCTTCGATGGTTTGCCGGTGGTAGAGGCTGCCCTTCACGCCGACGACGCGCTCCACGGGCTTGCCGTCCTTGAAGTAGAGGACCGTGGGCGTCGCGGCGACGCGGCAGCGACCGGCCGTCTTCGGCGCCTCGGCCACGTTCATCTCGGCGATCTTCACCCGGCCCTCGTAGTCCTTGGCGAGGGAGAAGATGATGTCCTCGAGCTTCTTGCAGGGCACGCAGCCCGGCGACCAGAAGTCGACGATGACGGGGAGCTCCGAGCGGAGCACCTCCTGCTCGAAGGTCGCGTCCGTGAGGTGCACGGGAAAGACCTTCTTCCCGCCGAAGAGCGCGCTGACGATACCCATGCGCCTCCTTATGCGCGACGGGCCTCTCCGTTGCGAGCCGTCCGCACGACGCGCCTCAGCCCCCGAGCGCCTCGTAGAGCGCCACGAGATCGAGGTCCTCGGGCGGGACGGCCACGCCGCCGTCGTTGACCTCGACCACGAGCCACTCGTCGTCCTCGGCGCGGAAGGCGACGTCTGCGGCGAAGAAGGGCGAGTCGATGCGGGTGCCGAGCGCGTCCTCGTAGGGCCTCACGTCGCGCAGCGGCTCCGTGAAGCCGTGATAGGGCGCGTGCGCCGCGACGCGGCCCTCGACGAAGTAGAGCCGGTGCTCTTCGGGGATGCGCCGTGCCTTGTCCCGCACGCCGCTGGTCCGCAGCGTCAGAAAGCGCCGGATGACGAAGCCGCGCTCGAAGGCCTCGCCGCGCTCCGCCAGGAGCCCGCGCGCCACGGCTTCGAAGGCCGCGCGGTCCGAGCCCGCGGGCACGAAGCACGCCTCCTCCCAGGCCTCCTTGGCGCTCTTGACGTGATCCTTCAGCAGGTAAGGAGGCGGGCCGAGCTCCTGCGCGACCTCCCAGGCCTCGCCGACGTCGGTGCCCTCGGTCCACCGGCTCGGCGCCGTGCGATCCACGATCGCGTCGTAGTGCTCGGGCAGGTAAAGGCCGTGCTCGTAGGCGGCGGGCTCGGTGAAGAGCGTCGCCCCGCGATCGCCCACCGCCGACGCCAGCGCTTCGTAGGCCTCGGCGCGAAGGATGGGGCCGCGATAGACCCACTCGCCGGCGGGCACCTTCTCGGTCGCGAGGTGCGGCTCGCCCTCCACGACCAGGTCGGCGTTCACGACGCAGGTCGCGAGGCCGAGGTGGTCCGCGACGTCGGCCTCGCTCTCGAAGCGGTCCTCGAGCACGCTGCCGGGCCCCGGGCGGCAGAAGAGAATCCCCCGTTCCATGCGCGCTCAGAAGCTCGTGGGCGGCTCACCCCGCTCGAGGCGCCGAAGCCGACCACGAATGGCCCGAAGCCGCGACGCGGAGTCGAAGAGCCCGGCGCCGGGGAGCAGCAGCAGGACCCAGCCCAGCGGCAAGAGGATCGAGACGACGAGCGTGCCCGCGGCCGCGAGGCCGAAGCCCGCGAGGCGCTTCGTGAGCTCGAGCTCCTCGGCGCGCAGCTGCGGAAGGTCCGGCTCCTCGCCCAGGGCCTGCCCGCAGGTGTCGCAAACCCCCGCCGCGATCCGGCAGGGCGTCCCACAGAGCGGGCAGGCGACGACGTCGGCGGGAAGCACGGCCCTACGCTAGCAGCCCGCCGCGCCGCGAGGCGCTCGCGACCGCGCGCTCGAACGCCTCTGCGTGCGCATGGTCAGGCGCGGCGGGCGGATCGTCCCGAAGCGCAAAGGGATTCACGCCCACCACGGACTCGGCACCGAGGACACCGGTGAGCTCCTGAACGAGGCCACCACGGTCAGGCGGAGCGCGCAGCACCGCGGAACGCACGCGATCCACGAGCGCTACCGGGTCGCGCTCGGGGAGCTGGAGGCGGTTGCCGAGCTTCTCGCTCACGGCCTCGAAGCGATCGCGATGCCACCGGATTCCCCACCCCGGCCATTTCGCCTGCAGTCGCTCCTCGAAGACCGGCTGAGGCGGAGCGGTCCAGACGTCGAGGCGGCGGCGGACCGCGTCCACGTGGAGCCCGCCCTGCGGGAACTCGGGACCGCGCGACGCATCGAGGCGATCCGGCAGGTCGGCCTCATCGAGCAGCGCGACGAGCCGCACGCCCACCAGGGCTAGCTCGCTCGCGTCTTGGTCCAAGCCAAGCAGCTTCCACTCCTCGCGGGGCCCTTCGAAGGACACGACCGAGCTCAACCAGTCGGGCTCTTCGGGCGCCTCGAGGCTCGGCGTCCATGCCTCGCCCTCCGGCGTCAGCAAGTCCTCGGTGGAACGACCTACGTACGTCGCGAGCTCAGGCAGATGCCCGTGCGCCCAGCGCACGCTCCACTCCGGCCACAGCTCCCGCATGAGCGCCAGATGCACCCGCCGGAGCGGGACGTCGCACTCGACCTCCTCGCCGCCGAACCAGAGGAGAACGCGCCGATCGAAGTCCACCACGGCGCCGCCCTCGGCCCACACCTCGTCCAACCACGCGGCACCCTCGGACTCCGACCGTTGCGCGCGGATGAACGCCTCCGCGGCCGCCGGGCCCCAGAAGAGGTCGGAGTCGAGCGTGTTGGCCCGCCAGTGGGTGTAGAAGAGCTCGGTCCTCCCCTCTCTCCGCAAGAGCAGGTTGGCGCGCTGACCCATGCCAAGGGTCTACCCTGCGTCGCAGGAGGTCGCTGCTTGATGGACATGCCGGACATGCCGCGGGAGGTGGCGGAAGCCTTCGAGGGCATCCCGCTGGCGGCGCGCGCACCGATGCTCGCCGCGCGCGGGCTCATCTTCGAGGTCGCGGCGGCCGATGCGCGCATCGGGCCGCTCACGGAGATGCTTCGCTGGGGCGAGCCGAGCTATCGGCCGAAGAGGAGCGGGACGACCGTGCGCCTCGGCTGGTCGCCCAAGCGGCCCGGCCAGTGGGGCGTCTTCGTGAGCTGCCAGACCACGCTCGTCGAAGGCTTCCGCGCCCGGCACGGCGCTGCCTTTCGCTACGACGGCAACCGCGGGCTGGTCTTCGCGACGTCGTCGCCTCCGCCGTCCGACGCCCTCGCGGCCTGCCTCGCCGACGCCCTGACCTACAAGCTCCGGGGGTGAGCGCCGCGCCGTTAGGAAAACGCACACTTCGGCCGTGCGCGCCGCTGACGCCCGGGCGCCCGCGGCCCGGCACCTCGACGCCATAGGGCCCAAAGCCCGACAGAAGTGCGTAGGCACACAACTTGAAAGGTCCTTCTACGACCGCGCCCTGAGGGAGGGAGGCGGCGTTCGTTCTCACTCGAAAGGACCGACGCATGAAGGACTCGCGGGCCACGTGCCGCGCTTCCTCTGGCGCTCTGCGCCCGAGGCCCGTCCCTCGGGCCCCGTCGCCTGCGCCTTTGGCCTTCGTGCCGCGACCGCTCGGCGTCCTGGGACGCGACCGGGAGCTCGCCACGCTCGCCGAGCGCTTCCACGCCACCCGGGAGAGCGGCGCGGAGCTCCTCGTGCTCACGGGAGCCTCCGGCGTGGGCAAGACCGCCCTCGCGTCGCGCTTCGCCGAGCGCATGCGCCGCGCCGGCCACACCGTGCTCGAGGCGCGCTGCGAGAAACACCGGGCCTATGCGCCCTTCGCCAGTCTGGTGCAGCAGGCCCTCGACCGGCTCCGCGGCATGGGCCGGCCCACACCGCCGGCGGCGCGCTGGCTGGCATGCGCCGACGGCTGCTGCGGCTTCTGGTTCGAGCACGAGGCGCACGGCGAAGAAGCCGCCCCCGGGCAGGCCCGCGCGTCGACGGAAGCCCGCGAGCGCCGGCTGCGCTTCTTCTCGGCCGTCGAGGAGCTACTCCGCGCGCTGGCCGCGGAAGGGCCGCCGATGCTGCTCCTGCACGAGCTGCAGGACGCCGACGAAGCGACGCGGGAGCTGCTGGCCTTCTTGCTCGAGGGCGGCCGCGAGAGCGGCCAGGCCATCGGGCCCGGCTGGAGTCTGCCGGCCTTCTTCCTCGCGACGGCCCCGACCCTCGGCGCGCTCGGGCTCCTCGACGACGTCACGCGCGTCGCCGAGCTGCCGCTGAGCGGCCTCGACGTCGACGGCGTGGCCGCGCTCCTCGCCAGCCCGGAGGTCGCCCGCTGGGTGCATGCCCGCACGGAAGGCACGCCCGAACGGGTGCTCGAGCTGCTCGCGACGAGCGCCGATGAGCCCGGCGCCCTGATGGCCGCGGCGCGCGAGGCGCTCTCGCCGGACGCGCGGAGGCTCCTCGAAGCCGTCGCCGTCGTGGAGCGGCCGATGAGCGTCGCCTGGCTCGAGGAGCTGCTCGACGTGGCCGT
>CALCTH010000502.1 GCA_937893795.1 uncultured Myxococcales bacterium | reverse complement strand
CCCGGGTCATGGCCGCGTCGATGACTTCCGCGACGGCGTCGGGAATGCCGAGCGTCCCGTGGAGCCGCGGGATGGGCCCCTGGGCCACGGCGTCCATCGTGGTGAAGACGGTCTTCCCCTCGAAGGGGAGCTCTCCCGTGAGAAGCTGATAGGTCATCACGGCCAGCGCCCAGACGTCCGCCGGCGGCCCGGAAGGCGCGTCGCCGGTGACCTGCTCCGGGGCCATGTAGGCCGGGGTGCCGAGCATCAGCCCGGTCGCCGTCAGCTGGGGCGTGAGCTCCTCGAGGGCGGCGGAGCCGCCGAGGTCGACCAGCATCGGGATGGCCTCGCCCTCCTGGCCGTGGACGAGCATGACGTTGCCGGGGCGCACGTCCCGGTGCGCCAAGCCGCAGGCGTGCGCGAGGGCCAGCGCGTCGCTCACGGGGAGGATGAGCGCCACGGTCTCGGTCAGACCGATGTGGCGCCCGCGAACCAGGTGATCCTCGAGGTCGTCCGCTTCGAGCAGCTCCTGCACGAGGAAGAGGTGCCCGTCCTCGCCTCGGTCGACGTCCAGAACGCTGACCGAGCTCGGATGGATGATGCGCGCCGCGTTCCGCGCGCCGCGAAGGAACTGCTGCACGACGTCGCTCTCACCGCCCGTGTCGAAGTGCAGCATCTTGACGGCCACGCCAGTGCCGGAGCGCGTGTTCTTCGCGCCATAGACGAGGCCCCGCGAGCTGGCGCCGATGCGCCGAAGCAGCTTGTAGCGCCCCGCCAAGCGGCGGGGCAGCGTGTCGTCCGTCAGGGGCCGCGTCACGGCCGCGAGCCTATCAGCCACGCACGGGTGCGTGGCTGATCCCGTGGCCTCGCCCCTGCCCTTGCCCCGCGAACGGGGGCCGAAACGCCGTCGCCGACCCCGTGCCGCGCATCCGGAGACGGAGGCTCCTCGGGAGGGCCTGACGCCGCCCCCGGCAGGGGCAGCGCGGCCCTTAGCCGCGCTCGGCGATCGGCGTGTAGTGGCGCTCGCCGTAGCCCAAGTAGATCTGGCGCGGGCGGGCGATGGCCTGCTCCTCGTCGTTGGTCATCTCCTCCCACTGCGCCATCCAGCCGGGCATGCGGCCGATGGCGAAGAGCACCGGGAAGATGTCCATGGGGAGCCCCATCGACTGGTAGATGAGCCCCGAGTAGAAGTCGACGTTCGGGTAGAGCTTACGGCTCACGAAGTACTCGTCGTCGAGAGCGATCTTCTCGAGCTCGACGGCGATGTCGATGAGCGGGTTCTTCCCGGTCTCCTCGAAGACCTGGTAGGCGAGCCCCTTGATGACCTTCGCGCGCGGGTCGTAGTTCTTGTAAACGCGGTGCCCGAAGCCCATCAGGCGGAACTCGCCGTTCTTGGCCTTCTGCACGTACTCGGGGATGCGCTTCACGTCGCCGATTTCCTGAAGCATGCGGACGACGGCCTCGTTGGCCCCGCCATGAAGCGGGCCGTAGAGCGCCGCCGCCGCCGCCGCCGTGGCGCTGTAGGGATCGACGCGGCTCGACCCGACGCTCCGCATGGCCGAGGTCGAGCAGTTCTGCTCGTGGTCGGCATGCAGGATGAAGAGCACATCGAGGGCCTTCTCGATGACCGGGTTCGGCGTGTACTTCGCCTCGGTCATCTTGAAGAGCATGGACAGGAAGTTCCCCGCGTAGCTCAGGTCGTTGTCCGGGTAGATGTAGGGGAGGCCGCGACGATGCCGATACGCGAAGGCCGCGATGGTCGGCGTCTTCGCGATGGTGCGAATCATCTGGATCTCGCGCGACTTCGGATCGAGGACGTTCTTCGCCTCGGGGTAGAAGGTCGAGAGCGCGCCGAGCGTGCCGACGAGGATGCCCATGGGGTGCGCGTCGTAGCGGAAGGCGTCCATGAACTCGCGGACGTTCTCGTGGACCATCGTGTGGTACGTGATGTGGTGTACGTACTCGTCGAGCTGGGACTGCGTGGGGAGCTCGCCGTACCAGAGCAGGTAGGCCACCTCGAGGAAGCTCGCCTTCTCCGCCAGCTCCTCGATGGGGTAGCCGCGGTAGCGGAGGATGCCGTTGGCGCCGTCGATGAGGGTGATCTTGGACTTGCAGGACGCCGTGTTCTTGTAGGCCGGGTCGTAGGCCATCATCCCGAAGTCGTCCTCGTGCACCTTGATCTGCCGAAGCTCGGCGGCCCGGATGGTTCCGTTGGTGATGGGCAGGTCGTAGACCTTCCCCGTCCGATTATCGGTGATGCTGAGCGAGTCCTTATCCGTCATCGCGTGCGTTCCTCTACGGGCCCGGGCCCGGGGCTGGAGGGTCTTCGCCGGCCGGCGGAGCCGGGGCGCGGAGCCGCATGCCACCTAGAACCCGGCGGCGGCGGCGCCATGGGGCCGGGCGGTCCGCCCGACGTTCGGCGCAGCATAGACCAGCCGCAGGCGTGATGGGTTTCTATTTTGGGACGTTCGGAACGCGCTGACGCGTCACAGTGAGGGGACTCGCGCCCTTCAGGGCGCTTCGTCGCTGCAGCAGCGGAACCCGACGTTGTCGATTTGGAAGAAGTCGTCCGCGACGGTGAAGTCGAAGTCGCATTCGATGCCGCCGGCGGGGTTGTTCGAGGCGCCGCCGCGAAGGGGGTTGGCGCCCGAGGGACGGCTCACCGCCCACTCCTTCACGTTGCCGCTGAGATCGAAGATGTCGTTGGCCCCTACACCGGTTTGCTGCGCCCGACACTGGTTGCGGTCTCCGGTGACGAGGATGTCGTCCTGGTCGCCGGCCGTGCCGGGGTCCGTGTCGTAGTCGTTGCCGTTGCAGGTGTCGGCGCTGTAGGTGGTGCAGCTCAAGCCGGTGCCCTCGTAGGACCAGCGGCAGGTGCCCGTGGTCGATTGGCAAGCCTGCTCCCACTCGGCCTCCGTGCAGAGGCGGAAGCCCGCCGCCACGCACGCATCCTCGGCCTCCGTGTAGGAGACGTTGGTCCAGGGCAAGACCCCCACCCGCGAGCAGGCCCGCGCCGAGCTCCCGCCGACCGAGCTGGCCGACGCGTCCGGGCGCGACGCCTCGTAGCGGTACATCCAGAAGGCCCCGGCGCCCGTCCCCACCTGCACGAGGTCGTCGATGATGAAGTCGGCCGGTGTGCTCGGCGGCCGGCTGCCCGCACCCGTGAAGCGCTCGTCCACCTCGCCGTCGCAGTCGTTGTCCCGGCCGTCGCAGACCTCGTCCGTCGGCGAGCCGGCCGCGGCGGCGTTGCACTCCGTGCCCGTGCCGGCGCCGTTGCACACGATGGTCCCGGTGCGCTGGCACTCGCCCACGCCGTTGCTGCAGATGTCGCCCAGGCCGCTCGGCGTGAAGGGCTCGTCGGTCTGTCCGTCGCAGTCGTTGTCGAGCCCGTCGCAGGTGGTCTCGGTCACCTCGAAGGTCGTCGGCAGGTCGCAGACGATGCCGGCCGCGCCGTCGCAACGCGCGGTACCCGTCGCGCACACGCCGAGCGCACCGCAGAGGCTGGTCGCGTCGAAGTCCGGCCCGATCACATCCTCGTCGGTCAGACCGTCGCAGTCGTCGTCGTTGCCGTTGCAGGACTCCGCGCCGGCGAAGGTGCAGGCGTACTCGCAGCCCGGCAGCCCATCGACGTCGAAGAAGCCCGCTTGGCAGGTCACCAGCTCGCAGGAGCCGCCGACGCAGGCCGCGAAGGCGTTGGCCAGCATGCACACGTTGCCGCAGGCGCCGCAGTTGAAGAGATCCGTGTCGACGAGGCCCTCGGCGACGTCGTCGAGGCCATCGCAGTCGTCGTCGACGTCGTTGCAGGTCTCCGCCGTCGGCCCAACCTCGCCCTCGCAGCGAATGGTGCCGCTGACGCAGGTCAACGTCCCGGCCACGCAGGCCCCGACGTCGGTGCCGCAGGCGTCGCCGAGCGTCGGATCCGTGAGGTCTCCGGGCTCGTCGATGGTCGCATCGCAATCGTCGTCGCGACCGTTGCAGACCTCGGCGCCCGCCGGCGTGCAGGAGTACTCGCAGCCCGTCGCCGGGAAGCCGTCGATGTCGAAGAAGTTCTCGTCGCAGTCCCCGAGCACGCAGGCGCCCTCTTCGCAGGTCGCGCTCGCGTTGGGGAAGGCGCAGGTCCGGCCGCACTCGCCGCAGTTCGCGACGTCCGTCGCGAAGAGCACGTCCTCGTCGATGGTCCCGTCGCAGTCGTCGTCGCGCCGGTTGCACTCGGTGTCGTCCGCCGCCGGCACGGCGACGCCACAGCGGTACTCGCAGCCGTTGGTCGGGTCGCCGTCGAGGTCGTACTGCTGCACGTCGCAGCGGTCGATGCCGCAGACGCCGTCCTCACAGACGCCGAAGGCGCCGCTCGGCGCGCAGAGCAGGCCGCAGCCGCCGCAGTTCTCGAGGCTGGAGGTGGTGTCGATGCCCTCGTCGACGAGCTCGTCGCAGTCGTCGTCGCGCTCGTTGCAGAGCTCCGGCGCCCCCGGGACGCAGCCCGCGTCGGGACCGAAGTCCGGGCCCGCGTCGGTCACGCCCCCGTCCCCGCCATCGGGTAGGCCGCCCTCGCCGACGTCCATGTCGGAGAAGAAGCCGTCGATGCTCTCGTTGCAGTCGTCGATGCAGAAGGGATCGACGTCGCAGCCGCCCGTGGTGAGCGCGAGCGCGCCGACGCCGAGGGCCGTGACCGCACGCCGGGCCTGGGCGAGGCGCCAGCGCCGGCCCGGGCGGAGCGCGAGAAGCAGCAGGAGGAGCGCGAAGGGCGCGCCCTGGCCGCCCTGGCCGCCCGTCGTGGCGCAGCTCAGGCCGCCGCCGCCCGCCGCGAGCACGTTGTTCGAGCCGGTCTCCGTGCCGGCGTCCGGGGTGCCCCCCATGTCGCCGACGCTTCCGCTCACGCACTGGCCCGTGAGGGCATCGCAGCTCTGGCCGTCCGGGCAGGTCAGGCCGAAGCAGGGTCCGTTGACGCAGTCACCGGTCGCCGGGTCGCAGACCTGGTCCGCCGGGCAGCTGCCCTCGCAGAGATCCTCGACGCAGCTCCCGTCCACGCACACCTCTCCGGCGCCGCAGGACACGTCCGCGCAGGCATCGTCCACGCAGCCGCCGTCCACGCACACCTGACCGGCGTCGCAGGTCACGTCGGCGCAGCTGCCCACGCAGCGGCCGTCGCGGCAGGCCTCCTCGTCGCCGCAGGTGATGCTGGCGCAGGGGTCCGGCTCGCAGTCTCCGCTCGTCGCGTTGCAGAGCTCACCGCTGTCGCACCCGAGGATGACGCAGGTGTCGGCGACACAGCTGCCATCACGCGGGTCGCAGACGAGGCCGCCGCTGCAGCTCACGCCGTCGCAGGGGAAGGTGCAGCGGTTGTTCTTGCAGATGCAGTCGATCCCGGTCTCGGGACCGCAGACCGTCTCGCCCTCCACGTCGCGCCTCTCGAGGGCACACGTCGCGGCGTCACACTGGGGACGAACGCAGAAGCAGGTGTCGGTGCCCACGCCATCGGGGAAGAAGGGCGTGCGGCCGCCCGGGCAGCTGAAGCCGAACTCGCTTCGGCGACACTCGGAGCTGCAGCCGCACTCGACGCAGGCCGTGCCCTCGGGGCAGAGCGACTCACCGCCGGTCTCGTCCACGGCGCCATCGCAGTCGTTGTCCTCGCAGTCGCACTGCTCGGGCTCCGAGGGAATCTCACCGCTGCAGACCTCGATACCGTCGTTGCACTGGAAGATGCCCGTCTGGCAGACGCCTTCGTCGCTGCCGC
This sequence comes from uncultured Myxococcales bacterium, assembly GCA_937893795.1. Lineage (GTDB taxonomy): Bacteria > Myxococcota_A > Polyangia > Polyangiales > Houyiibacteriaceae > CALCTH01. The sequence continues at coordinate 21,641 of CALCTH010000502.1, read as the reverse complement.
AGGCCTCGCCGAGGGGCAGACCCTCGTCCACGGTCCCGTCGCAGTCGTCGTCGAGGGCGTTGCAGAGCTCGTCGATGGGCGAGATCTCGCCCTCGCAGACCGTCATGCCCCCGCGGCAGATGGTGACGCCGGGCTGGCAGATGCCCGTGTCGATGCCACAGGGCGCGCCCACGCCGAGGCCGTCGTCGGGGAGGCCGTCGCAGTCGTCGTCGAGGCCGTTGCAGGTCTCCTCCGTGGGGCCGACCTCGCCCACGCAGACGAGCGCGCCGGTCACGCACTCGACGACGCCGGGCACGCACTCGCCGGTGGCGGAGCCGCAGGCGTCGCCGAGCGTGGCGTCGACGAGGTCCATCGCTTCGTCGATGGATCCGTCGCAGTCGTTGTCGAGGCCGTCGCAGACCTCCGCGGCAGGCCCGATCTCGCCGATGCACCCGCCGAAGCTCCCGTCGGTGCAGATACGGACGCCGGCGCGGCAGAGCCCCTCGTCGCTCCCGCAGGGCTGGCTGATGCCGTCGACGCGGCCGTCGCAGTCGTCGTCGAGGCCGTTGCACGTCTCGGTACCCGGCGCCGTCTCGCCAACGCACGCGCCGAAGACGCCCGCCGTGCAGGTCTGCGTGCCGCGCGTGCAGATGCCGAGGTCGCGTCCGCAGCTCCGCGTGACGCCTTCGTCGATGCGGGTGTCGCAGTCGTCGTCGAGGTCGTTGCAGGTCTCGCCGCGGCCCGTGGGCGTGCAGCCCGGCGCGCACACGTTCTCGTCGACGGTGCCATCGCAGTCGTTGTCGAGCAGGTCGCAGGTCTCGAGGGGCGTGTCGCAGGTGCCGCAGGCGCCGACGGGCTCGTCGGCGGTGCCGTCGAAGCAGTTGTCGTCGCTGTCGTCGCAATCGTCGCCGGGGTTGGTGCAGTAGGCCCGCGGGTCCGACGTGGGGACGCCCACGAGACCGTCGCGGTCGCAGTACTTCACGAAGCCTTCGTCGATGGCGCCGTCGCAGTCGTCGTCGGCGTCGTTGCAGGTCTCCGTGAGGATCGCGGCGCTGATGATGTCCGTGAACGCCTGCGCCAGGGCTTCCTCGTTGACGGCGGCGATGGCGTCGCGGCTGGGCGTGGCCGGGTCGCCGGCGTTGGCGATGCTGTTCGCGTTGGCCGTCGGCGTCGCGGCGCCGAAGAAGATGACGAAGGTCTCGATGGGCACCGTGCCGACACCGGGCACGCTCGTCGAGAGCAGTCGCTCCGCCGCGAGGGCCGCGTTGGCGGGCGAGTTCTGCGAGTTGCAGCACGAGTCGCCGTCCGTGAGCAGGATGACGAAGTAGGGGCGGCAGGCGTTCGCCGGGTCGTTCGCGATGGGGCCGTTGCTCCGCTCGAGCACGTCACGGATCTCGTCGAGCGTGTCGCGGATGGGCGTGACGCCGCTCGCGTTGATCTCGGGGTTCGGCAGGCCACCGGAGCCCGAGAAGTCGACCCATTCGAGGATTTGAATCTGGTTGTCGTCGTCCAGGTAGTCGTCGAAGGTCGTGGTGCCGGCGGCCGGGTCGAGCTCGGGCACGCGGAAGCGGGTCGCGGGGCTCGAGCCGAAGGTCTTGAAGGTGACCAGGTTGAAGATGACGTCGCCGAAGGCATCGACGACGTTGGTCAGGGCGCACTTCGCGTCGTTGAGCCGCGTCTGGGACTCGCCGCAACTATTGGTTCCGCCCCCCGTGGAGCTCCCCATGGACCCGGAGTCGTCGAAGACGACGACGAAGTAGGGCTTGATCGCCGCGCTCTGGGCGGCGGCGGGGGACGACGAGACAAATCCGAGCGTGAGCGCGATGGCCACGCCAAGTGCTGAGCGCATGCGTTGCTCCAGTGAGGACCCGGGCAGACCAGGAGCCAAAATCATATCGGCCCTAACGGCAGGGCTGTAGATTTCCGTGGGTCGGCGCGAGGCCGTCACGTGACGACCCCGTTCCATGACACCCGCGTCCCCTCTCGGGGCCGCGCTGCACGGGCTCAGGAAAGGGCGGCGAGAACGGAGACCAACTGGTCGAGCGTCGCGTCCGGCGCGTCGACGTGAAGCCAGTGCGCGGCGGGGACGTTGCGTAGGCGCTCCCCGAGGAGCTCCCGGAGCCGCGCGACGTCCTCGGAGCGATGCACATCGCTCCGGGTCGCGACGAGCGAGAAGCTGGCCGGCTGGTCGGCGACGAGATCCCAGAGGTCCGCGCGGTAGTAGTCGTGCAGGAGCGCCCGGGCGCCCACGAGGTTCACCCCGAAGCGGTGGCCCGCCTCGTCGTTCACGAGGTTGAGCGCCAACCAGCGGGCGACGGGCTCGTCGATGCCCTGGCCCCGGATCGCGTTCACGAAGCTGCCGCGGTCGGGGAAGGGGCCCGGGGCCGCGTCGAGGGCCCGAAAGACGGCGCCGACGGCGCCCTTTCCTTCCTGCTCGGGCCGCGCCGCCGGACTCGAGTCGAGCAGGATCACGGGCATCGCCGCGCGCGTGGCCGCCCAGGTGAGCGCGACCTTGCCGCCGAAGCTGTGCCCGGCCACGGCGGCGACGGGGAAGGGCAGCGCGTCCGCGACGGCGTCGAGGTCTCGCGCGGCCGACGCCAGGTCGTGGGGCCCGGTGACGTGGCGCGAGGCGCCGTGAAGCCGGAGATCGACGAGCACCACCGCCCACCCGGGCATCGCCCGGGCGAGGCGCCGGGCGAGGGAGCGCCAGTTCTTGCCGCGCCCGAGGATCCCGTGCAGCACGAGCAGCGCCCGGGAGGCCTCGGGCCCGGCGACGGTGTCGTAGTGGAGCACGCGCGGAGCCTACACGTCGCATGGGAAGCCGTGAGCGTCTCCCGGGCATCCAATCCGACCGGTGCTAGCCCTCCGGCATGCCCACTCCCGCCCACTGGCTTGGCGGCCACGCGCTCGTGGGGGCGCTCGGGGCGTTGCTGACGACGGCGGCCGGCGCCGCGGTCGCGCGGCGCGCCGGGGAAGCTCCCGCGCCCGTGGCCATGGTCCTGGCGATGATCGGCGTGGGCGCGCTCGAGGGCGCGCTCTACGGGGCCGTGCAGGGGAGGCTCCTCGGCCGCGGCGGGCTGGTGGCGCGCACGGCGGCCGCCTTCGGTCTCGCCTGGGCGGCGGGCGCGCTCTTCTCCACCCTCGAGCCGGATGGCGCCCTCCCCCGCTCGGCGCTCCTCGCCACGGCCGCCGTCTGCGGCGCGGGCTTCGGCGCGCTCGTCGGGAGCGTGCAGGCGCGGCTGCTGCCGAACGCGATGCCCTGGGTGCTTCACTCGGTCGCCGGATGGGCCGCCGCCTTCGTGGTGGGCGCCGTCAGCTCGGACCTCCTCCCGCTCGGTCTCATCGGCGCCCGAGGGCTCGCACAGTCCGCTCTCGGGGGCGGCCTCGCGGGTCTCGTGCTCGGCGCGGTGCTCTGGCCTGCACGCCCGCCCCCGACGACTTCGGAGCCCTGACGAAGCCCGCGTCGCCCAAGGACCAGCCTTGACGCGCCGGGGGCAAAGGCGACATGACGCCGTCTCGAGTGACGCCCCCATGACTGCCGGGTCAGCTGCGAAACAAAAAGCACTGACACGTCAGTTCAGATGAGCTATGCAGCGTTCTCGGGTCGCAGATTCGAACTGACACGTCAGTCCACCTCTGCGACGACACGCCGGCCCTTCACCGCCCCCGGCCGTGCCGACCCAGCTCCGTTCGCCCGTCCTGCCCGCCTCCCCGCCTGCCATGACCGACGACGCTCCCCGCACGGCCGCCTTCTTCCGCTTGGAAGGCGTGCTCCTCCGCCGGCCGACGCTCGCCGCCGCGGCCTACCTCGCCTCGAACGGCCAAGGGGTCGGCGAGCGTGTCGCCCGCCTCGGCAACGTGGCCCTGGCCGCCCCGCTCGCGCTCCTGGGCGAGCTCCGCGTGGGCGCGGCGCAGGCGCGCATGACCTGGATGGGCCTCCGCGGCATGAGCGAGGACCGGCTGGTGCTCCTCGGCGAGGAGTACTTCGAGGAGTACCTGAAGGACGACGTCACCGACGTCGGCAAGGAGCTCCTGAAGCAGGCGCGGCGCGATGGCCGGCGCGTCGTGCTCGTGAGCGACAACGTCGACCACGTCGTCGGGCCGGTCGCCGATCTCCTCGGTGCCGACGATCTCATCTGCAATCGCCTCGAGCTCCGCCACGGCAAGGCCACGGGACGCCTCGAGGAGCCGGTCATCAGCGGCAACGTCGCCGGGCCCTGGCTCCGGCGCTTCGCCGGTGAGCACGGCGTGAGCGTCGACGGAAGCTGGGCCTACGGGGCCTCGGGCGCCGACGCGCTGCTCTTGAGCGCCATCGGCCAGCCCTGCGCCGTGAACCCGGACCGGCAGCTGCGGCGCCTCGCCAAGGACCACGACTGGCCCGTGGTGGACGGATGACGAGCGGAGAACGCGACATGGGACACACGACGTATCTCGAAGCCGCGGGAGCCGGCGCCCTCTCCGTGCGCCGCGCCGTGCAGGGCAAGCGCCTCCTCGTCACCGGCGTGACGGGCTTCCTCGGCAAGGTCTGGCTCGCCCATCTGCTGCAGAACGCGCCGGACGTGGCCGAGGTCATCGTCCTCATTCGCCCGAAGAAGGGCGAGAGCGCGAGCGCGCGCCTCGACCGCATCATCGAGCGGAGCCCGGCCTTCCGCGCGCTGCGCGACGCGCACGGCGAGGGCTACGAGCGCTTCGTCCGCGGCAAGCTCCGCGGCGTCGAAGCCCGGCTCACGCAACCGCTCGCGGGCCTCGGCGCGGACGCGGCGCCGCTCTTGGCCGACATCGACGCCGTGGTGCACTTCGCGGGTCTCACGGACTTCGAGCCGGACCCACTCATGGCCCTCGACGCGAACGTCCGCGGGGCGCGCCACGCAGCGGACCTGGCGGCACTCAGCCGCGGGCGCATCTACCTGCACGTGTCCACGGCCTTCGTGGCCGGCGTCGACACCGACGACGTGCGTGAGCACATCGAGCGCGGCCTCGCGCCGAACGGCGTACGCTTCTCCCCGGAGCGCGAGCTCCAGGACCTCGAGGCCGAGCTCGGGCGCCTCGAGCGCAAGCAGGACCGCATCGACGCCTGCATGGCGCGCGCGCAGCGCCTCGGCTGGCCGAACGTCTACACCTACACGAAGGGCCTCGCCGAGCATCTCCTCGAGGGACGCCAGGACGTGCGGGCGGCGACCTTCCGGCCGAGCATCGTGGAGTGCGCGCTCTCGTACCCCTTCACGGGCTGGAACGAGGGCGTTAACACGAGCGGGCCCATCGTCTGGCTCCTCGGCACGAGCTTTCAGCGCTTCCCGGCGCGCGCCGAGAACGTCTTCGACATCGCCCCCGTGGACACCGCCGCCCGACGCCTCTCGCTGGTGCTCGCCGCGCAGCTCGCGGGCGAGCGCGACGCCGTCGGCGTCTACACCTGCGCCAGCGGCACGGTGAACCCCTTCACCTTCGGCCGCGCCGTCGAGATGACGGGCCTCGCCCAGCGGCGCCTTCATCGCGGCTCCGGCGACCGCTGGCGCCGCAACGTGGTGAGCCGCCTCGACGCCGTCTGCTTCGGCGTGCAGGACGAGCAGGCCTTCGGTCATGCCCGGCTGCGGCGCCTTGCCCGCGCGACGCGCTCCTGGCTCCGGGAGAACCCGCCCAAGGAGCAGCTCTCGCCCCGGATGCACCGGAAGCTCGGCGGGCGGAGGCTCGACGACAACGTGCGTAGCTGCTCCATGAAGTGCCGCACGGCCGACCGGAAGCTCGGGCAGATCGACGACATGCTCCGGCAGTACCGGCCCTTCATTCACGACCACGACTACCGCTTCCGTACCGAGCGCCTCGCCGCCCTGAGCGAGCGTCTCGCCCCGGGAGAGCGCGAGGCCTTCGCCTTCGACGTCGCGGACATCGACTGGCGCCACTATTGGATGGACGTCGAGGTGCCGGGCCTCGAAACCTGGTCGATCCCCATCCTCCGTGGCGAGAAGGTCCCGGAGGACGAGCCGCGCGTCGTCGCCAATGCGCGACGTACGCGCTCGCCCCGCTACGGGCGCTCCGTCGACGCCGCCGAATAGGAGCAGGGCACCGTGGAGACCGTCTTCTTCACCGGCGCGACGGGCTACCTCGGTAGCTACGCGCTCGCGCATTTCCTTCGTGAGACGGACGACCGAGTCCTGGCGCTCACCCGCGCCAAGAGCGCGGACGAGGGGCGCGAGAAGCTGTGGAAGGCTCTTCAGCTCCACATGGACGCCCGCGAGTTCTGGGCGCTCGAGGGCCGCGTCGAGGTGGTGCCAGGCGACCTGAGCGCCCCGGGGCTGGGCCTCGGCGAGCGATGGGGAGACGTCGCGCGCCGAGCGGACTCGGTGCTCCACGTCGCCGCGTCGCTGAACCGCAAGAGCGCCAAGGCCTGCCTCAATCACAACCTCCGGGGCACGCTCGCGGTCATCAAGCTCGCCCAAGACGCCCATGCGGCGGGCGGGCTTCGGCGCTTCTCCTTCGTGTCGACCTCGGCCGTGGCCGGCGAGCGCGACGGCGCGACGCTGAGGGAGGACCAGGTCATCGACTGGGACCTCAGCGACTACGACCCCTACGGCCGGACGAAGAAGTTCTGCGAGCACATGGTCCACGAGCTTCTCGCCGACGTGCCCGTGAGCATCTTCCGGCCCTCGACGGTCATGGGCGACACGCGTTTTCCGGAGACGACGCAGTTCGACATGGTCCGGGCCTTCAACACCATCTTTCAGCTCCCGGCGTTCCCGGTGCGGCCCGACGCGCGCGTGGACATCGTCAACGCGAACTGGGTCGGGGAGGCGCTCTTTCGCCTCCACCGCGACCCGGCCGGGGCCGGTCAGACCTACCACCTCTCGGCCGGGCGACACTCGGCCACGGCGCGCGAGCTCGCCGAGGCGATGCGGGAGCACGCGGGCTGGCGCGTCCCGCGCATGGTTCCGCGCCTCCACTCGCTGACGGCGGCGGCCCTCGACGCAGCCGCCTCGCTACCGCAGCGGACGACGCTCACCTACGTGGCGAGCCTCTTCAAGGTCTTCCTGCCCTACATCACCTACGACACGGTCTTCGACAGCTCGAAGGCCGCCACGGCCATCGGCAAGGAGCCGACGCGCTTCACCGACTACGGGCCGCCCTTCGCGGCGTGGGCCGAGGCGCAGAAGTATCGCTACTCCTACGCGCCGCTCCCGCCGCGGCCGGCCAAGACGCTGGAGGCCCGCCGATGAGCCGCTGGCGCACGCGCGTGTGGCGGCCGGGGAGCGATCCGGCCGCGGGAGCCAGCGAGGAGCTGACGAGCGGCGTTCATGACGCCCCGCCCGAGGGCTCCGACGGCCGGAGCCTCGCCGACTTCGCCCGGGAGATCACGGACAAGGCCAAGGCGCGGGACGCGGAGTCCATCGGCGGCGTGCTCGCGGACCTCGGCCGCGTGCTCGGCCGCCGCGCAAAGGACGCCTTCGACGCGGACCGGGGCCTCCAGCTCGCCATGCGCGCTTTCATCGAGCTGGCGAAGAGTCGCTACGCGCTCGACCCCGGCGCGCAGTGGGCGCCCGGCGAGCCGCTGAAGGTGCTCCTCGCCGGCTACACGGGCACGCGCAACACCGGCGCCGACGTCCGCGTCGAGGAGATGATCCGCCAGTTCCGGCACCTCTTCGGCGACGCGCACCTCGAGATGTCGATCCTCACCTACGACCCCGAGCTGACCCGCGGGTACTTCCGCACGGTGCGTCAGCTCCACATGCCGAAGGTCTTCCCGCGCTTCCTCTTCGACACGATGCACGAACAGCACGCGGTCATCGCGTGCGAGGGGTCGATGTTCAAGAGCAAGTTCGCGGACGCGCTCTCGACCATGATGGTCGGCTCCCTCGGCCTCGCCTCCGCCGAGGGCAAGCTCGCCGTGGGCTACGGCGGTGAGGCCGGCAAGATGAGCGAGCCGCTCCGGGAGCTCGTCCGCACCTACTGCCAGGAAGCGCTGATCATCGCCCGGAACGAGCACTCCCGGGAGGTGCTCCGGGAGCTCGGCGTGGCGAGCCGCTCCGGCACGGACACGGCGTGGACCTTCGACCCGGACCCGCCGGAGGTCGGCCGCCGCATCCTCATGGACGCCGGCTGGGATGGCGAGACGCCCGTGCTGGCGCTCTGCCCGATCAACGCCTTCTGGTGGCCCGTGAAGCCGGACGTGGGGCGCGCCGCGGTGAACGCCATCGGCGGCCTCTATGGCGACCTTCACTATGGCAGCGTCTACTTCCACGCGGGCGGCGCGGAGATCGACGACGCGCAGGACGCCTACCTCGAGGGTATCGCCGAGGGCGCGGCATCGTTCCTCGAGCTCCGAAAGGAGCAGGGCAAGGACGCCTTCATCGTGCTCTACGGCTCGGAGCAGCTCGACCGGCGGGCCTGCGACGCGCTCAACGAGAAGCTCGTGGCGCGCCTCGGCACGCCGGCGGAACGAGGCTTCGGCGAGCTCGAGCGCTGGCCCGTCGTCGTGAGCGACGAGCACGACATGTACGCGATGGTGAGCGCCATGCGGCAGGCCCGCTGGATGGTCTCGAGCCGCTACCACGCCTGCGTGATGACCATGGCCGGCGGCACGCTCAGCGTCGGCGTGACCATGGACGAGCGCATCCGGAACCTGATGATCGACCGGCGCACGCCGGAGCTCGCGCTGAACACCGACGACGCCGAGCTCGGCCCCAAGCTCGCCGTGGCCCTCGCCGACGTGGCCAGCCGCGAGGACGCGCTCCGCGCCGGCATCGACGCCTGCATCGCCAAGAACCTCGAGCGCATGGGCCGCATGGGCATGGAGCTCGTGGACTTCGTGAAGGCGCGGCACCCGGAGTTCCCCTTCCGGCCCGAGCTCGGCCTGCACGGCGACCCCTGGGACCACCTCCCGAGCCTGCCGGCGGCGGTCGAGGCCGTCGTCGCGCGCGCGCAGCGCGAGGCGGCAGAGTGAGCGAGGCGACGCCGTGAGCGACCCCGCGCCGGAGACGCGGCTGCCCTTGCCGCTCAAGACGCGCTTCGGCGCGTGGCCGGCCCGCGTGGTGGCACGGCGCACGCTCCGGAAGGCGCTCGGCCGTGCCGGCATCGACCCGCGCGTTCCCGGCCCCGCCGTCGCCGCGGATGGCGCCGGCGCCTACTTCTCCGGGCGCGCCCTTCGCTGGACGCATGCCGGCGACGTGCTCGAGGTGACGCTCCACCGGGCGCCATGCAACGAGATCGGGACCACCATGCTGGCCGAGCTCGAGGCCCTCGCGGCCTACGTGCGCGCCGGCGCAGGCGGGGCGCAAGCGCTGCTCATGCACAGCGCCATCGAGCGCGGCTGCTCGGCCGGCGCCGATCTCCGCGAGCTGCACGCCGGGCTCCTCGGCCGGTCCGAGGCGTCGCCCCTCGCCATCGCCCGCGAGGTACGCGGCTTCCTCGACCGCATCCACGCCGTGATGGATACGCTCGACCAGGCCCCGCTCACGACGGTGGCGGCCGTGCACGGCGTGGTCTTCGGCGGCGGCTTCGAGCTGGCGCTCACCGCCGACGTGATCGTCGCCGACAAGAGCGCACGCTTCGCCTTCCCGGAGCTCCGGCTGGGGCTCGTACCGGGCTTCGGCGGCATCCCGCGACTTCGCCGCGACGTGGGCAACGCCGTGGTCCGCGATCTGCTGCTCACGGGGCGCAGCCTGAACGCCACGCGGGCGCAGGGCGTCGGCCTCGTCAGCCAGGTCGTCGGCCGGGGCAAGGCGCTCCAGGCCGCGCGTGGCGTGGCCACGCAGGCAACGCGCTTCGACGCGGACACGACGCGCCTCGCGAAGCGCTTCGCCAAGCCCCTCCCGCGCGCCGAGCTCGAGCGCGAGAAGGACCTCTTCGTGGAGATGCTCGCGCGCCCGGTGGTGCTCGACGCGCTCACGAAGTTCGTCGAGAGCGATGACGTGAGGCCCTACCTGCCCTGATTTGCTTTGGGCACCCCACCCCACTGCACCCGCCCCCATCCCCATGACCGAAGACCAGCTCATCGCGAAGCTCATCGCCCTGGCGGCCACGCGCTTCAAGGCCGACCCAGCCGGCCTCGAAGCGGACCAGGACTTCTTCGCCTCCCTCGGCATCGACAGCTTCCAGGCCATGGAGCTGATGACGGACCTCGAAGAGGAGTTCGACGTGGAGATCCCCGACTACGAGCTTCAGGGCGTGACCACCTTCCGGGCGCTGGCCGGCGTCCTCGCGGCGCGGCTGTGAGCACCATGATCCCGCCCGAGCGCTACGCCTCCCTCGGCGAGCTGCTCCAAGACGCCCTCGTTCAGTTCAAGACCGAGACGGCGGTCATCGAGTGGTCGCGGAAGAAGAAGGTCCTCGAGCTCAGCTACCGGGACCTCGGCTTTCGCGCCGCGCGGCTGGCCCGGCGCTTCGAGGCCGCCGGCGTGGGGGCCGGCGACCGCGTGGCCATCATCCTCCAGAACCAGCCCGACTACCTGGTCGCGCTCGCGGCCCTCTTTCTGCGCGGCGCCGTCGCCGTGCCCCTCGACTACAAGCTCACGGGGCCCGAGCAAGAGACGCTTCTCGGCCACGCGAAGCCGAAGGTGCTGGTCACCGAATACGCCTCCTGGCGCGACCTCGGCGGCGTGCAGCGCGGGGAGCCGGCCGTGCCGCTCACGCTGGTGCTGCATTTGCCGCCGACGGCCGAGCTGCCGGGGCACGCGGAGCGCTACGAAGACGCGCTGGGCGCCGACGACGCGCCCGGTCTCGAAACGCCGGCGCCGCGCCTCGTGCCGCGACGCCGCAGCGACCCCGCGACCATCGTCTACAGCTCGGGCACCAGCGGCGCTCCGAAGGGCTGCGTGCTCACGCACGACAACTACCTCGAGCAGTACCGGACGCTCACCAAGGTACATCCCCTCGCCGTCGGCGACCGCTACTTCTCGATCCTTCCGACGAACCACGCCATCGACTTCATGTGCGGCTTCGTTGGCGCCCTCGGCTGCGGCGCGACGGTCGTCCACCAGAAGAGCCTCCGCCCGGAGTTCATCCGCCACGTGATGCAGAAGGGCGGCATCACGATCATGACCGTGGTGCCGCTGATCCTGGAGGCCTTCGAACGCACGCTCCGGGAGCGTCTCGAGGAGCGGGGGCCCACGGCCGAGCACGCGGTAGAGGCCCTCGCGCGGCTCAATGGCGCCCTGACCCGCGACGTGCCCCGGCGCTGGCTCTCGAAGCGGCTCCTGAAGCCGCTTCATGACCAGCTCGGACCGGACCTGCGCCTGCTGATCTGCGGTGGCGCCTTCGTCGACCGGGACCGCGCGGCCTTCTTCTACGATCTCGGCATCCCCGTGGTCATCGGCTACGGGCTCACCGAGGCGTGCACCGTGCTCACGGTGAACGACCTGAAGCCCTTCCGCCCCGACTCGGTGGGGCGCGTCCTCGAAGGCGTGGAGCTCGAGGTCCGCAGCGCCGGCCCCGACGGCGTCGGCGAGGTGTGGGTGAAGAGCCGCACCGTGTTCGCCGGCTACCTGGACGACCCGGAGCAGACCGCGGAGGTGCTCCGGGACGGCTGGCTGCGCACCGGCGACCTCGGACGCCTCGACCCGAGCGGGCACCTGCACCTCGTGGGCCGCTCGAAGAACATGATCGTCACGGCCGGCGGGAAGAACATCTACCCGGAGGACGTCGAGGTGGCCTTCGAAGGCCTCGCCTGTGAGGAGCTCGCCGTGACGGCGAAGGGCTTCGTCTGGCCCGCCGCGGCGCGCCTCGGCACCGAGACGCTGCTGCTCGTCGTGCGGCCCGAGGCGGACGCGGACCCCGACGCGCTCCTCGCCGAGATCCGCATGCGAAGCCGCCGGCTCCCCGAGCACAAGCGCATCGCGGACGTGCTCTTCACGGACGTCGAGTTTCCCCGGACGGCATCGATGAAAGTGAAGCGTGGGCCCCTGGCCGAGGCGCTCCGCGGCGCGCACGAGGCAGCGGGCTCCGTGGCGCTCGAGCGCCCCACGCCCGAGGTGCCCGCAGCCCGAGAGGCGGCGACGGCGCCATGAGCGAGCGACCCGCGATCATGGCCATCGTGAACGGGGCGGCGGGCGGCGGCTCCTGCGCGCGCCTCGCGAGCGACGCGCTCGCGCGCCTTGGTGAGGAGGGCGTGCGCGTCGCAGCGCAGTACACGCGCGGCGCCGGGCATGCGACGGAGCTCGCCCGAGAGGCGTGGCGAGATGGCTGGCGGCGCTTTCTGGCCGTGGGCGGCGACGGGACTGGCTTCGAGGTCGTCAACGGACTGCTCGGCGACGCCGAGAACGGGGAGCGGCCCGCGCTCGGCCTGCTTCCCCTCGGGACGGGCAACTCCTTTCTTCGGGACTTCGAGGTCACCAACGCCGAGGAGGCGAGCGCGCGCCTCGTCTACGCCCTCCATCACGGCGGCCGTCCCATCGACGCCGTGCGCGCGACCCACGCGGAAGGCTCGCTGCACTACATCAACCTGCTGGGCCTCGGCTTCACGGCAGCGGCCGGCGAGCTGACGAACCGGCGCTTCAAGCGGCTGGGCGACGCGGGCTACGTGGCCGCGGTGCTCGCCTGCGTCGCGCGCCTCGAGCACCCCGTGGACCCCATCGCCCTCGACGCCGGCGAAGCGGACGACCGCCCCGCCGTGCTCCTGAGCTTCAACAACAGCCAGTACACGGGCGGCAAGATGCGCCTCGCGCCGAGCGCCGACCCGGCGGACGGGAAGCTCGACGTGATCCGCGTCGAGCTCGGGCGCGGGGCGCTGCTCCGGACCTTCCCGCGCATCTTCAAGGGAACGCACGTGAAGCACCCGCAGGTGGAAGAGACCCGCGCGGCACACGTCCGTTTCCTCGAGCCGCGGCGCCAACCCGTGATGATCGACGGAGAGATCCTCGAGCTGGCGCTGGAGAGCCTCGACGTGCGCCCCGGCGCGCTGGAGCTGCTGGTATGAGCCAGGCCATCGTCGGCGATCGGCGCGGCGAGCGGCCCACGCTCGTCGACCGGGCGCTGAGCGCCCTCTGCTGGACCGCCAGCGTGAGCTGGCTCGTGCCCTGGACCGGGACGCTGACGGCGCTGCAGTCGACCCTCGGCGCGGAGCGCGTCGACGTCCTGAGCCGCGCGTTCTGCCGGGGCTTGGTCGCGGCCACGGGATCGCGCTGGAAGAAGCACGTGGATCCCGCCGTCGACCCGAACGAGCCCTACGTCTTCGCGCAGAACCACATCAACCACTTCGACTTCGTCTCGATGTACCCGGCGACGCCGCACTTCAAGCAGGGCGTGGAGCTCGAGACGCACTTCAAGTACCCGGTCTATGGCGTCTTCATGCGGACCCGCGGAACCATCCCCGTGCCCGCGGACCGCAGCGGGCGCCTCGAGGCGGTGCGCGAGGGGATGCGGAGGGTGCGCGACAAGGGCCAGTCCGTGCTGGCCTTCCCCGAGGGGACGCGCACCCTCGACGGCCGCGTCGGCCCCTTCCGGAAGGGCATCTTCGTAGCGGCGCGGGACCTCGGCATGAAGGTCGTGCCGACCGCGGTCACGGGCATGTACGACGTGATGCGCAAGGGGAGCCTCATCATCCGTCCGGGGCGCACGGTGCGCGTGTACTGCGAGGCGCCCGTGGACTTCGCCGGCGTGAGCGACGAGGAGCTGCCCGACCGCATCGAGGCGGTGCGCAGCGCCATCGTGCGCCGCGTGGAAGAGGACGTCGTGCGCCAGCACGGAGAGCGCGCATGAGCAACGGCGCCGGAGCGGATGGGCGAAGCGCGCGCGCGAGTCGCAAACGTGCGTCCCGGCGCCGGCAGATCCTCGACGCCGCGCGGAAGGTCTTTGCGGAGAAGGGCTACCACGACGCCCACGTCTCGGACGTCATCGCCGCAGCGGGCATCGCCCGGGGCACCTTCTATCTCTATTTCGAAAGCAAGAGCGCGGTCTTCCTCGAGCTCCTCGAAGAGCTGCTCCGCGAGCTGCGCGAGAGCATCATCGGCGTGGACACGCACGAGGGCGCGCCGCCCGTGGAAGCCCAGCTCGTCGGCACGGTGCGCCGGCTGCTGGCGAAGGTCGCGGCCAACCGAGCCATGACGACCATCATCGTGCGCGAGGCGGTGGGCCTCGATGACGAGGTCGAGCGCCGCACGCGCGAGTTCTACGACGAGCTCCATGGCTACATCCGCCAGAGCCTCGTGAACGGCCAGGCGATGGGCTTCGTCCGCCAAATGAACGTCGACGTTGCGGCCTTCTGCGTGCTCGGCACCATCAAGCAGCTGATGGAGCAGCTCGCCGGACGCCCGGAGGACTCGCCGCTCGACCTGGACGTAGACCGCCTCACGATGGAGGTGCTCGACTTCAACCTGCGCGGCGTGATCGACCAAGCGTAGCGCGCGTAGTCGCTGGCCGCGGCGTCAGCCCTCGTCCGGCGCCACCCAGCGGAAGAGGCGGTAGGAGTCGCCGGACGCGCAGAGGTCCGCGTAGGTTCCGACGCGCTGGACCAGGAGTCCGACGCGGTGCGCGAGGTCGACGTGCAGGTCGACGTCATGCACCTCGTTGGTGCAGCGATCGTCCTCCGCAGGCTCGCCGCCCAGGTAGCGCATCGTGAAGCGCGCGTCCGCCGGGAGCCCCCACGCCCGGCGGCAGGGTCCTTCGAGGGCGTCGAGCTTCTCCACCACGCCCTCCGGGCGGACGTCGCGCACGGGACCCCGAAGTCGCCGGAAGCTCTGAAAGCCCGCCTCGCGGAGGAAGGCGTTGCTCGCCGCGCGGTGGGGCGCCCAGGCGTCTTCGTCCGCGTCCCACGCCTCGGCCGGCGCCAGTACGCGCGTCTCGAGGAAGCGGCCATCGGCCGCGTAGATCTCGAGATCCACGGGCTCCGGCTCCGGGGCGGGCCCTTCGTCCATGGTCGGCTCCGAGAGGTCGATGGCGATGCGCGCGCCGTCGGCCGTGAGCGCGGGCAAGTGGCTCACGCCGAAGCCATAGCCGGGGCCGGCACGCGCCGGGAAGCGGCGGTCCGGCCCGAGCACGAGGCGGCACTCGCCCTCCTCGTAGGCGACCGGCGCCGCGGCGGTCGCCTCACCCAAGGGCTCCGCGCTCGGGGGCTCCGCCTCGCCGCCCGGTGCCGGGGATGCAGCTTCTTCCGCGGGGGCCGGCGGCGGCCGGGCGGCAGGCGCCGGGTCCGCGCGCTCGCCGCTGCACGCCCCAAGCAAGAGAACGAGCGCGAGCGCGGAGCTCGCGCTCACGCTGTCACACGCATTGACCATCGTTTACGACGTTGGATTGAACGCCATGGAGAACCGAGCTGTCTACGGCGCGCGCCGCAGCCATCGTTCGCCGACCTCCCGAATCGTGGACCAGGCGGTGATCCTGCTCACCAGCTAGCCTGCACGCGTGGACGCCCTCGTCAGCTCCGTGGGTGCGCGCTCACCGCTGCGCTGGGCGTCGTCGTCGCCGGGCGACGCGCACCGGCACCGCGTGCTCGTGGGTGTGTCCCTGGCCCTCGCGCTCGTCGCGGGCCTCGCCCTCGCCCTCGTGCCCCACCTGGCCGCCGTGCATCTGGCCACCGTGGGCCTCTGCGGCCTGGCCCTGGTGCTCGTTCGCTTCGGCTGGCTGAGCGGCGCCGGCGTGGCGGCGACGGCGGCCGCGCTGGTGCAGCCCTGGTACGGGCTGCTGACGCCCGAGGCCTCCACGACGGTCGTATGGGAGATCGGCTGGCTCCTCCTCGCGGTGGGCATCGCCGGCGCGACGCTCCCCGTTCGAACGCTCGCGGCGGTGCTCGTGGCGATCGTGGTGGGTGAGCTCGCGCTCGTGGCGTGGAACCCGGGCATCGGACGCGAGGCCTTCACCTCCATGGCGGTGCTGCTCGTGTTGCTCGCGGGCCTGGCCCTCGCCTACGCACGTGAACGCGCCCGCCTGCTCGCCGCCGTCGCCCGGCGGGAGGGAGCGCTTCAGGAGGCGAGCGCGCGCGAGCATGCGCGTGCGGCAGAGCTCGAGCGGGCGCAGGAGGCACTCCTCGCGGCGCAAACCCAGCGGCTGCGCGCCTCTCGCCTCGCGGCGCTGGGCGAGCTCTCGAGCGCCGTGGCGCACGAGATCAACAACCCGCTCGCGGCGGCGACCTGGAACGTGGAAGAGCTCGAGGAGGTCGTCGGCGACGAGGCACGCGAGGAGCTGAGCGCGCTCCGGGAAGCGCTCGGGCGGTGCGAGGCGGTCGTGGAGCGTTTGCTCGCCCTCGCGGCCGTCAACGGTCCCGCCGGGCCGGTCGACCCCGAGACGCTGGTCGAGGGTGTGCTCGCCATCGTGGGGCCCCATCTCGACGCGCGGGGCGTGACCGTTCACGTGGACGTCGCGCGAGCGCCCCGCCTCCACGGGCACGAGGCCGAGCTGCGGGAGCTCCTCTTCCATCTCCTCCTCAACGCCGGAGAAGCCGTCGGCGCCGGCGGCCACGTGAGCGTCGTGGGGCGCGTCGACGGCGAAAGCTTCGTCCTCGGCGTGGAGGACGACGGGCCCGGCGTCGATCCCTCCCTCGGAGAGGCCGTCTACCAGCCCTTCGTGAGCGGGACCTCGGCGAGCCCGGGCCTCGGCCTGGCCCGCTGCCATGGCATCGTCCAGCGCCACGGCGGGACCATCGTGCACGAAGCCGTGGGAGAGCGCGGCACGCGCTTCGTCGTGAGGCTTCCTGCGGCATGAAGCTCCTCGTGGTCGACGACGACGCGCTCGTCCGACGTTCCCTCGCGCGTGCGCTTCGGAGGCGCGGCCACGACGTGCACGAGTGCGCCTCCGCGGCCGAGGCCCTCGAGGTGCTCGGCGGAACGCGCTTCGACGGGGTGATCACGGATCTCTGGATGCCGGAGCAGGACGGCTTTGCCCTGCTCACGCAGGCGAAGCAGCTCGCGCCGGAGACGCCCGTCGTCATCATCACGGGCTTGCCGCACCCGGGCCAGGAGGTACGCGCCCTCGAGCTTGGCGCGGAGGCCTTTCGCAAGAAGCCCGTCCGGGCCGCCGAGCTCGAGCAGCTCCTCGGACGGAGCTCCGCGCAGGTCGCCGGCTAGCTACGAGTCCGCGTCCCGACCGAGCACCGCCCGAAGCGCCTTCGCGAGGTCGGCCATCTTGATGGGCTTGAGTAGGTTGACGTCGTCGGGCAGCAGGCCGTTGCCGTGGATCGCGGCTTCCCGCGGGTAGCCCGACATGAAGATGACGGGAAGGTCGGGGCGCCGCTGGCGGGCGTGCGTGGCGAGGCCCGGACCCTGGAGCGCCCCGGGCATCACGATGTCCGTGAGCACGAGCCGAACCGTGGCATCGGCCGCGAGGAGCTCCGCCGCGCGGTCGCCCGACTCCGCCTCCGTCACCCGGTAGCCGAGCTTGTTGAGCTGACGACGGAGCATCTTCCGCACGGCCGCATCGTCCTCGACGAGGAGGATGTGCTCGGAGCCTCCCGGGGGAGGCGATTTCGTGGCGGTCACGGAGGCCACGGGCGCCGCGTCCGACGCCGGGAAGTAGAGCTTCACGGTGGTGCCGACGCCGACCTCCGAGTAGAGCCGCGCGGTGCCGCCGATCTGGCGCAGGAGCCCCTCCACCATGGAGAGCCCCATGCCCGTGCCCTTGCCTTCCTCCTTGGTCGTGAAGAAGGGGTCGAAGGCACGCTCCACCACGTCGGGGGACATGCCAGCGCCGGTGTCGGTCACGGCCAGCAGAACGTAGCGACCGGGCTCGACGAGCTCGGTGCGGTCCGAGACGTACTCCTCGTCGAGGCGGACGTTGCTCGTCTCGAGGGTGAACTTGCCGCCCTCGGGCATCGCGTCGCGGGCGTTGAGGGCCAGGTTGAGGATCGCGCTCTCGACCTGGTTGACGTCGATGCGCGTCCTCCAGAGCCCACCGCCGCGTACCGTCTCGATGGCGATGCTGGCCGGCAGGACCCGGCGCAGCATGCGGTCGAGGTCGCCGATGACGGCATTCAAATCGGCCACGCTCGGGGAGAGAACGGCCTTCCGCGCATAGGCCAGGAGCTGCTTCGTCAGCCGCGCCCCTCGCTCCACGCCGCGCGCGATGTCGTCCAGCGATTCGCGCACATCGTCCTCGCTCTCGGCCGCCTCGATGAGATCGAGGTTGCCCGCGAGGACGCCGAGCGTGTTGTTGAAGTCGTGCGCGATGCCCCCCACGAGCTGGCCGAGGGCTTCCATCTTCTGGCTCTGCGCGAGCGCGAGCTCCGCCCTGTGCTGCCGCGTCGTGTCGAGGCCGACGCCGCCGATGAGCTTCTCGCCCGTCAGCGGGTCCTCGAGGGGGAACGTCGTGTCGTAGACGTAGTGCGTCTCCCCGTCGGCCGTCTCGAACGCGCCATGGCGCACGACGGTCTCCCCCCGCTCGAGCACGCGCCGGTCCACGGCTTCGAGGGCGCGATCGGTCTCCTCGTCGAAGAGGTCGGAGGTGTCCTTGGCGATGAACTCTTCGACGGTGCATCCCGCGATGCGGGCCGCCATCGCGTTGCCGTAGATGTGCTTCCGGTTCTTGTCCTTCATGTAGACGGCCGCCGGCGCCTTATCGAAGAACGCTCGGAAAAGCCGCTCGATGCGCGTCACCTGATCGCGCAGCTGCTTCACCTCGGTGCGCTCGGTGAGGAAGCCGATGAGCAAGCGCGGGGCCAAGCCCTGGCGCACGAGCCAATAGCCGTTCACTCGGAACTGAACGTAGTCGCCGCGCGCGTGCCGAAGGCGGATGTCGACGACGTAGCCCGCCCAGGACTCCATGGACCGGGCGAGGGCTTCGCGATGGGGGCCCTCGTCCTCGGGGTGCAGGAGCTCCTCGACCTGCACGAGGTTCGTCGCGCGCTGGTCCGCGTGGCCGAGCGCCCGAAGGAGCTTCGGTGACCACCGCACGTCGTCGGCCTCCCGGTCCCAGTAGTAGGTGCCCGCCGTGCGATCCTCGAGGAGTCTCCAGTAGTCGACCGCCTCGACGCCCGGGGGAAGGCGACCTTTGTGTTCGTCCATCGTGAGGATTCTCCCGACGGAAGGCTATGTCGGGTGCGCACGGCGTAGCCATCCCCAGACAGGACTGCTGCGTCCACCCATCGAGAGGGCGAGCGGCGCGAGCGCTAGCTCGGGTCCGGGAAGGGCATCCCGAAGTCGGGCTTGTCCCGACGGCCGAGCACCCATCGGTAGACCTCGAGGGTCTGGCGGGCCTTCGCCTCCCAGGTGAACTGCTCCTCCACGCGGCGTCGCCCCGCGGCCGCCATCTCGGCGAGCCGCTCCGGCGCGGCGAGGAGCTCCTCGAAGGTCCTCCGGAAGCCCGCGACGATGGACGCCCGGGGACCCACGGGCACCCGGACACCGGTCGCGTCGCTCACGAGCTCGTTGGGCCCGGCATAGCCGACCACCACGGGCACGACGCCGAGCGCCATGGCCTCGAGCGCGACGGCGCCGCCGAACTCCCGCACGCTGGGGAAGCCGAGCACGTGCGCCCGGGCGAGGCGCGCCTGGAGCTCCGTATGCGGGACGAAGCCCGGCAGCTCGACGCCGGCCTCGAGCTCCGGCGTCCGGAGCGCCCTCAGCCGCTCCATCTCCGGCCCGTCGCCGATGATGTCGAGGGTGAGGCGGCCGGCCTTCACCAGCGGGGCCGCCGCCTCGATGAGCATGTCGGCGCCCTTGTAGGGCACGAGCCGGCCCACGAAGGCCACGCGGAGCGGCTCGCCGGCGTAAGGCGCCGCGCGCTCGGTGAAGCGCGAGGGATCGACGGCGTTCTCCGGGATGTAGACGCAGCGCCCGTGGTGTCCTTCGAGCTGGTCCCAGGTGGCCATGCTGCCCACGAGGATGGCGGCGGCGTGGCGCCGCGTGCGCCGGTAGCCCGGCAGGAAGCGGTGCGCGCCACGGACGTAGGCGAGCCACTCACCCTCGGCGCGCTGAACGTCGCGGAAGCCCTGCGGCCAGGCGACCCCGCCATTGATGGGCCCCCACAAGAAGGGCACGCCCGCCGCGGCGAGCCGCGGCGCGAGCATGATGCTCGGGATGGTCGGCGAGAGCGGCGTCACCCGATGCACCAGGTCGTATTCGCCAGCGCGGATCGCTGGCCCGAAGCGCTTCCAGAGCTTGCGCTCGAACTCCGGGTAGGAGGCGCTCGCGAGCGCGGTGGAGAAGGTCCAGCCGATCCCCGTCGTCTTCCGGACGAGGGTCTCGAGGCGGTAGAGGGTGCTCGCGACGAGCTCGCTGTCGATGGCGGTGAAGTCCTCGCCCTCGCGCCACCCAGCACGCTCGAAGGCCTCCCGGTTGCGAACCTGCGTGACCACGTGCGCGTCGGTGATCGCCTTCAGCGCCGCGCAGTGGGACCAGCCGACGAGCGGTACGCTGGTCCACTCCGGATTTGCGGCTTCCGCGACGAGCAGAACGCGCGGAGACCGTTCGCTGGAGGGCGGGCCCGATTTCACGTAGGGCGTATTACTACACTATCTCCGGTGCGCGAGGTGCTTCCAACGCATCGAGTAGCATATCGATCCATCCGTCTACCTGCGCCGAAAAGGGCCACATCCAGCCGTACGCGGGACCGGTGAACTGCGACCGTACGTGCTCTCGGAGGCGGGGATCGCGCGCCGCGTCGATCCCGTGGACCTCCGCGTGGGCGCGGAACGTCTCGGCATAGGCCTCCCACTCGAGGCGGGCGCGTCCCCAGGCGAGACCGAGCGGGAGGATCGGGAGCAAGTAGAGCAGGCTCATGCCGACGAGGCCGTAGCGCCGGAACTGCCGAAGATGGACCGCCTCGTGACGGAGGACGCAATAACGCTCGAGAGCGGGACGCGCGTCCCAATCGGACGGTACGTAGAGCGTCTGGCCGAGCGTGGTGACGTAGCGCGTGAGGTAGGCGCGCTGGCCGCCGAAGGTCAGCAGCCGAAGCACCGCGTCGATGCCGCGGCTCAGCGGGTCCTCGGCCTTCGCGACCACCCGGAGCCGCGGGAACTCCTCCCGCAGCGACGCCAGGTAGGTCTCGGGGTCGTGGCGCGTCATCGCGGCTCGTTCTCCGCGCCGCCCTCCGGGACCGGCGCCGGCGCCTCGCGCGGTCCACGCGCGTCGAGGTACGCGCCGCGCACGGCCGAGCTCACGCCGAGGCAGGACACGCTCAAGAGCGCGCAGCCAAAGGCGACGGCCAGCAGCTTCAGCTCCTTCTTCAGCCGCCGAGCCTCCTCGGTGGAGGGCCCTTCGGCGGGCGCCGCGGGCTCCTCGGGCCGGCGCCCCGCCTCGCGCGCGCTCACCACGCGGGAGAACCGAGGTTGGCGACGAGGCGCTTCACGGCGAGCCCCGGCCGCGCGTGGCGCAGGGTCTCGGCGGCGGGCGCCGCTTCCGGACAGTCGAGGAGCGTGAGCTTCTCGAGGGCGCTCGGCAGGTCGTCGAGGTCCTCGAGCGCGGGGAGGTTCGAGAGCGTGAGGCGGACGAGCGGGAGCGCCCCGAGGCCCGTCGTCGTCCTGAGCCTCTGAAGCCGGTCGAGGGAGAGCTCGCGCAACGCACGGAAGCCAGCGAGGGGCACCAGCGAGCCCAGCCGCACACCGCCGAGGGCGAGGCGCGCGAGCCCCGGGGGCAACGCATCGAAGCCGGCCAGGGGCACGCCCGCTTCCCGGCGGGCGCGCTCGAGGGCCGGCAGCGCGGGGAAGCGCTCGCCGTGGCAGGCGAGCGTGAGGCGCCGGCGCGCGCCCAGGCGCTCGAGCCCGCGCAGATCGACGGCCTCCGCCTCGACGAGGGCCAGGTCGCGCTGCG
>CALCTH010000501.1 GCA_937893795.1 uncultured Myxococcales bacterium | reverse complement strand
CGCTTCCTCGAGGCCCGCGGCGGCCAGGAGATGCCGAAAGACGCCTTCCGC
This sequence comes from uncultured Myxococcales bacterium, assembly GCA_937893795.1. Classification (GTDB taxonomy): domain Bacteria; phylum Myxococcota_A; class Polyangia; order Polyangiales; family Houyiibacteriaceae; genus CALCTH01. Next base: position 6,227 of record CALCTH010000501.1, on the reverse strand, counting down.
GGTGGGGGAGCGGCAGATGTTGCCGAGGCAAACGAAGCAGACCGAGGGGCGCGCCACGCCGCGTTGTATCAGCTCTTCCTTTGATCGTGCCCCGCGAGGCTGCTACCGCCCGGCGTGCTGCGCCTTTCCGACGACTGGTCCTTCGCCGTCGACCCCGAGCAATCCCGACTCTGGCTGCGGCCGCAGGGCAGCTGGGGCTTCGAGGTGACGTGCGTTCCCACCGAGGTACGCACCGCCGAGGGGCTCAAGCAGCGCTACGCGCCCACGCTGCGGGTGGAAGACCTCTTCTTCGACGGGTCGGCGTGGCGTGAGCTTCTCGGGCAGGAGGAGCTCCAACACGGCCCCTGGGACGGGGACGGCGAGCCCTTTGCCCGGCTCACGGTGATCGAGCCCGGCGAGCTCTACGAGGCGCACGCCCGGGTCACGGCGATTCGTGGCACCGACGTCGAGGTGACGCTCACCGCGCAGGCCGACGTCTTCCTGGACGAGGGACACGACAAGAAGGTCCCGCTGGAGCTCGTGGCGGCCATCCCCTTCGAGGGCGTCACCTTCCGCTACCGCGCCACGGGTCTCGCCGGCCGGGACCCCGAGGGCCACGCCGTGGAGCTGCTTCGGCCGCACCTCGACCCCTCGGGTTTCGCGCCGCCGGAGGCCGAGCGGCTCGAGCCCGGGCTCTACGTGGCCCGCTTCTCGCCCCTCGCCGAAGACCGGCGAGAGGAGAGCGTGACGGCGAGCCCGGAAGAGCTCGCGCTCCAGAAGAGTGCACGGGAGCTCCTCGAAGGCATGCTCGCGCAGGGGTGGCTCGAGCTCGAGGGCGAGGGCCTGGACACGCTCGTCGCGCCCTTCGTCGAGGTGCTCGAGACCGGCGGCCGCGGCGCGAGCCGCGCCGAACGCGTGGTGGACTGGCTCCTCGACCGCGACGAGGTCGCGGAGTTCCACGCCTCCGACGAGGACCTGGGGCGCGTGCTCGACAAGTTCTGGGGCTGAGCCGCGGACGCGGGGCACTAGATGCGCGGGAGCGGGCCGAGGCGCCGAAGCTCGGCGCGAAAGGCGTTCGGTCCCTCGTCGCCGACCTCGACCCGGCCCTGGCGCAGATCGACGCGCAGCTGGGGATCCCCGTCCCTGAGCGTGCCGTAGTCGTCGGTGATGCGCAGATCGGGGCCAGCCCCGCGGCAGCGCGCGTAGCCCGCGCCGAGCGCGGGATCCGGGTAGAGGACGCGCTCGCCGCAGCGCACGGCGACGAGGCAGTCGAAGCCCGGGGCCCGCACGGGCAGCATGCGGAGCTCGCAGTCTTCGCCCGCGTCGAGCGCGAGCGCGCCTTCGGTGCGCACGAGGGCCAAACGATGCGTCTCCGGGGCCCGCGGGCCCGGGCCCATGTCGAGGAGCTGCGCGAGCGAGCGCCGGGACGCCTGGACCTGCGGGTCGGCGGCGTGCCCGCGTTCCGGGGCGGCACCGGCGGAATCCCGGAAGCCCAGGGCGCCCCGCGCGCCCCCGCGCGGAGCTCTCCCGCGCGCGGCGGATGACCGGCTCCCGGCCGCGGCCGAGAGTCGCGCCCGGTACGCGGAGCCCGGCGCCGGCTCCCCCGCGACGGTCAGCCGAAGGCCGACACGAGGAACACGCTTAGAGCGCCCAGCCCGAGGAACCCGACGAGGGCGACGACCTTCAGGGCGGGACGGATGGGACGGGCGGACACGGTGCTGCGACAGCAACGGACGTGAGGAGTTCCGGATTCCCGCGCCTTCGCGGCGTCCCGTTGCCAGCGCCGCAGACGCAGAGACATCGATTCGTCGCCATGACGACGCTATGGTCCCTCGCCATGAGCGCGCGTCGCACCGAGACGACCTTCTGCCGCATCTGCGAGGCCCTCTGCGGTCTGGAAGCGGTGATCGAGAACGACCGCATCGTGGAGCTTCGCCCGGACGAGTCGCACGTCGCGACGAGCGGCTACGGCTGCGTGAAGGGCCTCAAGCAGCTCGGCATCTACCACTCCCCCGATCGGCTGACGCATCCGCTGAAGCGCGTCGGCGACGACTTCGTGCGCATCTCCTGGACGCAGGCCCTCCGGGAGATCGGCGAGAAGGTGGCCGCCAACCGCGCCATCCATCCCGACCGCATCGCCATGTACGTGGGCACGGCCGCTGGCTTCGGGGTGCTCCACCCCATCTTCGCCCAGGGCTTCATGGCGGGGGTGGGCAGCAAGAGCATGTACTCGTCGTCGACGCAGGACTGCGCCAGCAAGTTCGCCGCCGCCGAGCGCCTCTACGGCTTCCCCTTCACGCAGCCCTTCCCGGACCTCGACCGGGTGAAGGCGCTCTACGTGGTCGGGGCCAACCCCGCGATTTCCAAGTGGGCCTTCCTCCAGGTCTCGAACCCCATCGCGCGGCTCAAGGAGCTCGAGCGCCGAGGGACGAAGATCGTCTTCGTCGACCCGCGCAGGACCGAGAGCGCCAAGGTCGCCGGCAGCCACGTCTTCATCCGCCCGGACACGGACATCTTCTTCTACCTGGCCTTCCTGCACGAGGTGCTGCGGCGCGAGCGCGAGCAGGGCGGCATCGTCGACCACGCCCGCGTAGGGCGCTTCATGAAGAACTACGAGGGCGTCGTGGGCGGGTGGAGCCCGGAACGCTGCGCCGAGGTCACGGGCATCCCCGCCGAGCGCATGCGGGAGCTCGTCGGGGACTATCTCGCCGCGGAGGGTGCCGCGCTCTACCTCTCGACGGGCGTCAACATGGGCTCCCACGGCGCCCTCTGCTTCTGGCTCCAGGAGGTCATCAACGCGATCACCGGGAACCTCGACCGGCCCGGCGGAACGCTCGTGGGCCAGGGCGTCATGGACTTCCCGGCCTTCGGCAAGAAGACCGGCACGCTCCTCCGGACGGACCGGAGCCGCGTCGGCAACTTCAAGTCGACGAACGATACCTTCCCCGGCGGCATCCTCGCAGACGAGATCCTCACGCCGGGCGAGCGGCAGGTGCGCGCGCTCTTCGTCACGGGCGGCAACCCGCTCCTCACCATGGCCAACGCCGGTCGCCTCAAGAAGGCCTTCAGCGAGCTCGAGCTGCTGGTCTGCCTCGACATCCAGATGAGCGAGACGGCGCACCTCGCGCACTACGTGCTTCCCTGCACCTCACCCTTCCAGCGCCCGGACCTGCCCTTCGTCTTCCCGCTGATGCTGGGCATGCAGTCCAAGCCCTACCTCCAGGCGACGCGCGCCCTCGAGGCGCCACGGGGGGAGCAGCGCGACGAGGCGACCATCTACCTGGAGCTCGCGCGCGCCTCGGGCGCGCCGGTGTGGGGCTCCTGGGCCGCGCAGCGGAGCTTCGAGGCGCTGCGCGACGGGGCGACGCTCGCACGGAAGGTGCGCGGGAAGCCGCGCGGCGGCCTGCCTTCGCTTCCCCAGGAGCTCCTTCTCGACGGGATTCTGCGCGCGACGGGCCAGGGAGGCTTTTCGAAGCTCGCCGGCGAGACGCACGGCCGGCTCCGGCCTCCCCACGGGCCCGGGACCTTCCTCGGCGAGCGCGTGCTGACGGACGACGGCAAGATGGACCTCGCGCCGGACGACCTCCGCCGCCGCGCCGAGGACGTGCTCGAGGCGAGCTTCGCCCACGAGATGGGCCACCGCGGGCTCAAGCTCATCACGCGCCGCTCCATCACGACGCACAACAGCTGGACGCACAACCACGAGCCCTTCGTCCGGGAGCGCACCAACCACCTCTACATGCACCCGGACGACATGCGCGCCCGGGACCTCGAGGCCGGCGACCTGGTGGACGTGACGAGCGCGACGGCCAGCGTGCGGCTTCCCGTGAGGGCGCTCGCGGATCTGATGCCCAGCGTCGTCGCCCTCCCCCACGGCTGGGGCCATCAGCACGCGAAGGGCATGCGCACGGCGAGCGCCACCCGCGGCGTAAACGTCAATCTGCTCGCGGCGGACGGCCCGGACCGCATCAACCCCATCAGCGGCATGGCCCGGCTCACGGGCATTCCCGTAGAGGTCGAGAAGGCCAAGGGCCCGCAGGCGCACACCTGGTCGGGGCTCCCCGACGAGTCGGGGAGGACGACGCGGAGCGAGGCCGCCCCCGCCGCTGAATGACGCTCGCAGCCGAGGAGGCTCAGAGCTCACCGAGATCGCGGACGACGACGCTCGCGGCCGCGAGGCCGAAGGCGCCGGTAACGAAGCTCGCCGTGCCGTCGATGCGCCGGCGCATGTGGCAGTCCTGCATGCCGTTCGGGCCTCCGGGGCAGACGCACTGGAAGCCCTCCGCGTCGTAGGCCGGCGGGAGCGGGTCGCGCGGGTCCTCGGTGCTGTAGACGGCCTTCACGCCGCTCGCGGTGCCGCGCTCGAGGGCGAGGCCGTGCTTCTTGCGCAGCAGCTTGCGGAGCGCCTTGGCGAAGGGGTCCTTGGTGGTCGCGGCGAGGTCCGCCACGGCGATGGCCGTCGGGTCGAGGCGCGCTGCCGCCCCCATGGAGGAGACGAGCGGGAGGCCCCGCGCGAGGCAGGTCGCCACGAGGTGTGCCTTCGCCGAGAGGTTGTCGATGGCATCGACCACGTAGTCGATGCGCCCGGCGAGGAGCTCATCGGAGCGTGACGCCTCGTAGAAGGCCGGGACCGCCTCGACCTCGCAGGCCGGGTGCACGAGGCGCAAGCGCTCGGCCATCACCTCCACCTTCTCCCGGCCCACGGTGCCCTTCATCGCGTGGAGCTGCCGGTTCGTGTTGGTGATGCAGACCCGGTCGAAGTCGACGAGGCAGAGCGCGCCCACGCCGCTCCGCGCGAGGGCCTCCGCGGTGAAGGAGCCGACGCCGCCGACCCCGAAGACGAGGACGCGCGCGCCGGCGAGCTTCCCCAGCGCCGGCTCACCGAAGAGCCGTGCGGCCCGGTCGAAGCGCCGGTGCGTCCTGAAGGCCGCATTGCCGCTCGGCGCCTCCGCCGTGTCGTGGGCCATGGGCAAGGGCATGGCGAGAGCTTGTCCCGGCCGACCGCTCGAGGCCAGGAGGACGAGCGGACCGCCTTCAGCCAAGCCAACGGCGCCGAAGCCGACCCAAGTACAGCGCGAAAAGGACCGCTCCGGATGCGCCGGCGCCGGCCGCGCAACCACCGGGCGCTGGGGTCACGTCGACGATCTGCACCACGTCGCTGCTCTCGCTGGCGTTGCCCGCCTGGTCGAGCGCCACAAGACGCACCCAGTTGCCTGCCGGTAGGCGAAACGGCCCATCGAGCCGGTCGTCAGCGACCGTGCCGAGCGTCATGAGCCGCGTGGGCTCGGTGGCCGCGCGCGCGGATACGGCCGTAGGGCCCGTGAAGACGGCGTAGCTGATACGGAGAGCATCCGCCGTCTCGTCGACGGCAGGGTCGATGTCGATGCGCGTGTAGGGCGTTCCAAAGCAGCTGCTTCGGTCATCGTAGGGATCGAGCTCCTCCACTGTCGCCGACAGGAGCGTGGGCGGGCTCGGCGGCGCAAGGTCGGCGGCGCCGATGGCGACCTCGGCGAGGCGCTCGAGGTCCGGCCCAGGGGCGAGCCCGTCCGCGTCCTCCAGGGCCACGAGCGAGAGTCCGGCCGCGGAGAACACGCCCGGCGCCCCCGCCAACTCCTCGGGCACGCGGAGCGCCAGGTTTGCCGGAAGCGTGCGACCGCTCAACTGCGAACGACCGACCTCACCGAGAACGAGGCGCACGTCGACGTCGTCGAAGGAGCAGGCGAGCGCAGGCGCCGCGAGAAGCAGAAGGGCAAGGAAGGCACCCGTGCATGCCCCCGGCTGCCGACCGAAGAAAGAACCAAGCACTGCCAAAGCCTAGGCGCGGGTGCCCCCAGGACTATGCGTCAGAGTCCGAAGAGGCGGCGCGCGTTGCCACGGGTCGTCGCCGCGACGGCATCCGGCGCCTCCCCGCGCACCTCCGCGACGGCCGCGAGCACGCGCGTCAGGTGGGCGGGCTCGTTGCGCCCCTCGACCCCCGTCGGTGTCATGTCGGGCGCGTCGGTTTCGAGGAGCAGACGTTCCCCGGGGATGGCGCGCACGGCGGCCCGCACCCGGCGCGCGTTCGGGCGCGTCACGGCACCGCCGACGCTGAGGAAGAAGCCCCGCTCGACGTAGGCGGGCACGAGCTCCGCGGGCCCGGCGAAGGCGTGCACCATGCCGCGCGCGGGGCCCGCGGCGTCGAGCAGCTTCAGCATCGCGCCGTGCCGATGCACGACGTGCAGCACGAGCGGGACGGCGGCCGCGCGCGC
>CALCTH010000500.1 GCA_937893795.1 uncultured Myxococcales bacterium | reverse complement strand
GTCGGCGCAGCCCTCGACGCGCTGCCGGCGGGCTCGGAAGACCCCCTGGACACGGCACGCATGGGGGAGGGGCGACGCGCCCTCGCCTCGGCGCGTGCGATCGCGACCCAGCTGGACGGGATCGCGGCCACGGCGCCGCCAACCGCGGGGGCGCGCGCCCGTCGCACGACCGCGAGCGAGGTCCGGCTCTCCGCGGCGCCGGCGACGCGCACGACGCCCGAGCCTCTAGCGGGACGCCTCCCCATCCTCGTCATCGACGACGAAGAGCCCATCCGCCGGGCCTACGCACGCATGCTCCGGCCGCACGCGGTGACGGCGGTAAGCGGTCGTGAGGCGCTCGACCGACTGAGCCGCGGCGAGGGCCCTTACGCCCTGGTCGTATGCGACCTGCGCATGCCCGACGTCGACGGCCTGACCGTGTACGAGCACGTGCTCGCGCACCGGCCCGAGCTCGCCGGCTGCTTCGTCTTCTTGAGCGGCGGGGCGCTGAGCCCGCGCGTGCGGCGCGTGGTGGACGCCCTTTCCGTCCCGATCCTGGTCAAACCCAGCGGGCCCGAAGAGCTGCTTCGCTACGCGCGCGCCCCCGAGCGCCCGCGCGCCCCGCGATGACGATCGGCCGCACCGACGACGGGGCCGGGCTCCGCCTCCTCTACGTGGACGACGACGCGGGCGCGCGCCGCGCCGTCGCCCGTGCCCTGTCGCGTACGCGGCATCGGCTGGACCTGGCGGCGACGCCTCGCGAGGCCGTCATCCGGGCCAGCACGCACCGCTACCAGGTGGTGCTCACGGACCTCCACCTGCCGGGCACCGACGGGCGTGAGCTCGCCCGGCGCCTCGCCTCGCTCTGCCGGGACGCGGCCTTCGTGCTCGTCACCCGGGGGGAGAGCACGGGCACGCCGAGCCCGGAGACGGCGGGCTTCGACACCACCGCGGTCTTCGACACGGTCCTCCGCAAGCCGTGGCGCCCCTCGGAGCTGAAGGCGCGCCTCGAGGAGGCGCGGCGCGCCCGTGACAAGCGGCTGGCCATGCGCCGGCAAAGCGAGCACCCCGGCGTCATGCGCGTGCTCGTCGTCGACGACGACGAGGGGGACCGCGCCATCGTCGAGGCGCTGCTCCGCGTCGCGCCGGGCTCCTACCGAGTGAGCTTCGCGGCGTCGGTCGCCGAGGCGCTCCGTGCCGTGGAGGCGAGCGCGCCGGACGCCGTGCTCCTCGACCTCGAGCTCCCGGACGCCACCGGGCTCGACGCGCTCGAGCGCGTGCGCGCGTCGTCGCCAGACGTACCCATCCTCGCGACGACGTCCAACGAGGACGAGCACATGGCCCTCATGGCCGTCGCCGCCGGCGCCCAGGACTACCTGGTGAAGGGCTTCGTCGAAGCCCGGGGGCTCGCGCGGGCGCTCTCCTTCGGCATCGAGCGGAAGCGTGCCGAGGCGACGCTGCTCCGCATGGCGCATCACGATGCGCTCACGGGCCTCGGGAACCGCGTACTGCTCCGCGAGCACGCTGCCGCGGCCATCGCCCGTCAGCGCCGCGCGGGGGGCGGGGTTGCCCTCGCGGTGCTGGACCTCGACCGCTTCAAGCAGGTGAACGACACGCTCGGCCACGAGGCCGGCGACGCGCTGCTCCGGGCCGTGGCCGTGCGGCTGCGCGGCGCCGTCCGCGACGAAGACCTGGTCGCCCGCCTGGGCGGCGACGAGTTCGCCATCGTGCTCGACGGCGACGCCGTCTCGCGCCTCGCCACGACGGTGGCCGAGCGCGTCCGCGTCGCCCTGGCGCGCCCCGTCGACCTGGGAGAACGCGAGATCGCGACCCGCGGCAGCGTGGGCATCGCCGTCGCCGAAGACGGCGACGACGTGGACGGGCTGCTCCGCAAGGCGGACCTCGCCATGTACCGCGTGAAGGAGGAGGGACGCGACGGCTTCCGCTTCTTCGTCGGGGAGATGCAGGCGCGCATGGAGCGCGAGCTCGAGCTTCGCGAGTCGCTGAGGCTGGCGATTCCGGGGCGTCGCGACTTCCACCTGCTCTTCTCGCCCGCGCTCGATCCCGCGGGCGCGAAACTGCGAGGCGTCGAGGCGATCCTGGCCTGGCGCCACCTCGACGACGGCAGCGCGCCGCCGCTCCTCGCGACCCTCGAGCAGAATGGCTGGGGCGAGGAGCTCGGGCTCTGGCACCTCGAGCAGGCCCTCGCCGCGCTGGCCCACTCGTCCGACCCGAGGGCCACGGTCAGCGTCGACGTCGGCGCGCGGCTCCTACGGAACCGGGACCTGGGCGAACGCATCGGTGAGCTGCTGGCGACGCACGGCATCGCCCCCGAACGCCTCGAGCTCGAGCTCCCGAGCGCGCTCTTCGGCACCGAGCTCGCTCCTTCGCGCGCGCGCCTCGCGCGGCTGGCGGAGCAGGGCATCGGCCTCGCCCTCGACCGCTTCGGCGAAGGGGATTCGCCGCTCGGCCTCCTCCACGGGAGCCCGTTCCGCACCGTGAAGATCGCCGGCCCCGTGCTCGCCGAGTGCGCGCGCACCCGCGGCGTACGCTGCCTGGCCGGCGCGATGGTGGCGGCGGCGAAGGTCCTCGACGTCGCCACGGTGGCCCTCGGCGTCGACAACGCGCAGGCCCTCGGCGACGCGCGGAAGCTGGGCGTCGTCGCGGCGCAGGGGCACGCCATCGCCGGCCGGGCCGCGCACTGGCCCGCTCAGACGACGGGTCTCCGAGTCCGGCTCTCCGACGCTGGTTGAGCGGACCGGGAGCGGGGTCCACGCGCCTACCTTCGAACGCCGGCCTTCGCGGCCGGCTCCTTGAGATATAGAGGAGACGCGGCGAGAGTCGCGGCTCGATGACGCGGAAGACGGACTTTCAAACCTGGGCCGATGGGGCGGGAGAGGCCTTCTCCGCGCTCGGCGATCATATCGGAGTCTGGAACTGGGATTTCTCCGACGGCACGGTCGTGTGGAGCCGCCGTCTCCTGACGATGCTCGACCAGCCGCACGACACGAAGATGAGCTTCGAGCGGTTCCTGGAGCTCATGCATCCAGACGATCGCGACTCGCTGCGTGCGCGCATCGAGGCGCATCTTCAGGGCGGAGCGCCCTACAGCCTCGTGGTCCGGCTCCGCCGGGGCGACGGCACCTACATCCATTGCCGCACGGAGGGGGCCGCGGTCTTCGACGCGAGCGGAGAAGCCACCTCCATGGTCGGCGTGGCGAGCGACGTGACGAAGGAGGTCCAGGCAAACGCGCGCCTCAACGAGAGTGAACAGCGATTGGCCACCCTCGCCGATGGCTTCGAGGGCGCCATCTTCCGCTATCGCATCAACGCCGACGGTACGGACGGTATCGATTACATGAGCCAGGGCGCCGAGCGTGTATGGGGTTTGAAGGCCCACGAGATCATCGGCGATCCGGGTAAGGTCTGGTCGACGGTCCACCCCGACGACGTCCGTGGCGTCGAGCAAGCCTTCGCGTCGGGTACGGCGCAACTCTCCAGGCTGACGCACAGCTGGCGCGTGGTCCTGCCGGATGGCGTCCACCGCTGGATCGAGTGCCGCGCGAGCCCGACGCGACTCGCGAATGGGGACACGCTCTGGGACGGGTTCGTCATCGACATCTCGAAGACGATGCGTGCGCGGGAGGAGCTCCAAACGAAAACCGAGATGCTTGGACAGGCGCAGAAGCTGGAGGCTGTGGGCCGCATCGCCGGAGGCATCGCCCACGACTTCAACAACCTGCTCGGCATCATCCTCGGAAGCTCCGAGCTGATCGGTCTCCAGCAGCTGCCGGTCCTGGACCAGGAGCCCCTGCACGCGAGCCACGCGGCCTGCAGCCGCGGGGCGGACCTGACGCGCCGACTCCTGAGCTTTGCGCGCCAGAGTCAGCTCGAGCCCCAGCGGGTGGACCTGGCCTCCATCGTCGAAGGGATGATCCCCCTCATCCGCCGAACTCTCCCCGCGAACATCGCGATCCACCGGTCCCTCACCGAGGAGTCTCGGGCGATCGTTAACGTGGACGTCGGACTCCTCGAGAGTTCCATTCTCAACCTCGCCGTCAACGCGAGGGACGCCATGGTCGAGGGCGGGGAGCTGACGCTTCGCCTGTCGGAGAACGCGCCCGAAGGAGGCCTAGCGCGACGCTTCGTGCTCCTCGAGATCATCGACACGGGCTCGGGCATCGACCCCGAGCTCCTTCCGCACGTCACCGCGCCCTTCGTCACGTCGAAGGGCCCCGAGATGGGCTCCGGGCTCGGGCTGGCGATGGTGGACGGCTTCGTGGACCAGTCGGGCGGGGTGCTGAAGATCGTGAGCACCCCGGGCGAGGGAACCTCCATCGAGCTCTACATACCGCTGGCCGAAGGCCAGGCGAGCCCTGAGGCCACCCTGGGCTTACCGGCCGGGGACGACCTTCGCTTCGCAGGCCGGATCTTGCTCGTCGAGGACCAGCGGGAGCTCCGCCTCGTGATGTCCCGGCATCTCCGAAACCTCGGTCTGCAGGTCGACGCCGCGGAGAACGGACCGGAAGCCCTCGAGCTGCTGGGGAGGCGCGGTGAGGAGTACGTGGCTCTCGTCTCCGACATCGTGATGACGGCGAAGCCCGATGGGGTGGAGCTGGCGCGTCGGTTCCAGACGCGCTTCCCCGACAAGCCCGCGATTCTCATGTCCGGCTACAACGAGCGAGAAGTGCCGGCGCGCCTGGTGGGCGATGCTCCGCTGGAGCGGCTCGCGAAGCCGGTGAGCCGCGAGCGGCTCGTCGATGCCCTCGCCAGGCTCCTCGCGGACTGAGCCGGGCACCGCATCCGGCGGTGCGCCCCCCGAGCCTACGTCGAGGGGCGCGCTCAGCGCGGCGGCTCGGCTACTCCTCGTCGTCGAGGTCGGACTCGTCGTCCTCCTCGTCCTCCTCGTCCTCGTCGTCGTCTTCGTCCGCGCCCTCATCGGCTTCCGGCTCCGGGTCCTGGCCCGCGTTCGGGTCGATGGCGATGGGCTCGGCGTCGCCGATCCAGAAGGCCCGCGTGTCGCCGCCACCCTCCGCGTGCGAGGCGTAGGCGGCCCAGAACTCCGTGGTCGCGTCGCGAAGCGCGGAGCGAAGCCCGACCACCTCGCCGCGCGCCTCGGACACGGCCTCCCGGCGAAGCTCCACGCGGCGCCGCAGCGGCTCGAGCTCGTAGACGGCCAGGTCATGATGCACGGCGCGCTCCGCGTGGGCGAGGTCGCGCTTGGCCTCCGCGAACTCCACGTCGAGCTCGGCGAGCTCGAGCTCGGCGTCCGCGAGGTCGAGGCGCGTCTCGACGAGCACCTCGAGGGCGTCGTCCGGGCCGCCCATGCTGACCTCTTCCTCCATGCGCTCGGCCCAGCCATCGAGGCGGTCGAGCTCCGCCGCCGCGCCGTCACGCCGCGCGCGCGCCGCCACGACGCCGTCTTCCGTGGCCGCGAGCCACTGCCGCGTCTCCACGGGCAGCGAGGCGTCCCGCGGGTCGAGGAGGTCCACCTGCGAGCCGCCACAGGCGCCCGAGAGGACGAGGACCAAGGCGCCGTAGACACCGAGCTTCACGACGCACCTCCACCGAGGCTCTGGCCGCCGCCGCGGCCCTCCGGGAAGACCTCGAGGGCTTCCGCCGCCGCGTCCCGCAGCCCGAGACCGCGAAGCACCTCCGAGAGGTTCTGCCGCCCCGCCTCGAGGTTCTCGGCCGCCGCGTAGGCGAAGGCACGGAGCGCCGCCGCCTCGTCGTCGACCTGGTGGTGCGCGATGCCGAGCAGGTTGGCCTCGAGGGCTCCGCCACCGCGCTCGGCGGCCGCCGCGAGCACCACGCGGGCGTGCCGCGGGGCACCGCTGTCGAGGAAGGCCTCCGCGAGGCCCCGCAGCGCCTCGAGGTCCTCCGGGTTCCGTGCGATGCGGTCCCGAAGCTCCGGCGCGACGTCCGGAGCCGTCTCGTTGCCCGCGGAGGGCACGTCGAAGCTCGGCAGCGCCTCGTTCGCCGCGGTCCCCTGCAGGCACGCACGCGCCGAGGGGCTGAAGTTCCGCGCGTTCCAGGCCTGGCGGGCGCAGACCTCGAGGGCCTCGTCGGCCGTGGCGTTCATCGCCTGGCTCCGCTGCGCGAGCGCCTGCGTGATGGCGTCCCGCGTGGCGGCGTCCATCTCGCCGCCGGGCCGGAAGGCCGCCACCTTCGAGGCCGCCGCGCGCTGCATGCTCGCCAGCCGGAGCAGCGCCCGTGGCGAGTAGTCCGGGTCCTGCTGTCGCACGGCCTGCAGGTAGGACTGCTGGATGACGTCGACGATGGTCACGTACTCCTCGACCAGGAGCGCGTCGTCCAGCGTGGGGTAGCTGTTGAAGGCCTCACGGAGCACCTCGGCCGTGCCGAAGTGCGCACGCGCCAGAGCGCCCGGCGACCCGCCGGCACCCGCGCCGAGCACGGTCTGGAAGTCCATCTCGGCTTCCTCGCCACGGCCCGCCGCGAGCTTGGCGAGACCCACGCGCGCGAGGACCTCGATATCCCCGCCACTGGCGTAGGGCTCGAGCACCGAGAGCACGCGGCGCCAATCGCCGCGGCGCTCGAGGAGCGTCGCGAGCTTGCCCAGGGACTCGGCCGCGCCCGAGGGCGAGCCGGCGAGGCGAATGGCCTCGAGGTAGGTGGCCTCGGCGTCGTCGAGCTCGCCGAGCTGCTCCTGGAGCCCCGCCACGATGGCGAGGAGCTGCGGCGCCTGCTGGTGACCCGCGCTCGCCGCCTGCCGCAGCAGCGTCACGGCCCGGGCCACCTCGAAGCGGCCGACGGCGATCTGACCCAGCGTCGAGAGCATGCCCGGGAGCTGCTCGCTTTCCGGGTACTGCGCCGCGAACTGCTCGCCGAGCACGTAGAGACCCGCCGAGTCGCCCTGCGCACGCTTCGCCATGAAGGCGTTCAGGAGCGCCCGCTCGCCGAGCTCGGAGCCCTGGTTGCGCTCGGCGAAGGCCACGAGCGGCGTCAGGTCACCGCCCTCGTCGCCAGACGCCTCGAGGCTGACCTCGTCGAGGAGCGCCTGTTCCGCCGACGCGATGACCGGCTGGATGTCCGCGCGAAGCGCCGCCGTCGCCGGACCGTCCGGACCGCCGAAGGAGCGACCCGCGGCGGCGAGAGCCTCGAACTCGTTGAGCGTCGCGTGCGAGTCGAGCACGAGCCGGATGGCCGCGTCGCCCTCGTTCGACTGCGGGTACTCGTAGGCGACGGCCGTGAGCCGGTCGATGGCCTCGAGGTAGCTGCCGGAGTCGAAGTAGCTCAGCGCGATGCCGAACTTCACGCGGCGCTCCTGCTCGTCCTCGAGGTCGTAGCGAAGCAGCTCCTGCGCCGCGCGCCGAAGTCCGCTCCGCGCCAGGGCCCGGCCGCTCAGGTCGCCGGCGTCGCTCGTCTCGAGCACCGTCTGGAAGCGCACCACGGCGTCGTAGAGCGCGTCCCGGCGCTCGGCGTCGCCCTCTTCGAGCCGATCTGCGGCGCGAAGCGAGAACTCGGCGGCCTGCACCTGCCTCCCGGCGAGCACCGCCGAATCGGCACCGTTGAGCATCATGTCGGTGGTGGCGTCGGTCTCCGGGAAGGTGTCCAGGTAGAGCGCGTAGCCGTCGGTGACCGAGGCGGCGAAGACCCGGCGGCGCCGCTCGGGTACCCGGGCGATGCGCTCTTGGCCACGGGTGAGGAGATCGCGCGCGTACTCCTCGAACTCGTTGGTCAACGTCTCCCGCTGCGCCTCGCTCACGGCGAGACGCGCCCGGTAGACGCGGAGCACGCGGAGCATGAGCTCGAGGTCGTCGCCGAGGTCCTCGTACTCGTTCAGGGAGCGGAGCGCCGTGTGCATCTGGCGCGCGTCGTCGAGGCGGTCCTCGTCCACGACGCCGAAGCGGAGCAGCTCCCGCAAGACGTTGACCAGGCCCTCGGCCGAGTCGACGACCCCGAGGCGCCGGGCCATGCGCGAGAGCCCCGCGGCGTAGCTCGCCCGGTCGTGCGCTAGACCGCGCAGGTACTGCACCGCCCGCTCGGGCCGGCGCTCCGCCGTGTAGCAGTAGGCCAGGTCGCGAATCGACGAGCGGCGGACGTCGATGGCGTAGTCCCCGCCCAGCGTCGCGAGGTCCACGTCGTCGTCGAGGCTCGCCTCGTACGCCTCGCTGATGAGCGAGCCCTCGGCGTCGCGCTCGGCCAGCGTCTCCGCGACGGCCTCGGAGCCTTGGGCCACGGCCTCCTCGAGCTCCGCCTGGGCCTCGGCGGCGGCGGCGCGCGCCTCGGCGCGATCGGCCGCGGCGTTGCCCAAGCGAATGGCGCGCTCGAAGCTCGTGAGCGCCCGCGCGCAGTCGTCCTGGTTCACGTAGACCCAGGCGAGCTTGTAGCGGGCCAGCGCGCTCAGCTGCGGCCCGCTGCTGCGGAGCACGCGCTCGTAGAAGCCGCGGGCCTCGCCCAGCTCGTTCTGGTCGAAGTGGTAGTCGCCGAGCAGCAGAAGCGCCTGGCCGAGGAAGCGGCTCTCGCCGGCCTCCACGAGGCGGCGGAGCGTCGCGACCATCTCGTCGAAGTTGCCGAGCTCGCGCTGCTCCTGGGCGATGTTGAAGAGGATGCGCGCCCGGAGCGGCGTGTCCTCGTAGTCGCGCAGCACGCGCTGGTAGAGCGCGATGGCCTGCTCCTTGAGGAGCTTCACCTGCGGCACCTCGAGCACCTCGGAGCCCTGCTGGCGCTCCTGGGCGACGCGGTAGTGGTAGGTCGCCTCCTCGCTCAGGAGCTCGGCGAGGCGCACGTAGAGCTCCGGCAGATAGGGCGCGCCACCGGAGCGCGCGATGGTGCTCCGCGTCTCCTCGATGGCGTTTCGGGCCTTGGTGATGCGGACCCGCAGGATCTGCACGTAGGTGGTGTCCGTCGTCACCTGCGGACCGGCGCCGCAGGCCTCGAGAGCCACGAGGAGCGCCAGCGCGGCCGCCGCGCGGGTCGTCGTGGGCCGGGTCATTCGAGGCACCTGTCGGCGATGACGACCTCGAGGTCGTCGATCTCGTCGGTCCAGAACTCGCCCTGGAAGGAGTAGCGAACCTCCCCGGGCTCCACGCGGCGGCCCACGCGGGTGCGGGGATCCGGCCCCGGCGGGCGCCGGCGGCCCCGGAGGAGCTGCACGCTCAGCTCGTGGAGGATGAGGCGGACGCCATCGTCCGCGTCGATGAGCTCGCGCGCGAGCTTGCGGGACTCGCCGTCCACGCGGCGCCGGAGCTGCGCCTCGACGGTGGCCATGGCGTCGACGTAGAGCGCGTTCAGCTTCTCGCCGGCCGCCTGCCAGCGGCGCCCGAGCCGCTCGGCCTTCAGCGCCTCGCGGCGCGTGTTGACGGCGAGGGTGGTCAGCGCGCGCACGTCCGGGCGCCGCGCCGCCGCTCGGCGGAGCCGGAGCGAGTCGATGGGCAGGACGCCCTGGCGAAGGTCGTCGAGCTCCTCGGCGTGGCGAGCCCGGAGCCGTGCCGCGGCGGTGCGTGCCGGCTCGAGCTGGCAGAGGCGCCGGAGGTTGTAGGCCTCGAGCAGGTAGCGCTCGGGGGCGATGAGCGAGCCGTAGACCGGCGCGTCGAGGGCCAGCAGCAGGCCGAGCGAACGCCGGTAGGCGCCGCGGTAGTAGTGCGCCCAGGCCATCTCCAGCAGCAGGCCCGGCCGCTCCGGCGCGAGGTCCTGGAGCGCCTCGTAGCCGGCGACGGCGTCGCCCCAGCGCTCCTCGTCCATGGCGATGCGCGCGGCCGCGAGGCGCGCGTCGATGCGTACGTCGCGGGGCAGCGCGTTCTCGTCCTCGAGGAGGCGCTCGATGGCGAGCCTCGCCGGCGCCAGCTGCCCCGAGGCAAGCACGTCGGCCGCGAGCGCGAGCTCGGCGCGCGCGCGGAATGGGCTCTCGTCATCGATGGCGCGGAAAGCGTCGAGGGCCCACTCGCGTTCGCCCTTCCGCAGATTGTCGAGGCCCCGGTGGTAGCGGACGAAGGACTCGAGCTCCGGCTGCATGTCGTCGATGTCCGCGGCGGCGATGTAGCCCGCGAGCACGAGGTCCTCGTCGACGGGTCCGCTCGTGGTCAGCCGCGCCAGCCCCTCGATGGCCTCGTCGACGAGCTCGACGTTCCGCTTCCCCTGGGCGACGTCGAGGTAGTAGAGCGCCGCCGCGTAGCGGAGCCCCTGCGCCTCGAAGGCGCCGGCCGCGAGGGTGAGCGCGCGGTCGTAGCGGAGGTCGTCCTCGCTGGCCGTGGAGAGGTAGGAGAGCGCGGCGCCGAGCGCCGTATCCCAGGACTCGTCGAGGCTGGCTTCGACCGCGATGGAGAACGCGGCGTCGGGCTGCTCGACGAAGGTGGCGCCGCCGCAGTGGGCCAGCGTCAGGAGGAGCCCGAGCGCTCCGGTGCTGCGGCGGGCCCGAGTGCCGCCGCAGGGCGTCGACGCGCGCCTCATCCGAACTCCGCCGCGAGGCCCACGGCCGTCCACAGCTCGTGCTGCAGGTCGAGCTCGTTCGACGTGTCGTCGAAGAACATCATGTGCCGGACGTCGACGCGGAGCGAGAGCCACTCGGCCAGGTAGAAGCGGAGCAGGCCGCCATAGTTGACCATGGGCCGCCGCGAGTCGTCGCTGAAGAAGCCGAGGCCCCCGCCCGCGAGCACGCCGATCTCGCCGAAGACGATGCGCCGGTTGGCGACGGCGCCCTTCAGGTAGATGGGCTTCCAGACGACGTTCGAGCTGATGACGTCCTGCACGACCGCGAAGGGCGTCGGCTCGATCTCGAGCGCGTCGAGGTCGTCCTCGAGGTCCGTCGCGAAGTCGAAGGAGTGGAGGTAGTGAACGGCCTCCCAGGCCCACTGGTCCGTGATGTGCCAGGTGAAGGCGCCGCCGGTGGTCAGGCCCTTACGGAAGGCGTCGAGGGGCAGGATGCCGCCGAAGAGCGTCACCTCATAGGTGCCGCGGTAGTGGCGGTTCTGCACGGCGCGGGAGGCGTAGGCGACCTCGGCGAGCTCCACGTCGTCCTGCGCCGCGACCCGCGATGGGCTGCCGAGCGCTCCGGCGAGCACGGCGGCCGCGACGAGGTGGAGGACGAAGGGGCGGGCGGACGTCGGGATCCTGGTGTGCACACTCGACCTCTCGGGGCGGGGCGGCCGGATGGGGCGTTGGGGCAAGGTGGAAGGGGGCGTCATGAAACCGGGTTCGGGAATCCGCGCCACGCCCTCGCATGCCACGCTTACCCTCATATGGCCACGAAGGCCGAATTCGGCTCAAGGGCTACCGGTGCAAGGACGACGGAAGAAGCGGGAGATTGAGGTCGGATGTGCGACGTATTCGCAGAAAAACGCGCCAAGAGTCGCCTGCGATGAGCCGTTTATGTACCGGGGCGACATCCAGGTAACGTGAGCTCGCGCCCTCCCAGCCTGCGTCTCGTGCAGGGCGGTGCCCCGGAGGCACCGGAGGCGTCCCCCTTCGATGGGGACGAGGCACCGGAGCGCCCGGACACGGAGCGCCCCTCCGGCGGGGCTCCCATCGACCTCGGGACCCTCTTCGACCGCTACGCCGCCTACGTGGGCGCGGTGGCGCTCCGGCTCCTCGGGCGCCCGGAGGACGTCGACGACGTCGTCCAGGACGTCTTCCTGGCCGCGCACAAGAGCCTCCGGCACGCCGACGACCCCCGGCAGGTGAAGCGCTGGCTGGCGAAGGTCACCGTACGCACCGCGCGGCGGCGCCTGCGCATGATGCGCGCGAAGGGCTTCCTGGGCATGGGGGACGAGCCCGATTACGAGTTTCTCGCGGACGAGGGGGCCAGCCCCGAGCAGCGCACGCTCCTCGCCGCCATCTACGACGTCCTCGAGCGTCTGCCCGTGAACCAGCGCCTCTGCTGGCAGCTCCGCTTCGTGGAGGGGCACAAGCTCGAGGATGTCGCCGAGCTGAACGGCTGCTCGCTCGCCACCGCGAAACGCCGCATTGCCGCCACCCAAACCGCCCTGAGGGAGGCCTTCGAACCA
>CALCTH010000499.1 GCA_937893795.1 uncultured Myxococcales bacterium | reverse complement strand
GTCTGCCGTGTCGCCGGCGTCGGCGGCCACGGGGGCCGCCGCCTCGGCGGCCGGAGCACCGCCGGGGATCGGCACGAAAAGGCCCGTCTCGCCCACGGCGATGCGAGTCGCCGTGCCGTAGGCGTACTTGCCCGTCGCCGGGTCGACGCGCGCGCCGTAGATCTCGTTCTCGACGCCGGCGCGGTAGTTCGTGTCGTTGGCCGTGTAGCCCAGGAAGACGGTGACGAAGAGCAGCGAGCCCAGAAAGAAGAGCACGTTGAACTTCTTCTCGTACTTCATGTGCATGAAGTAGAAGCAGACGAGGCTCGCCTTCAGCGTCGCGATGATCATCGCGACGGCGAGGTTCAGGCTACCGAGGCGCACGTTGTAGGCGGCCACGGTGAGTCCCGTGAAGAAGAGCAGCGCCACGAAGACCCCCACGTAGAGGGGTACGGAGCTGATGTGCGCGTGGACGTGGTAGTTGTCGTCCGGATGGTCGGCCTTGGCCATGATGGTCTCCCGCTCGTCGTCCTACGTTGCTCGCTCAGTCGATGAGGTAGAGCAGCGGGAAGAGGTAGATCCAGATGAGGTCGACGAGGTGCCAGTAGAGCGCCGTCATGTCGACCGGGGTGTTGTAGTCCTTGGTGAACGCGCCCTTCTGATTACGGACGATCATCCAGAGGATGACGCCGATGCCGATGAGCACGTGCAGGCCGTGGAGGCCCGTCATCACGAAGTAGATCCCGAAGAAGGACCGGAGGTGGTACGGGTACGTCCCCTCGAAGGGACCGCTCGCGTAGGCGGCCTCGACCGCGGCGCGGAGCTCCTCGACACCCTCGCCCTGCGGGTTGAAGAGGCTGCCGGGGAGGAGCCCCACGTGAATCTTGTGGGTGTACTCGAAGTACTTCACCACCATGAAGCCGAGCGCACAGACCACGGTCACCGCGAGGAACGCCGTCGTCTTCTTCGTCTCCCCGAGCTGGGACGAACGCACGGCCATGGCCGCGGTGAAGCTCGAGAAGAGCAGGACCACCGTGTTGATGGCGCCCATCTTCCAGTCGAGCAGGTGCGAGCCGACGGAGAAGGCCTCCGGGTACCAGGAGCGGAAGATGAAGTAGGCGACGAAGAGGCCGCTGAAGAAGAGAATCTCCTGCGCCAGGAAGATCCACATCCCGAGCTTCGCCGCGTCGAACTGCTGAAGCGGCGTCTCGAAATGGTGCTCGAGGTAGTCGGGCCCGTGATGGGCGTGGGCGTCGGCCATGCGTTGCCTCGGTGGTAGCGCCGCGAAGGGCGCGCTCGTTCGTCGCGTAGAAGCTACGACGACGCGAGGTCCTCATGGACCCCGCGTCGTCCGATGACAAGGGAATTCAGGCCTTGGCGCCCTGCGCCGCGCGGTCTTCCGGGAACCCGTCGAAGAGCTCTTCCTCGGAGGCCAGGTGGTAGTCGTAGGGGCCGCGCGTGATGACCGGCGTGGTCTCGAAGTTATGGGCGTGCGGCGGCGTCGTCGTCATCCACTCGAAGCCCGCCGAGCCCCACGGGTTCGCCGGGGCCTTGGCGCCGCTGATCATCGACTGGATGAACACGACGGCGAGCACGAGGAATCCGAAGCCGAGGACGAAGGCGCCGCCCGAGCTGGTCATGTGCAGCGGCTGGAACTGGTCCAGGTAGTCGTAGTAGCGGCGCGGCATCCCCTGGCTGCCCATGATGAACTGGGACAGGAAGGTGATGTTGAAGCCGAGGAAGATGAGCCCGAAGGCCACCCGGGCGAGGCCCTCGTTGTAGAGCTTCCCCGTCATCTTCGGCCACCAGTAGTGCATGCCGGAGAGGAAGCCGAAGACGGTGCCACCGACCATCACGTAGTGGAAGTGCGCCACGACGAAGTAGGTGTCGTGGAGGTGGATGTCGACGCTGAGGATGCCGAGGAAGAGCCCCGTCAGGCCGCCGATGGTGAAGAGGATGAGGAACCCGATGGCGTAGAGCATCGGGGTCTCGAAGCTGATGGAGCCCTGGTAGAGCGTCGCGACCCAGTTGAAGACCTTCACACCGCTCGGAATGGCGACGAGGAAGGTCAGGGCGCTGAAGATCATCGTCGAGTACTCGCTCATGCCCGACGTGAACATGTGGTGGCCCCAGACGAGGAAGCCGAGCAGGGCGAGCGCCACGGAGCTCATGGCCACGAACATGTAGCCGAAGATCTTCCGCCGACTGAAGGTGGCGATCACCTCGTTGATCACCGCCATGCCCGGGAGGATCATGATGTAGACGGCCGGGTGCGAGTAGAACCAGAAGAAGTGCTGGAAGAGCACCGGGTCCCCGCCGAGCGCCGGGTCGAAGATGCCGATGGTCAGCGTCTTCTCCATGATGAGGAGGAGCAGCGTGATCGCGAGGACGGGCGTCGCGAGCACCTGGATGACGCTCGTCGCGTAGATGCCCCACACGAAGAGCGGCAGGCGCGTCCAGCTCAGGCCGGGCGCACGCATCTTGTGCGTGGTCGCGATGAAGTTGAGGCCCGTGAGGATCGAGCTGAAGCCGAGGATGAACACGCCCAGGGTCATCCAGATCACCGCGTTATCGGCGCGCGACGAGTAAGGCGTGTAGAAGGTCCAGCCCGTGTCGATGCGCCCCGCGACGATCGCGATGAGCGTGAACACGGTGCCGATGACGTAGATGTAGAAGCTGCCGAGGTTCAGCTTGGGGAAGGCCACGTCCTTCGCGCCGAGCATGATGGGCAAGAAGAAGTTCCCCAGCGCCGCCGGGATCGACGGGATGATGAAGAGGAACACCATGATCGCGCCGTGAAGCGTGAAGAGCTGATTGTAGGTGTCCGCTTCCATCAGCGTTTCGCCAGCGAACATCAGCTCCGCGCGAACGAGGAGCGCCATGATGCCTCCGAGGAACATCGCGACGATGACGCTCACCAGGTACATGACCCCGATGCGCTTGTGGTCCACCGTGAGCGCCCAGGACTTCAATCCGGACTTCGCGGTGAGGTAGTTGCTCTCGTCGTTCTCGACGGCGGCGGGTGCTGCGGTTCCAGCTTCGACGGCCATGGTGGTCTCGCTTATAGCCTAGTTCGGTGACGTTCGGGAGATTCGCAGCGGCTCACTCGTCGGGAGTCAGCGAGCGAATGTAGGCGATGACCGCGTCGAGCTGCCGATCGCTGAAGCGGTACACCGGCATGTTCACGGCGGCGTAGCCCGCCACGATCTGCGACTGGGGCTGCAGCACGGACTGGCGGATGTAGTTCTCGTCGGCGACGCGCTCGCTGCCGTCGGTGAAGGGCCGGACGGCGCCCCAGAGGCCGACCCAGTTCGGGGCCGGCTGCTGACGCACGCCGTCGTTGCCGTGGCAGCCGATGCAGCCGGAGCCCTGATAGATGCTCTGGCCCCAGCAGACGTTGACGTCCTCCGCGCCGGCGCACTCGGGCGGCGGCGGCGGCCCGACCTCGAGGAAGCGGTCGTAGCCCTCGACGGGCAGCACGCGAAGGTCCGCCATCATCGTGGCGTGGTTGCTGTTGTAGCCGCCCTCGCTGAAAGCCGAGAGCGTGATGCCCTCGGGGGCGCCGCAGTACTCGGTGCAGAACACGCTCACCGAGCAGTAGCGCACCTCGCGGGTGCCCTCCGGTGCGCCCTCCGGCGGGGCACCGCCCATGAGCAGCTCGTCGGCGTTCATGCCGTTGGGGATCTCGCGGGGCTGACCGCAATGGTAGCCGGAGCCGCAGTCGTTATCCGACTGGCACTCGGTCTCGCTCGTGAAGGGCGTCGGCGTCGTCGCCTCGAACCAGAGCGAGGTGTACATGCCGGGCACGACGTCACGCTTCACGCGGAAGCCCGGCACGAAGAAGCTGTGGAGCACGTCCGAGGAGCTCATGACGAGCTTCACCGGCGTGTCGACGGGGACCTTCATGCGGTTGAGGTCGTCGATGACGCCACCCTGGTGCTCGAACTCCCAGTTCCACTGCATGCCGCGGACGCGGATCTCCACGGAGTCTTCGGGCGCGACGCTCATCTTCACGTAGCCCTCGAAGCCCTCGACGAAGAGCCAAAGGAGGAGCAGCAGCGGCGTGAAGGTCCAGAAGACCTCCAGGAAGGTGTTGTGCCCCGTCGGCTTGGCCTTCCGACCGGGCTGGCGCCGGTACTGGTAGAGGAAGATGCCCATCGCGACGAAGATCGCGACGGCGAAGGCTACGCTGATCCAGTAGATCGCGTAGTACATGGCGTCGACTTCGGGGGCGATGGTCGACAGCTGGGGCGGGAGCTGAATGGTGCCCTGCGGTTCGGTCATGCTTCGGCCTTGGCTGGCTCGGCGGGCGCCGAGCGAAATCGGTCACGGGTGCCGCCCTCGGGGAGCGGACTGGAGGATCGGCCCAGGAGAGCCGACTCTTGAGCGCGCGTACGGCGCCGGTCCCGGCGCCACAGTAGGGTCAGGAACACCCCGAGGACGAGGACGGTGAGCGCACCGCCCACTTTCATGATGCGCATCGCCACGAGCGTGTACGTGTTCGCCTCGGCATCGTAGGCGTAGCAGTAGAGGAGGAAGCGCTCGGTGGGCGTGATGGACCGGCCCGCGCTCGCCTCCAGCAGCGCGAAGCGCGCGTCCTCCGGCTCGAAGTAGATGCCGTAGAGGTAGCGCGCGAAGCGGCCCTCCGGCGTCATGAACATGATCGCCGCCGGGTGCATGTATTGCTGCTGGTTCTGGTTGTAGAAGTAGCGGTAGCCGGCGGCGTCCGTGGCGTCCGCGATCGCGTCGCGATCGCCGACGAGGAAATGCCAGCCCTCCTCGGCCTCGTCGCGCCCGTAGGCGGCGAGCATCTCGCGGCGCTTGGCCGCCGCGCGCTCGACCGTGTCCTCGGGGTCGATGGAGATGGTGACCATCTCGAACTCGTCACCGGCGGTCCAGTCGAGCTCCTTGACCACGTTGAGCGTAGCGTCGAGCACGAAGGAGCAGAGCGTCGGGCAGGAGTGGTAGGCGAAGGTGAGCAACACCGGCCGCTCGCCGTCGAAGTAATCGCGGAGCGTGACCTCGGCGCCCGTGTGGTCGCGGAAGCCGAGGTCCAACGGAAGCTGGTCCTCGAGCTGTTCCTCGACGTCGATGCGGTCCAGGTCCGGAGCCTCGCGGACGATCTGCGCCGAGTCGGCCTGGCTGAGGCCGCGCTGCGCGTGCACCGGCGTCGCCGCGGCGGCCAGAGCCGCCAGGGCAGAAACCACCGGGTGCATGCGTCGTCTCGTCATCGGCCTTCGGGAGGATAGGGGCATCGTCCGCGAACGGGGACCCCTCGGGTGAGGCTCCGTGCTGCCTCGGCTCAGTGCGTCAGTTGTCGGCCTCGGCGGCTGCGGCTTCCGCGGCCTGCTGCGCTTCGAGCTCGGCCTGCTCGCGGCCGAGGCGCTCGCGCAGCGCGGCTTCGGCCGCCTCACGCCGGGCGACCCCGCGCCCGTCGGTGTGTCCGTTCCAGCCCTCGACGGCGCCGAGGGCGGCTACGGCGTCGTCCACGGACCCGTCGAGCCCGTCGTTGCGCAGCGGACGCACGGGGCCGTTGGCTCGGCCGCGACCGAGGACCTCGCGCTTCGCAGCGTCGATGGTGATCGGCGCCTCGCTCAGCTGGCGCTCGTGCTCGGCCCGGAGCTCCTGGTACTGCTCGGTACCGGCCGTGTAGACCTTCTCCTCGAGCTCGGCCTCGGTGACGGCCTGGAAGTAGCTGTCGAAGAGCGGCACGAGCATCACGAGCGTGATCGCGCTGAGCACGCCCGTGATGAGGATGATGTTCGACTGCGGCGGGCTGTCGTCGAAGCCCAGCTCGAGGTCCGGCTCAGCGTGCTTTTCCTTGGCCACGTCGGTTCCTCAGTGCGTCTGGTGGTGGTGGAGCGAGCGCTCGAGGATCGGGTCACCCACCGGGATGAGGGGGACGCGCTTCATCAAGAGGAAGAAGGACGTCATGAAGGTGCCGCCGCAGAAGAGCAGCGCGCCGAAGTCGGTGAAGTCGAGGCCGAACCCGCCGGCGTACTGCGGCATGACGTACCAGTAGATGTCCGCCACGTGCATGATCACGAGCCAGAGGGCGCCGAACCAGAGCATGGAAAGGCGCCGCTTCACGAGGCGGCTGATCAGGAAGAAGAAGGGAAGCGCGAAGTGGCCGATGGGGAGCATCACGCTCCAGAACTGCCAGCCCGCGGACCAGCGCTTCTCGAAGAAGGTGGCCTCCTCGGGGATGCCGGCGTACCAGATCAGCATCCACTGGCTGAAGCTCGTGTACGTCCAGAAGCACATGAAGCCGAACATGAGCTTCCCGAGGTCGTGGAAGTGCTCGACGTTGAGCGCGTTCCCCAACACCCCCTGACGGTGGAGCGGGACGCCGATGAGGATGCAGAAGGCGAAGATGGTCATCGCCGAGCCACCGAAGATGATCACGCCGAAGATGGTCGAGTACCAGGCGGCCTCCATGCTCATCAGCCAGTCGAAGGCGGCATAGGTGAGCGAGAGGAAGAAGAAGATGGCCGCCACCGGCGCGTAGAACTTCAGCTTCGCCGTGATGTCGATGCGGCCCTGCCGATCATCGAGCATGTCGTCCTGCTTGCGGCTCTGCCGGAAGTAGATGGCGCCGATGACGATCCAGATGGCGATGAAGAGGAAGCCGCGGAAGAGCCAGCCGGGCGTGTTGAGGAAGCCTGTCTTCCCCTCGATGACCTCGTGGCGGAGCGCGATCTCCTGCGGGGAGTGGGCGTGGGCTTCGTCGTCGCCATGGCCGTCGCCGGAATCCGCGTGGGCGACGCTGGCCGTGAAGAGGCTCGAGTGCTCGTCACCGTGGTCAGCACCATGCTCGTCACCGTGGTCAGCACCGTGGTCGCCGTGGGCCTCGGCGTCCTGCCACTCGTGGTAGTTCACGAAGGTGTGACTCCCGACACCGGCGGCCAGGGGAAGGAAGAGAACGAGCAGCACCGGAGCGCACGCGATGACCATCTCCGCGAAGCGCCGTGAGGTGGTCCCCCACTTGCCGGAGGTCATCTGCAGCGCGATCGTCAGGAAGAGGCCCCCGAAGACGAGCGTGCAGACGACGAAGAAGGCGAAGAGGTAGGAGTAGCCGAAGCGCTCCGGGTTCGTCATGACGCCGAAAGCGCTGATGCCCGCGCCGAGCACGGCGAGCAGGCCGGAGAACTTCCAGAGGTTCGGCCAGACACCGTGCCCCTCCTCGATGCGGTAGCTCGGGGCGTCCGAGCCCTTCTTGGCGGCGCTCATCGGGCGTCCTCCGTGCCGCCGGCGCCGTTCTGGGCCTGCAGCGAAAGCTGGCTGAGCTGGAGCGCGCGCACGTAGGTCACGATGGCCCAGCGGTCGTCCTGCGGGATGCTGTGCGAGTACCCGGGCATCGCGCGGATGCCGTTGGTGATGGTCGCGTAGAGCTGACCATCCGGCATGGACCGGATGCGGTCGTCGTGCAGCGAGGGCGCATTGAGCGTCCCGTAGCCGAGCTCGACGGCGCGCATGCTCACCATGCCGTTGCCGTTGCCGGCCTTCGAATGGCAAGCCGCGCAGTAGATGTTGTAGCGCTGCTGGCCCCGGTCCACGAACGCCTCCCCGCCACCGTTGCGCGCGAGGACGGGCTCGGGCACCTCGAGCACCCAGCTGCTGCCGTCCTCCGTTCGCCCCGTCGCGAGCGGGAGGTTCGGCTCCATCTCCTGCGAGATGGCGCCCTCGACGGGCATGCGCATGGCGCGGCCGTCGGCGTAGAACTCCTGCTCGTCCTGCGCGTCGTAGCGCGGCTGGTTGTACATGTTCCGGATCGGAACGATGGGCGGCTCGTCGTGCTTCATGCCGCGACAGCCCGCGAGCGAGCCGGCGGCGAGGGTGAGCATGAGGCCCTTCACGAGGGTCGTTCGGAGCGTCATCTCAGACCTCCTCCTCGATGAGCTCCACGAAGCTCGTCTCGGTCTCTTCGAGGAAGGCACGGGTCTTCTCCACGTCGAACTTGTCGTCCGCCACCTCGATGGAGATGAAGAACTTGTCGTCGGAGGCCGCGTCGAAGCGGTCCGAGTAGAACACCGGGTGGTGATGCCTCGGGAGCTGGCAGAGGCCGAGCATGCCGAAGAGCGTTCCGAAGCCCGTGAGGAGCACGGTCAGCTCGAACATGATGGGCACCATCGAGGGGAAAGCCCCAGGCGGCTTGCCGCCGACCACGATGGGATAGTCCCAGTTGTTCATGTACTGGATCATCAGCACGGCGGTGATGAGCCCGGTCAGGGCGCCGCCCATGCTGATCCAGCCGATTTGCGTGGGCTTGAGGCCCATGGCGTCGTCGAGGCCGTGCACCGGATACGGCGTGTGGCAGTCCCACTTCTCGAAGCCGGCGTCGCGACATTTGGCCGCCGCGGCCACGAGCGCGTCGGGCGTCTCGTACTCGGCGAGGTAGAGCGCCGGGCGACGCTCGATGTCGTCGTCGTCGTCGTCAGCTTCCTCCGCGGGAGCTTCGGCAGCGTCCTCCGCCGTAGCCTCTGCCGCCGCGGCCTCCGCGGCCGCGTCGACGGCGTCTTCGGTGGCCTCCGCCATGGCCTCGCCGGTCTCCTCCGCTGCCTCGACGGCGTCCTTCGACGCCTCGGCAGCCTGGGTGACGGCCTCCGCAGCCTCTTCAGCGGCGGTCTCTGCGTCCTTCTTGGTGTCGTCCGCCATGGCGCTCACTCCGCGGGAGCCACGGCCGCGGCCGCGGGCTGATGGTGGTCGTCCTCGGGGTGGGGATGCGCGTGGGGCAGCGTCATCTTCACCTCCGCGATGGCGATCATCGGGATCCACCGGATGAAGAGGAGGAAGAGGGTCATGAAGAGCCCGAAGGTCCCCATGTAGAGAAGGATGTCGATCCAGGTGGCCTCGAAGGGTCCCCAGGAGCCGGGAATGAAGTCCCGGTAGAGCGACGTCACGATGATGACGAAGCGCTCGAACCACATGCCGATGTTGATGAAGATGGTCACGATGAACATCACGGGGATGTTCGTGCGCATCTTCTTGAACCAGAAGATCTGGGGCGCGAGCACGTTGCAGCTCACCATCGCCCAGTAACTCCACCAGAGCGGACCCCAGTTTCCGTCGGAATCGAGCATCCCGAAGCCGAGCCGGTTGTGCATGAACACCCAGCTCTCGTAGGGGTTGCCGGAGTACCACGCGATGTAGAACTCCATCGCGTAGGCGTATCCGACCATCATGCCCGTCGCGAGCATGAACTTGTTCATGAGGTCCAGGTGCTTGATGGTGATCAGGTTCTCCATGCCGAACACCGTGCGGGTGATGAGCATGAGCGTGAGCACCAGGGCAAAGCCGCTGAACACGGCGCCGGCCACGAAGTAGGGCGGGAAGATCGTCGTGTGCCAGCCCGGGATGACCGAGGTCGCGAAGTCGAAGGACACGACCGAGTGCACCGAGAGCACGAGCGGCGTGCTGATGGCGGCGAAGATCAGGTAGGCGCGCTCGTAGTGCTGCCAGTGACGGTGCGAGCTCCGCCAGCCGAGGGCGAAGAAGCCGTAGATGCGGCGCCGGAGCAGGCTCTTGGAGCGATCACGGAGCGTCGCGAAGTCCGGGATGAGCCCGACGAACCAGAAGATCACCGAGATGGTCAGGTACGTGCTCACGGCGAACACGTCCCACATCAGCGGCGACTTGAAGTTCGGCCAGATGGCCATCTGGTTTGGAATGGGGAAGAGGTAGTAGTCGAACCAGGGCCGGCCCGTGTGCAGGGCGGGGAAGATGCCCGCACAAAGCACGGCGAACACCGTCATCGCCTCCGCGAAGCGGTTGATGCTGGTGCGCCAGTTCTGCCGGAAGAGAAAGAGGATGGCGCTGATGAGCGTCCCGGCGTGACCGATGCCGATCCACCACACGAAGTTGGTGATGTCCCAGGCCCAGTAGTTGGGGGCGTTGTTGCCCCACACGCCGACGCCCATGCTCAGCAGGTAGCCGATGCAGGCGACCATGACGCCGAGTAGCGCCACGCTGGGAAGGAAGAGCATCCACCAGCCGCGCGGAGCCTTGGTCTCCGTCACGCGCGCGACCGACTCGGTCACGTCGTTGAAGGTGGTGCCCGGCGGTAGGAGGCTCTTCTCGCCGAGCTCTTCGATGTAAGCCGTCGCGGCCATCAGTGGCTCCCCTCAGCGGCGCTCGGCGCGGGGGCCGTCGCGAAGGCGGGGTTCGGGTTGCGGAGCTTGCCGAGGTAGGTGGTGCGCGGCTGCGCGCCCACCTCCGCGAGCAGCTTGTAGCGACGGTTGATCGCCGCGGCGCGGGAGGCGCGACTTCCCTCGAGGTTCAGGTCGCCGAAGACGATGGCGCCCGTGGCGCACACGCTCTGGCACGCCACGTTCACGTCGCCGTCCCGCAGCTGGCGGTGCTCCCGGCGCGCCTTGAACTTGGCCTCCTGGATGCGCTGAATGCAGTAGCTGCACTTCTCCATCACGCCGCGCATGCGCACCGTGACGTTCGGGTTGAAGACCATCTGGCGCGTCTCCGGGAAGCTCCCGTGCATGCTCCAGGGCTCGTCGAGGTGCGAGTGCCAGTCGAGGTAGTTGAAGCGCCGTACCTTGTAGGGGCAGTTGTTGGCGCAGTAGCGGGTGCCGACGCAGCGGTTGTACGCCATCGAGTTGAGGCCGTCCGGCGTGTGTACGGTCGCGTTGACCGGGCAGACGTTCTCGCAGGGCGCTTCCTCGCAGTGCTGGCAGCTCACGGGCTGCACCGCGATCTGCGGGTCGTCGTCGCTCTCGCCCACGAAGTAGCGGTCGATGCGCATCCAGGCCATCTCGCGGCCGCGCTTCACTTCGTACTTGCCGACCGTCGGGATGTTGTTCTCGGACTGACAGGCCACGACGCAGGCGTTGCACCCCGTGCACGCGCTGAGGTCGATGACCATGCCCCACTTGTAGCGGGGCCGGCCACCGGCGGTGACTCCACCTTCGGGATAGCCCGGCCGCACCGGCGGGTTCGAGTAGTCGCCCTCCTCCCAAAGCGGTCCCGGCGACATCTCGACGGTCTCGTAGGACGCCCACTCCGGGTTGTCGCGGTACTCCTCGACGGTGGCGTCGATGGCGATGGGCCGCCCCTCCATGTTTCCGTGCGTCTGGGTCTGCACGACGTCGTAGGTCTCGCCCGTGGCCTCGATGGTGGCGCCGTCCGCGAAGTAGAAGGCGTCCGTGGTGCGGAGCGCGTGCACGTCGAAGCCGCCCGCGGACCAGTCCGGCTCGGGCCCGAGGCCCTTCCACCGCTGCTTGTTCCCGTAGCGACCGGCGGCCGTGCGACCCCAGCCCAGCGTCAGCGTGACGGAGTCGTCGGCGTGCCCCGGCAGCGCCCAGACCGGGAGCTCGACCGACGCCCCGCCGCGGCTGATGCGGATCATCTGACCGTTGCGGAGACCGAGGCGGTTCCGGGTGGCCTTCGACACGAGCGCCGCGTTGTCCCAGACGATCTTCGTCATCGGGTGCGGCACCTCGAGGGCCCAGAGGTTGTTGGCGTGACGGCCGTCGTAGAGGGCCGGGTCCGGGAGGAACTGGATCTCGATCCCCTCGGCGCCGGGCTCGGGTGCAGCCAGCGCGGCGGCGACCTTGGCCCCGTCGACGCTGACCTGCGCCGGCCGGGAACGACTGCCCGCGAGCAGACCTGCGTGGAGGGCGCGGCGCCAGGTGGTCTCGAAGAGAGTGCGCTCCTCGAAGGCGTCGCGGAACGTCTTCCGTACGACGTAGTGGCCACGCCAGTTCCGCTCGCCCGCGACGCGGGCGAGAATCTCGAGGCTGGAACGCGAGCCCCAGAGCGGCCGGATGAGGGGCTGCTGCACCCCGAGAGTGCCGGCGACGCTCCTGAGGTCGCCCCAGGTCTCGAGCTCGTGGCTCTCGGAGACGTGCAGGCTGCAGAGCTCGCTCGTCTCGTTGCGGTGGGAGGCCACGTGGATGCTGGTCACGCCATCGCGCTGCAGGAGCGCGCGCACGTCGACGTCGGCCGGCGCGTCGTAGGCCGGGTTGCCGCCGAGAACCAGGATCGTTCGGGCCGAGGCGGCGCGCTCGCCGAAGGCGCGGATGCCCTCGAGCACATCCTGGCGGTCGGCATCCGTCGGCGGGAAGAACCCGACGACGCGTCCAACGGCGCCGAGCGCCTCGTTGATGGCGTGGGCCAAGGCGTGAACGGCGGGAGGCTGCCGCGGTCCCACGATGACGACGGCCTAGCCGCGGTTCGCGAGACGGTCGTCGGCGCCGGACGCGTGCCAGTCCGACGGGTAGGCCGCCGTGTCGGCCGCCGCAACGGCGCCCGCGACGCCGCCGAGCGCGAGCCCCTTGCCTGCCAGGGTCTTCGCCAGCGCGCGGAGGTAACTGCCCACGCGAGCTGCCTTCATGCGCAGCCGGTGGTCCGCCATGGCGCCGGTCACCGAGTAGGTGGCCTCGACGGCATAGAGGCGGTTCATGATCTGGCGGTCGGGGCTGGTCAGCGCCCGCCGGGGCCCGAAGGTGCGCTGGTTCCGAAGCGAGCCCGCGTCGTCCCCGAGGAAGTCGCTGTCCACGGCCAGTACGACCTCGGCCGTGCTGAAGTTGTAGACGGGGTAGACCTTCTGGCCGAAGGCGGCATCGGCGCCGGCGGCCACGTTATCGTCGGCGACGCTCTCCCACTCGTGGAGCGTCGCCTGGGGGAAGCGCGCGGCGAAGCGACGGCGCACGCGAAGCATGGACGGGGAGCTCGTCGGCGGAGCGAGCACCACGAGCCCGGCGCCCTGGTCCTCCGTGTGCGCCTCGACGAGCGCTTCGCGCGCCGCGTCGACATCCGCCCAGGACTTCGACGCCCACGAGTCCCCCTCGCTCGACGCCGGACCGTGGCTACGGTCCGGGTCGTAGAGGTCCCAGATGTGGAGCTGCGCGCGCGTGTCGGTCGCGCCGAGGCTGCTCGGATGCTCGGCGTTCCCGTTGATCTTGGTCGGCCGGCCCTCGTTGCTCTCCACCAGGAGGCCCAGGGCGTCGTTGCCGCGCGCCGTGACCGTCGCGAAGTGCTGCGGGATGCCCGGGATGGTGTACTCGGGTCCCTTCGAGAAGGGCAGGATGTTCGACTCCGGCCGCCGGATGCAGCCCTGGAGCGCCAGGGCCGCGGTCGCGGCGCCACCGGCCTGCATGAAGCCGCGCCGGCTGAGCCGAGGCTGCTTTTGAAGGATGTCCACCGACACGTCGGCGACGGGGGCCTTCGCCTTCTTGAGCAGCCCGCCGGCCTCTACGATCGGCAGTCCTTTGGCAAAGCCGCCCGGCAGCTCCGCCGCCGCCTCCTTGCGAAGGGCGGTGGTCTGGCCGGAGACGATCGCCTCCTTCTCCTCGAGGCTCCGCCACATCACCTGGCCGGAGCCGGTGTCGAAGCGGTCGGTGGGAAGCGCGTAGGGCTTTCGGCGGCTCATCGGTGGCACCCGTTGCAGTGCTCAGGCGGGTTGACGGCGCGGGCGTGGTCCTCTTGGTGGGACACCCACTCCTCGTCCGGCTCCCAGGCCATGTTCGTGATCTCTTCGACCGGGCGGAGGTTCGGCCCGGGGTTCCGGTGGCACTCCAGGCACCAGCCCATGGCGATGGGCTCGGCGATGGCGACGACCTCCATTTGATCGATGCGCCCGTGGCAGCTCGTGCAGCCGACGGCGACCCGGACCTCGGAGCCGTCCTCGTACACCGCCTTGGCGCCGTAGAGGTGCGCCGAGTGGTTGAAATAGCTGTGGTCGGGGAGCTGGTGGATGCGGACCCACTCGATGGGGTCGCCCGTCGCCCAGCTCTCACGCACGGGCGCCAGCCGCGCCGACTCGGGGTGAACCACGGCGTGGCAGCCCATGCAGGTCTGCGTCGGGGGCACCATCGAGTAGGCCGACTGCTCCACGTTCGCGTGGCAGTAGCGACAGTCGATGCCCAGCTCGCCCGCGTGGAGGCGATGGCTGTAGGGCACCGGCTGCTCCGGCGCGTAGCCGACCTGGAGGTTCTTCGGGCTGAAGTAGAACCAGAAGACGAACGTGATCGCCCCGCCGGCGGTGAACGCGGCGACCGCGAGCACCAGCGGGAGATAGTTCAACTGACGGGGAAAGATCTGCATCGTGCCGTTCGCTTGACGATCGAAGAGCGGGCCGCGGGGGCAGCGGGCCGTTTAGATGAAGCGGCTGGGCCGCACAAG
Source organism: uncultured Myxococcales bacterium (assembly GCA_937893795.1). Lineage (GTDB taxonomy): Bacteria > Myxococcota_A > Polyangia > Polyangiales > Houyiibacteriaceae > CALCTH01. Next base: position 3,547 of record CALCTH010000499.1, on the reverse strand, counting down.
GGGTCAGTTGCCGGCCAGAAGACTGGCCACCTCCGCCTGATGGTTCGGGCAGTTGCGAGCGATGAGTCGAATCCGGGCGCCTTCCCGCCCGAGGCTCTCGTGGTGGCGCACGGCGCCGGCAGAGATGGTCAGGGGTGCAGCGGAGCCGAACGTGGCGCCGGCCACGCGGGCCCGAACGGCGACGAGGACCCCCTCGTGAAGCTCGAAGGTCGCCCTCTGCACCGCCCGTCGAGGGTCTGGGGTCGCTTGGGGGGTCCAGTCCATTCGGACGAGACCATCCTCGGCGAGCGTGGTGTCCCACACGCCCGGCCCGAGCTCCCGCGCGACGGCGCCCCGCAGACCCGTCGGCGTCATCCCAAGCCGAACTCCGAAGATCTCGTCGGCGCGTACGTTCTGACCCACCAGAAGACGCTGGGCGGCCAGCCCCGTCGGCACGACGAGGGCGACGGCGGCGAGGCCGCCCCAGAGGGCCTTCGAGGTCGGGGAAACGAGGCGCACGGTGTCGGCGCCGCACTAGGTCCCTGCGCGCGCACTGTCAAGCTCCATGGACGGGGCAAAGCACGGGAAAAACCAGGGGTTTCACGACATCGTGAGAGCAAGTCTCCAGCCTTTGCGCATCGGAGCGGGCGGTGTCCTAGGATTCGGCCGTGAGCGGCGGAGAAACCTCCCCTCCCGAGGGGCGCCTCGGAGACTTCGTCGTCCTCGACCGAATTGCGGTCGGGGGCATGGCCGAGGTCTTCCGTGGGCGCCGCGCGGGAGACCCGGAGAGCCCCGTGGTTGTACTGAAGCGTCTGCTCCCTCACGTCGCCGAGGAAGAGGGGGGTTTGGCCATGTTCGCGGAGGAGGCGCGGCTCGGTGCCTTCATCGAGCACCCCAACGTGGTGCGCCTCCTCGAGTCGGGACTGCACCTCGAACCGCCCTTCCTGGCCCTCGAGCACGTCCCCGGCTGCGATCTGCTGCGCTTGATGCGCTGGCTTCGCCGGGAGGGGCGGACCCTCGGGGTCTCGCTGGCGCTCCACGTGACGGCTGCGCTGCTTCGCGGCCTCGAGGCGGTGCACGACGCGCACGACGAGACGGGGCAGCGGCTTCACATCGTGCACCGCGACGTGCGCCCCTCGAACGTGCTGCTCTCCGTCGACGGGGCCGTGAAGCGCGGCGACTTCGGCATCGCGAAGGCCGAGCTTCGGGCCGGGCGGCCGCGTCACAGCGGCGGCGCGAAGGGCAAGCTGGGCTACCTCGCCCCGGAGCAGGTCACCGGCGAGCACTACGACCAGCGAGCCGACGTCTTCGCGGCCGCCGTCATCCTGGCCGAGCTCTTGCTGGGAGCGCCGCTCTTCGCCGGCGGGAGCGAGCTCGCGATCCTCCTCGCCATCCGCGACGCGAACGTCCGGCCCCTCGTGGACCTCCCCCTCGAGCCGGGACTCAAGGACCTTCTGCTCGCGGCGCTGGCCAAGCATCCCACGCAGCGGCCGGCGTCGGCCGGCGCCTTTCTAAGCGCCCTCGCGCCCTTCCAGCGCGAGCCCGCCCCCGCGCTCCGCCTGGAGCTCGCCGGCCTCGTGCAGACCGCGAGCGGCGCCGAGCGGCCACCCTCATCGCTGCCGGCCGCGCCCGCCGGGAGCACGGACGATGCGCTGCGGCGCTTTCGCGCCACCACGCAGAAGGTCCCGGCGCAGCGCTACGTGGTGGTGACGACCGATCGCCGCACCCTCGGCCCCTGGACCTTCGCGCAGCTCGTCGAGGCGCTCACCACGGGCGCCCTCGGCCTCGAGGACCAGGTGGCCCTCGAAGGAACCGCCCCGGTCCCGCTCCGCGCGCAGCCGGAGCTGGTGCGCCACCTCCCGCTCAGCACGATGACGCCGCTCACGGCCGAGTCGATGGCCGCCGCCGAGCCGCAGCTTCGCCGGAGCCTGGCCAAAGGCGGCTTCGTGCGCGCCCTGGCGGAGACGGCGATCGGCCGGCGCTCGGGCCTCTGGCTCTGCCAGCAGGGCGGCGTGCGCAAGGAGGTCTACGTCCAGGACGGCCAGCCCGAGTACGTCGCTTCGAACCTCGCCGGAGAGATGCTCGGCGAGTACCTCTGCACCCGGGGGGTCATTCGCCGCGGCGAGCTCGACATGGCCTTGGCGGTGCTTCCCCGCTTCGAGGGCAAGCTGGGCGAGACGCTCTCGGCGCTGGGACTGGTCGAGCCGGTGACCCTCGTCCGACACATCGAGGAACAGGTGCGCGAGAAGCTCCTCGACATCTTCCTCTGGCACGCCGGGACCGCCGAGTTCTACGAGGGCGTCGAGGCGCCGACGGACCGCTTTCACCTCGACCTCGACGCCTGGGCCATCGTCGACGAGGGCATCGCCCGGCGGTTGGCCGACGGCCGCGAAGAGGAGCGCCTCGGCCCGCGCATGCTCGCGCAGGTGGAGCGCGTGCCGCAGCTCCCGCGCGCCGTGGAGGAGGGAGACGTGCCCGCGGACCTCACGGCGCTGCTCGACGCCCTTCGTACGCCGCGGCCCTTCCAGACGGTGGGGCAGGTCTTCTCGCCGGCGCCGGACGGGACCCGCGGGCATCGGCTCGTGCTCCTGGCCCTGGCCCTCGAGCTGGTGCGCTGGGTGGAGTAGCGTGCGCTGCGAAGCGCGCGGGTCGCGCGGCCTTCGTTGACCGCGGCAGCCGGGCGAGATAGCCCGCGCGTGCCCATGAGCAACGGACCCGTGAGCCATCGAGATCGGGCGGCGCTGCCGCTGGCCCCGCCCGCCGGCATGCGGGACGTGCTGCCGGAGGAGGCCGCCGAGCGTGCGGCGCTCGCGCGCGCCGTGCTCGAGACCTTCGCGCGCTACGGCTACCGCCGCGTGATCACGCCGGCCTTCGAGTACGCCGAGGTCCTCGAGCGGGGCCGCGCGACGGTGGACCGTCGCGACCTGCTCCGCTTCGTCGAGCCCGAGACCGGCGAGGTCGCGCTCCTTCGGCCGGACATCACGCCGCAGATCGCCCGCATCGTGGCCACCCGCTTGGGCGACCGGCCGGGCCCCTGGCGCCTGGCCTACCAAGGCACCGTGCTTCGTCGCAGCCGGGGGCGCGCGCGGCGTCGGCGCCAGCTGGCCCAGGCGGGCATCGAGTGCAGCGGCCTGCCTGGACGCGATGCCGACGTCGAGGTGATCGCCCTGGCCGCGCGCGCCGGCGCCGCGGCGGGCCTTCGCGGCGTCCGCATCGAGCTCGGGCACGTTCGCTTCGCGCAGGAGGCCCTCGCCGCGGTGCCGGACGGCGCCCGGCACGCCGTCATGCAGGCGCTCGCCGCCAAGGACGCGGCGCTGCTCGAGGCCACGCTGGTGGAGGCCCGCGTCCCGAAGCGGGCGCGCCGCGCGCTGCTCGTGCTGCCCGAGCTCTTCGGCGAGCTCGATGTGCTCCGCCAGGCTCGGCGACGCTTTCGAGGCGGCGCGGCGCGCGGCCATCTCGATGCCCTTTCCTCCATCGTCGAGGGGCTCGAGGCCGAGGGGCTCGAGGCGACGCTGGGCATCGACCTCGGCGAGCTCCGGGGCCAGGCCTACTACACCGGCGTGAGCTT
>CALCTH010000498.1 GCA_937893795.1 uncultured Myxococcales bacterium | reverse complement strand
CGATGAGCGGCGGCAGGCCCAGGTCCGGGCGCTCGAGCACCGTCGGGTCGTCGCTGCAGCCGAGGAAGCCCGTGGCGAACACCAGCAGCGCCGCCGTCCGGAGGCGACGGCCACGAGGGGAAGGAGGCCGAAGCCGCGGAAATCGTGAAGAAAGGGGACGGACCATCAAGGGAAGGGGCTCCGTGGCGCGCACCGGGCGAGAGTCCGCCCGGCGCGAGTATGTCACAGGCGCGCGCCCGTGGCGCCCCGCGCTTGGGGAGGCGCGGGGCACTGGTTCTCCCTGCAGCCTAAAGGCACGCTCGCCGCGATGCCCAACCCCCCTGATGAATCGCACGCCGCGCCGCCCGAGCGCCCCGCCGTGGCCTACGCCCGGGAGGGCGCCGTGGGCGTGATCCGGCTCCAGCGACCGGACAACCGGAACAGCATGACGCCGGAGCTCCTCGGCGCCGTCGCGCCGGCGAGCGCCGCGGCCCGGGCGGACCAGGACGCCCGGGCCGTGGTCGTCGTGGGCGAGGGCCGCTGCTTCTCGGCCGGCGCGGACTTCAAGGCCACGCTCCAGACCGGCGAGGGCCTCCCGCACGCGCGCTCCTACGCCATGTATCAGCCCTTCCTCTCGCTCCTCGACCTCGAGGTGCCGGTGATCGGGGCCCTGAACGGACACGCCGTCGGCGGCGGGTTCGGCCTCGCGCTGGTCTGCGACCTTCGCTTCGCCGCCGAGGACGCGAAGCTCGGCGCGAACTTCGCGCGGCTCGGGCTTCACTCGGGCATGGCGATCTCCTACCTGCTTCCGAGGCTCATCGGCCTTCCGCGGGCCTACGAGCTCCTGCTCGGCGGCCGGCTGGTGACGGGCCGGGAGGCCGCCGCCATGGGCCTGGTCAACGCCGCCTGTCCCGCCGGCGAGGTCGAGGCGCGAGCCATGGCCATGGCACGCGCGATCGCGGCCAACGCCCCGCTCGCGGTCCGCAGCATCAAGCGCGCGGTGCGCGAGGGACTGTCGTGGGATCCGCAGACGGCGGCCCGCCACGAGGCCGCGCTGCAGGCCGAGAGCCTCGGGACCCGGGACGCCCAGGAGGGCATGGCCGCGCTCCTCGAGAAGCGGGAGCCGACCTTCCGGGGGTCGTGATTCGCGGCCGGGGACGTTGACGGCGGCGGCGGCGCGTCGTTCTCTCCCGCCGATGGCCGACGGCCTCCCGCTCGCCGTAGAGGAGCTCCCGCGAGGGCTCCGCCGCTTCGCCGACCCGAACGCGCCCACGCCCGCCAAGCTCATGGCGGCGCGCGGCCTGGTGCCGGTGCGCGGCGCGGATCAGGTGATCCTCCTCACGCAGCTCTGCGCCGATGCGGACGCCGCCGTCGCCGAGACCGCCGGCAAGTCCCTCGACGAGCTCCCCGACGCCGTGCTCCTCCCGGCCCTCGGGCAAGACCTGCCCGGCGCCATCGCGGCGGCGATCGCGCGCCGCTTCACCAAACGCGACGAGGTTCTCGAGCCGCTCGTCCAGAACGCCTCGCTCCCGGACGAGGCCCTCGAGCGCGTCGCACGAAACTGCAGCGAGCCGCTCAGCGAGCTCATCAGCGTGAACCAGCAGCGCCTCTTGAGCGCGCCCCGGGTCGTCGAGGCGCTCTACAAAAACCGCAACACGCGCATGTCCACGGCGGACCGGCTGGTCGAGCTCTGTGCCCGCAACGGCGTCCGCCTCGACGGGATCCCGGCGTTCGACATCCACGTGGAGGCCATCCAGGGGCAGCTCATCGTGGAGGCGTCGCTCGAGCCGCTGCCGAGCGACCAGGCCTTCATGGAGGCCATCGAGATGGACGACGGCGAGGACGCCGTCGACATCGACAAGGTCGAGAAGTCCGAGGAGGTGAAGGAGAAGTTCAAGCCTCTCTCCTTCCGCATCGCCGACATGACCACGGCGGAGAAGGTGCGCCTCGCCGTGGTGGGCGACGCAGCCGCCCGGTCGATCCTGGTGCGCGACCCCAAGCGTCAGGTGTCCCAGGCGGCCATCAGCTCGCCCTCGATGCGCGAGCAGGAGGCCGTGGCTATCGCCCACTCGAAGGAGGTCGGCGAGCACATCCTGCGCTACATCGGCGGCCGCAAGCAGTGGCTCAGCTCCTATGAGCTGAAGAAGGCGCTGCTCTTCAACCCGAAGACGCCCGTTGGGATCTCGATGCGCTTCATGACGCACCTGAGGGCGAACGACCTCAAGATGCTCTCGAAGAACAAGAACGTGCCCGGCGCGCTCCGCCGCAACGCCCGGCAGCGCCTCGATCTCCGCGAGAAGAAGACCCTCGGAAAGAAGAAGTAGGGACGACGATGGGGCTCTTCGGGAAGATCTTCGGCGGCCCCTCCGTCGAGTCGCTTCGGCAGAAAGCAGATGCCCAGCTCGAGGCCGGTGACACGGGGGGCGCGCGGCTCACGCTCGAGCGGCTCCACGACCGCCTCGAGCCCGGGCCCGAGCGTGAGGGCGTGGCCGCGCGCATCCTCGCGTGCCTCGACACGCTCGCGGAGGCGCGGGTGCGCGAGGCCGAGCGTCTGATCACGCAGGGCGACGTGGAGATGGCGCACGAGGAGCTGGACCAGGCTCTCGAGGTCGCCGGGACCGAAGCCGTCCGTGAGCGCGCCCGCCGGGTGCGGGATCGCCTGGACCAGGACGCGGCCCGCGCCGACGCCGCGGTTCGGGAGGTCGACGACGACACGCGCTGGTCGTACCTGCAGAGCACCTGGGACGACGCGCAGGCCGACGAGCTCGACGGCTATGGTGACGCGCTCCGCGAGGCGCTCTTCGCGCTCCACGACGGCGACGTTGGCGAGGCCCGGACGGCCCTCGACGCGCTCCTCGCCGAGGCCGAGGCGCCGCGCTACCTCTGGCTCGAGGTCGCCCGCGCACGCCTGCGGCCCCTCGGCGAGGGGGAAGAGGGCATCGACCGGGCCGGCGGCCGGGCGGCCCTCGAGGAGTTCCTCGGGAGCCTCGCGGACGACGAGGTCGGGGAGCCGCTCCTGACCGCACGCATCGAGCTCGCCCGCCTCGCCGATCACGACGACGACTTCGAGCGCGCCATGACGCAGCTCGAAGCCGCGGTGGAGGCCTTCGCCGACGACTACCGCGCCTATTTCGTCATGGGCCAGTTCCTCCGGCGGAAGGGGCATGCGGAGGAGGCGGTGGACGTTCTGGAGAGCGCAGCGCGGCTCATGAGCGACACGGACCACCAGGTGCTCCAGGAGCTCGGCCTCGCCCTGGACGACGCGGACCGCGAGGAAGAGGCCGTCGAGCGCCTCGAGGGCGTCTTGGCGATGTACCGCGCCCGCGGAATGCGGGACCTGCCCGTGCCCTCGGCCGAGCGCCTCGCGGTCATCTACGAAGCGCGGGGCCAGGCCGACAAGGCCGCGGATCTCTGGACGACGCTGGCCAACGGCTCGCTCAAGGACCGGCGCGCCGAGTTCCTCGAGGAAGCGGCCCGGCTCCTGACGAGCCTCGGCCACGCGGACGACGCCCGCCGCATGCTGCACCGGGCGCTGGCCCACCTCGACAGCCAGGACGAGGACGACGCCCCCGCCCTCGACCTGGAGGAGCAGCGCACCTCCATCGAGGCGCGCCTCGAGGAGCTTACGGGCGCGGCCGGGTGACGGCCCCGCGGCGCGTCCCCTTGGCCGGCGGCGTCGCCTTCGGCCTCGGTGGTCTGGCCGCGGTGATTCTGGGGCCCATCGCCCCGAGCTGGATGCTGGGCGCAGGCGTCTTGGCCGGGGGCCTGGTGCTCGCCGTGGGCACGGCGACGGTGCTCGACAAGGAGGCGATCGCGGTGGCGAGCGCAGGTCTCGCGGCCGCCACGGCGGGCTTCCTCGTGGGGACGGTGCCGCTGACCGTGGCCGTCGCCGCCGACCCCTCGCCCGCGTTCCCCACGTGGGCGCTCCTCGCCCTCGCCGTGCTCGTGGCGGCGGCGGGAGCGTTCCTCCGCCGCCGGAGGCGCCGTGAAGCCCTACGCCGCACGTGATACGCATCGCGCCGCGGGCCCCGCAGGAAGCGAGCACCCTCGATGACGAATGCGTCCACGCCCCGGAAGCCGGTCACGGTCCCCCGGCTCCGCGCCATGAAGCGCCGCGGCGACAAGATCACGATGATCACCGCCTACGACGCGACCTTCGCGCGCATGCTCGATGAGGCGGGGGCCGACGTGCTGCTCGTCGGCGACTCGCTTGGGATGGTCGTGCAGGGTCTCGACTCGACGCTGCCGGTCACCGTCGACGAGATGATCTACCACTGCCGCGCCGTGAGCCGGGGCGCGCGGAGCGCGCACATCGTCGGCGACATGCCCTTCCTGAGCCACCAAGTGAGCCCAGAAGAGGCGCTCCGCAACGCCGGACGCTTCCTTTCCGTGGGCGGCGCACACGCGGTGAAGCTCGAGGGCGGTGCCCCGGCGGCGCCGACCATCGCGCGGCTGGTCGCGGCGGGCATCCCGGTCATGGGTCATGTCGGGCTGACCCCGCAGAGCGTGCACGCGATGGGCGGCTTCCGCGTCCAGGGCAAGACCGAGGACGCCGCGGCGCGCGTGCTCGCGGACGCTGTCGCCGTGGCCGAGGCCGGCGCCTACGCGCTCGTGCTCGAGGGCATCCCGAGCGACCTCGCGGGACAGGTCACGGCCGCCGTCGAGATCCCCACCATCGGCATCGGCGCCGGGCCCGACTGCGACGGGCAGGTGCTCGTTTGCTACGACCTGCTCGGGCTCACACCGGATCTGCGGCCCAAGTTCGTGAAGCGCTACGCCGAGCTCTTCGACGCCGGCCGGGACGCCGCCGCTGCCTATTGCGCCGAGGTACGGAGCGGTGCCTTCCCGGCACCGGAGCACGGCTTCGGAGCGGTGAAACGCAAGGACGCGGAGCCGCCGACTCCGGAGGCGACGCCGGGCGGCGCGGGCGGCGCGGGCTCGCGGGCCGAGGCGGGGCAGCCCTTCGGTGGCTACGGCCCACAGGAGGAGTAGCGCGATGGAGGTGCATGCCACACCGGAGGCCTTTCGCGCCGCCTGCGACGCCGCCCGAGCTGGCGGCCGCCGCGTGGGCCTCGTCCCCACCATGGGTGCGCTCCACGACGGCCACCTCGCGCTCGTCGACCATGCGCGCGCGGCCGGCGCCGACTACCGCGCCGTGACCATCTTCGTGAACCCGCTCCAGTTCGGCGAGGGCGAGGACTTCGGGCGCTACCCGCGCACCCTCGAGGCGGACCTCGAGGCCTGCCGCGCCCGCGGCGTCGACTGCGTCTTCACGCCGACGCCGGACGTCATGTACCCGGAGGGCTTCGCCACGAGCGTGCGCGTCACGGGTGTGACCGAGCGCCTCGAGGGCGCGCACCGACCCGGCCACTTCGACGGCGTGACCACCGTGGTGGCGAAGCTCTTCCACGCCACCGGTCCCTGCGTCGCCGTCTTCGGCCGCAAGGACTACCAGCAGTGGCGCGTGCTCGCGCGGATGACCCGCGACCTCGGCCTCCCCGTCGAGATCGTGGGTCATCCGATCGTGCGCGAGAGGGACGGCCTCGCGCTCTCGAGCCGCAACCGCTACCTCGACCCCGACGCGCGGCAGCGGGCCCTCGGCCTGGTGGAAGGCCTGAGGGCGGCGGCGGACGCCTGGGACGCGGGCGAGCGCGACGTGGCGCGCCTCGAAGGCCTCGCACGCACGCCCGTCGAGGCACGCTTCGACCGCATCGACTACGTCGCGGCCGCGGACCCCGAGAGCCTCGCGCCCCTTCCCGAGCGGGCGGAGCAAATGGTGCTGCTCATGGCCGCCCATCTCGGCGGCACGCGACTCATCGACAACCTCGAGCTCGGCGTCGACCCCCGACCCTGAGCGCAGGGCCCGCTGCTTCCCCGGGCCCGGCCGTGCTATGGCGTGAGGGCCGGCCGATGAGCGACGAGACGTCCCAGCGCGAGCGCGCGGTCCCGACGGACCGGCCGACGCCTCGCATCACCGCGGATCTGCTCCGCGACATCGGGCTCTTCGGGGGCCTCGACGATGCGTCGCTCGGCGTGCTCGCGCGGCAGCTCGAGGCCTCGCACGCCGAGAGCGGCGAAGTGATCGTCGAAGAGGGCGGCACGCGGCGCGAGATGTACGTGGTCGTCGGCGGAGAGCTCGAGGTGGTCAAGCGCGGTCCGCGCGGCGGCCTCTTCCGGGTGGCCCTCTTCGGCCCCGGCGATTGGTTCGGGGAGATGAGCATCCTCGACGTGCAGCCGCGCTCCGCCACGGTACGCGCCGTCGCCCCGACGATGCTCGTGAAGATCACCACGGAAGACGTGGAGACGCTGCTCTATCGCCGGGACGTGAAGGCCTATGCGCTCTTCGTCATGAACATCGCGCGCGAGCTCAGCCGGCGCCTCCGCGTCGCCGACGGAATCCTGGCGCAGTTCGTCTCCACGGTGGCCGACACCTACACCCCCGGGGGGGAGCGCCCGCGCGACGAGGACGACTGATGGGCCGCGCGCTGGCGCTCGCCGCCCTCGCGCTGGCGCTCGCCTGCTCCGGCGACTTCGAGTGCCCCGGCGGGAGCGTGAACGACGAGGGCCTCGGCTGCGTCTGCCCGCGCGACGACGCCGGCGACCGGCAGGAGCTCGCCCGCGACGGCGAAGGGGAGCTTCGGCTGCGGGACGACGCGCCCTTCTGCCAGCCGCTCTGCGAGCGCGTGGACGGGATGGAGCGGTTACCCCTCTTCGACGAAGGCGCCAACGACGGCTCCTACCTCCGCGACGCCGAAGGGCGGCCGCTCTGCGAGCGGGGCTGCGAGCCGCAGGAGTCCGCCCTCCAGACGCCGGAAGAGAGCGAGCGGGGCGTCTTCCGATGGCAGTGCGTCGACCTGGCGCCCTGACGACTCAGAGCACCGTCGGCGGCCAGTAGCTCATCCGCGTCTCCTCGCGCTCCTTGTAGCTCTCGAGGATGATCGTGGCGGTCTCTTCGATGGCCCGGTTGGCCACGTTCACGACCTGCCAGCCGGTGTTGTTCTTGAAGATCTCGTGCGCGAAATCGAGCTCCGCCTTCACGTGGTCGCGGAGTCCGTAGTTCGCGTCGTCGGGCATGCCCAGCTGCAGGAGCCGCTGCCGCCGGATCTCCAGGAGCACGTCGATGTCGATGGTCAGCCCGACCACCTTGTGCTCGGGTACCTCGTAGAGTTCCGAGGGGGGCTCCACGCCCAGTACCAGCGGCACGTTGGCCACCTTCAGGCCGCGCCCGGCGAGGTAGGTCGCGAGCGGCGTCTTGCTGGTCCGGCTCACGCCCGTCAGTACCAGGTCCGCCTTGCGGAGGTTCCGCGGCTCCTTGCCGTCGTCGCTCTTCACGGCGAACTCGATGGCCTCGACGCGGCGGAAGTACTCCTCGCTGAGCGAGAGCGTCGCCGTGGGCACGTTGAGCGGCACCGACTCGAGATAGGTCCCCACCTTGTGGATGAGGCTCCCGATGACGTCGACGGTCTCGATGCGCTTCTCCCGCGCCATCTGGAAGAGGTAGTCCCGGAGCGCTGGCTTCACGAGCGTGAAGACCACCATGGCGCCGGCGCTCTGGGCCTTGGCCATCACATCGAGCACGGCGCGCTCGTCCCGGACGCGCGTGAAGAGCCGGATGCGCACGCGCTGGTCCGGGAACTGGAGCAGCGCCGCGCGAACGACGCGCTCGGCGGTCTCGCCGGTCGAGTCCGACACGACGAAGACGAGCTTGTGTGGCCCGCTACCGACGTCGCTGAGGCGCTCGCCGGAGGGGTCGCTGGGACGGTCGCTGGGCCGCGCGTCGCTCATGGGCGGAACCTATCAGCCTCGGGATGACGCGAGGCACTTTGTTTCACCCTCGGCAGAAGGGAACGGACGACGGCCGAGGGCAGGCCGTGGCCCGCGGGCTCAGCCCTTCTTGGTCTGACGGTAGCGGCGGCCGAGGGCCTTGCCGGCCATGCGGTTTTTCCGCCGGCGATCCTTCGCCTTCCGCTTGGCCTTCACGCGGGCGGCTTTGCCGCGGCTCTGCACGCGGGACTTGCTGGAGAGGTGTAGGTACATCGGCTTCGCTCCGGGCGGCACGAAGTAGCCCGCGGAGGCCCCGGGCGCAACGAAAACCGCCCCGACGCACGGGTGCGCCGGGGCGGGCTTCAGGGGGCGGGGCCGCCGCGCTCAGCTGAGCGTGCAGGCTCCGGCGTCGCAGGTCTCGCCGGTGCGGCAGTCCTCGTCGAGCTCGCACGTGTCGCGGCACTCGCGCTCACCGCCGGTCGCGCCGTCGAAGTCGACGCAGGCCTGGCCCGCCTCGCACTCCGTGGCATCGGCGCACTCGGTGATGCACTGACCGAAGGTATCCGCGGTCTCGCCGGCGCACACCTGCGCGCCCGGGCACTGCTCGTCGTTCTGGCACACGTCGAAGCAGATGGGGTCCGTCGCCTCGACGGCGAAGATGGAGTCCAGCGGGAGGCAACCGAGCCCATCGTCGCAGGTGTCCCCGGCGCGGCAGGTGTCGAAGCAGCCGCCCGCGATGCACTCCTCGTCGCTCGCGCACTCCGAGCTGTCCGCGCAGCCTACGGCGAGGCAGGCGTTCACGCCGCCGCCGACGTCCAAGCAGCCGAAGGCCGACGGGCAGTCGTCGGCCGTGACGCAGGTGCGCAGGCACTCCTGCTGTCGGGCGCCACCGACGCCGACCACGATGGTCCCGTCGGCCGGGCCCTCACCGCAGACGTCGAAGCCGACGGCCTCGAGAATGCCGGCCTCTTCGATGACGCAGATGCCGTCGCGGCCGTTGAGACCGACGTTGCAGTCGCCGTAGCCGAAGGGGTGGAAGCACTCGTCGTCCTGGGTGCAGTCGGCGCCCACGTTGTTCGTCGTGGGGCCGGCGCCGAAGGCCTGCGTGATCGCACCGTTGTCGCTGAAGGGGTCGACGCGATCGGGCACGCAGACGCCGAGCTCGGGGCTCGCGCCGTTGCCGTCGCTGAGGCACTTGTAGCCCTCGTCGCAGCCGCCGCGGCCCGTGAGCCAGCTGACCGGGTCCGACACGTCCACGCCCACCGTAAGGTCGCAGCGCTCGAGGCAGCGGTCTGCACCACCGGTGAGGAAGTCGCCGGTGCGGTCGCCGCCGCAGACGCCGTCGCCGTTGCAGTCGTCGTCCGAGCGGCACTCGGGACCGAAGCAGTAGCCGCCCTCGAAGATGATGAGCTCCTCGCCACCGACGAGCTCCACGCTGTTCTCGGTCTGGCAGTCGCCGCCGTCCTCGCACTGGACGTCGCCCAGGCAGGGGTCGCCGGCCTCGGCCGTCGGGTCGCCTTGCACCTCGCACTCGAAGGTGTCGAGGTTGCAGGTGGGCATGCCCGAGGGGATGAAGACGAGCTGGTCCGGACCCGCGAAGCCGCAGGGGCTCGGGATCTCCTCGCAGTCGGCGAGCGACTGGATGCCCGGGACGCCGTTCGTCTCCTCGCGGATGATGGCCGCGCCGAAGCAGTCCGTGTCCGTGGCGCAGCCGTCGAAGCAGATGCCGCCGCCGGCGTTGAGCGGGACGCAGTCCCAGGCGTCGGGGCAGATGTCATTGCCCGCTTCGGCCGGGTCGCAGTTGAGGTAGCAGCCGCCGGCGCCGAAGGCGGTCACGCACGACATGCACTCACCGCAGAGACCGGCGGTTTCCCGGCAGTCCGGGCCCGCCTCGAAGGGCGGGTCGAGGGTGCAGAAGCCGTTGTCGAAGATGACCGAGCCGGGGACGGAGTTTCCGCCGCCGGGCAGCCCGTCGACGGGGTCGCGGTCGCCACCGATGTCGAGGAAGCGGTTGGGGGCCTGGCACTCGCCCACGCGGCAGCCGATGGCCGTCGTGCAGTTGATGCCGAAGCCGCGCTCGGCGCAGGTGAGGTCCATATCGGCGCCGCCGCCGCCGTCGCCCAGGTCCGGATCGCCCGTTCCGTCGTCCGGCGTGCCGTCGTCGCCGGGCACGTCCGGCACGTCCATGTCGCCGGGCAGCGTGATCATGTCGCCGGCGTCCGGGTCCGCGTCGCTGTCGCCAGAGCATCCGGCGGCCATGAGAGCCGCGAGCGCCATCAAGCTAATCCGCTTCGTCATTCAGTCCTCCACCGCGCGTCGCCCGAGGCGTCCGCGCGTCTGGCATCGACAAACAAATGTCGTGCCGGCCACCAAACCATGGATATCCATGGATCTTCGTCGTATCTGCGCATCGCCTCGTGCGCCGTGCGGTCGCCCTACGTCATTTCCCTAACGGGCAGGGCACGGAGCGCGACCGCGGGGAGGTGTAACCCCGCGAGGCCGTTTGGTCACGGCGAAGCGGGGCGCTCCCGCACGCGAGCTCGTGTCGCGAGGGCTTCGCGGGCCTCGTCGCGGGGTGCGAGGGGCCCAGGTCGATGGCGTCCGGTGCCCCATCCGCGCGTCGCCGAACAGCCTTGCCACAAAAGTTTTGTGACACGCTTGCAACATGACACAAAGCTGTCATGATGCCTGCACCCTCAAGGAGGAGAACATGACGAGGACTGCAGCGCTGCTCTTGGCGTGGCTCTTCGCGACGTTCCCGTCCGATTCGGCGGCCGACGCGTCCCCGCGCCCTGGCCGGGTCTCCACGCCGTCGAACGGAACCCTGAACGTCGGGTACCGCACCGTTGGCGATTGTGCGCTCTACGTGTACACGGCCCATCTCGACCCGGAGCCCACCACATGGCGCGCCGAGGGGTTGGTGAGCGCCCGGCACACGCGCCACTTCGACGTCCCCGAAGGCCGGGGGCTCATGGTCCGCTTGAGCCGGGGGACCAACCCCATCGTCGCGCGGGACACGGTGCGCACCTTCCGCTTCCGCGTGCCGGAGGGCTCGGAGGGCGCGGACACGTACCACTTCGACGTCGCGTGTCCGCGCAGCGGGGACGCCCAGTCGAGCTGAGACCCCCATCCCACCACGCACTGCGCCCCGAACCCTCATCGAGGCTCCGGGGCGCGGGCGTCGCGCTTCGCGTTCAGTGAGCGTGCTGCGTGGCCGGCGCGGGCGACGAAGGCAGGGCTCGGCCAGGGAGGCGCGGAAGCCCGAAGCGCCGGAGCGCCCAGACGCTGAGAACGAGACCGACGCCGAGGAGCGCGAGCGCGAGACGCACCAGCCAGTCCTGCTGGCCAGGCCGCACGATGAGCTCGGTGGCCAGGGCGCCCGCCATGGTCGCGACGAGACCGAGCGCGCCGAGCTGCGTCACGCGGGGAAGAAGGCGGGGAAGAAGGCGGGGAAGCACGACGGCGAGAAGCGTGGCGCCCAGCGCGAGCGAGACGGCCACCTCCTGCGCTCCGACGAAGAGCCGGAAGGCCGTGGGGTCGACGCCGAAGGCGGTGCCGATCTGCCGAAAGCCCTGGAGGCTGCCGCCGGTCCCCTGGAGCTTCGCGACGCCGAAGGGCCAGAGCTTCGCGGCCGCGTAGAGCGCGCCGGCGACGGCCGCGCCGTCGAGGGCCCGACGTCCCAGGGAAAGGCGCGGTCCGGGCGTGGTTTTCGTGGCTTGCGTCATGGTTTCGTCCTCCGCCCAGCCCTACGCGGGTCGGGTGGGCGCGTTAGCGCGGGCGGCTGCGCGAAGACGCACGCGTCTTGCGCGCGGCGCTGGGCCGGTCGAGGTTGAGCGCGGTGAGTGCGAGCGCCGGCACGGACGCGAGGGTGACGTGGGACGCGCGAGGGTTCTTCCGCGTGGCCCTCCACGGTCGCTTCGACGTCGCCGCCGCGGTCACCATGTTCGACGCACTCTACGAGCACCCTGCGCATCGGGCCGGCGCGCACGTGCTCTACGACATTCGCGATGCGGACTTCGCGCTCTTCGAGGCTCGGCGGCTGAAGCAGCTGAGCGCGCGCGTGACGAGCCGCCCGCGCGCCGATCGCGCGGCGGTGGGCGTCGAGCGGGACCTCGACTTCGGGATCATGCGCCAGTGGTTCGCCTACTCGGAGAACGGCCACGGAAGGAGGGAGCTCTTCCGCGCGCTCGCGCCGGCCGAAGCGTGGCTGGCGCAATGAGCCCGATCGCCGGGACGAGCGGGGTCGGCGCCCTCAAGGGAGCCGCGTGACGAGCTCGGGATCGCGCGCGCGGAGCTCGGCGACCTTCTCCGGGACCCCGGTCTCGAGGGCCTCCGCGCGATCGCTGCCTTCGATGCCCACGAGGAGGAAGAACGAGAGCTTGCCGTGCGGGGTCTCGAGGACGGGCTCGTCGAAGGCCGGATCGTCCACGGTGAGGAACGCCGTCCGCGTCGTCTCGGGCCGGCCATCGATGGGTCCGGTCTGGATCGTGTGGCCGACGCCGAAGTCCGAGCCCGCATACTGCGCGCGGGCCAGGCTCACCAGCGCGTCGACGGGCCAGAGCGGCCGGGCGAGCGCCGCGGGGCCGTCCTTCGCCAGGC
Organism: uncultured Myxococcales bacterium; assembly: GCA_937893795.1. Taxonomy (GTDB): domain Bacteria; phylum Myxococcota_A; class Polyangia; order Polyangiales; family Houyiibacteriaceae; genus CALCTH01. The sequence goes on along the minus strand of CALCTH010000498.1, from coordinate 5,309 downwards.
GGAACGTGAGCTCGTAGCCGTAGCCGCTCCACTCGGCGTCGGGCCGCTGCCCGAAGAGGTCCGAGAGCCCGAAGCTCACGTAGTGCCAGAAGGTGCCGCCGTCGTAGATGGCCACGGCCTCGAGCGGGTTCTCCGGCGGGGTCTTCAGGTCGTACATCGCATGCACACCCCGGTGCTCCCACCAGGCGGGGCGCTGGTCGGGATACACCGCCCCGAAGGCCTTCTCGATGGCCTCCCACCCGAGCGCGGGCGGAGGGTCGTCGGGCGGCGGCGCGGCGGGCTTCTTCTTCTTGAAGAGCTTGAACATGCGGCGACGAGGCTACCCGCCGCCTGACCTCGCGGGCTCACGTGCTTCTCGCGCCCCCGAGGCTCCCCCCCGGGCGCAGTCGCGCGTCGGAGTCGTCCTCCCGGCGACGCAGGGGTTGAATCTGATGAAATCATCATTTATGATCAAAGTCTCAAATAGGAGGCGCAGGATGGAGACGAAGAACGAGACGAGGGTCGTCGTGGGGGCCGGCGCCGTGGCGCCGCCCGGGCCGCCGGAGCCACGGCGGGACGAGGCGCCCCTCGCCGTGGTCCGCGGGCTCGCTGAGCTCCACTTCGTGCGCCGGGACGTGGCCGGCTTCGGCGCCTTTCTCGAGGACTTCGGGCTCTTGCCGGCGGCCACGGAGGGCAGGCGGCGGAGCTATCGGGGCACCTGGGCGGGGCCGGCCTGCGTCACGGTCGCGGAGGGAGCGAGGGACGGCTTCGCGGGCACGACCTTCCTCGTCGCGAGCGCCGACGAGGTGGAGACCCTCGCCGCCGGGCTCGGGCTCCAGGCGGAGCGCTACGGAGGCGGCCTGGCCGTGTCCTTGACCGACCCTGCGGGCACTCGGGTGCGCGTGGCGGCAGGCCTCGACGGCCACGCGGCTCGCGACGAGCGCCCCGCGCTGCGCTTCAACTTCGGTCACCGCGGCGCCCGGCACAACCGTACCCAGCGACCGCCGCGCGCGGCGGCGGAGGTGCAGCGCCTCGGCCACGTCGTCCTCGAGACGACGCGCTTTCGGGCGATGCTCGACTGGTACCGCCACACGCTCGGGATGATCGTCAGCGACTTTCTCTATCTCGACGATCTTCCCGAGCGGGGCCCGGTGATGGCCTTTCTACGCTGCGACCGGGGCGATGAGCCGACGGACCACCACACCCTCGCGCTCCATCTCGGCATGGCCTGTGGTCTCAGCCACGCCGCGTTCCAGGTCACCGATCTCGACGCCATCGCGGCCGGCGGTGAGCACCTCGCGGCGCAGGGCCACCGGCGCGTGTGGGGCATCGGCCGGCACATCCTCGGCAGCCAGCTCTTCGACTACTGGCGGGGCCCGGCCGGCGACCTCTTCGAGCACTACGCCGACGGCGACCTCTTCGACGCCAGCGTCCCGCCAGGATGGGAACCGATGTACGCCAGCGGTCTCTCCCAATGGGGCCCGCCGGTGAACCGCGACTTTCTCGGCACCCAGCTCCGCCCGAGCCTCCTGGCCAAGGCATGCCGCGCACTGGCGGACCGGGACAACGACGTCGACCTCGCCGCGGCCCGCGGCCTCATCAAGGCGATGGGCTCGTGAGCGTCGCCGTCGCACGCACCGCCGAGGGGTGGTGGGTCGTCTCCGGCGACCGCCTCCTTCCCATCGCGACGAAGGCCCGCACCACGGCGAGGGTGCTCGCGGATCGCGCGGCCGTCGACGCTGCCGCCAGCTCCGGCAGCGGAGGCCAGCCCCTCGCCGGCGCGAAGCTGCTTTCCCCGGTGACCATGCCCGCCCGCGTGGTGGCCCAGATGGTCAACTACCGCACCCATGCGGTCGACTCCGGCTTCGACCCGGACGCGGTCACGCCGACCTTCTTTCGGAAGTCCGAGGCGTCGGTCTCGGGGCCTTCGGACGACATCGTCCGTCCGGGGCACGTGAAGCTCCTCGACTACGAGATCGAGCTCGGTCTCGTTCTCAAGCGGCCCCTCGCGCTCGGGGCCTGCGTCGCCCCCGAGGACCTGCCCGCCCTCATCGGCGGTCTCGTGGTCACCAACGACGTCAGCGCCCGCGACGTGCAGCTGCCGCAGGGGCAGTTCTACGAGGGCAAGTCCTACCCGACCTTCACCCCCGTCGGGCCCTTCTTGGTCCTGCCTGACGCGGAGAGCCTGCGCGGACTCGAGCGGCTCCGGCTGGTGCTCGAGGTCAACGGGGAGCCGAGGCAGGACGAGCGGGTGACGGACATGATCGTGAGCCCGGCCGAGGCCCTCACCCGCCTCGCGCGCTTTCAGGAGCTCGACGCGGGCGACCTCCTGCTCACGGGTACCCCTGGGGGCACCGCGCTCACCGCTCCGCCGAAGCTGGTCGTCCGACTGACGGCGCTGTTGCCTCCGGCGCTGAAATGGAAGCTCTTCTTCCGCAAGCAGGCGTCGAACCCTCGCTACCTCCGCGACGGGGACGTGATCACCGCCCGCATCGCCGACGAAGCGACGGGCCTCGACCTCGGCACGCAGCGCACCACGGTTCGGGCGGAGGCGCGGGCATGACTGCCGCATTCGACGTCCTCGTGGTGGGAGCCGGACCGACCGGCCTCGCCCTCGCCATCCTCCTCGGGCAGCGCGGCCTTCGCGTCGCCGTGGTCGAGCGACACCGCGGCGTGTACCCGCTGCCCCGCGCCGTCCACCTCGACGACGAGGTCTATCGCCTGCTCCACGGCCTCGGCGTCGGCGACGCCTTCGGCGCCATCACCGAGCCCTGCCTGGGCATGCGGCTCCTGGACGAAAAGCACGCGGTGCTCGCGCAGTTCGACCGCCAGCCCCTTGGCCCCTCCGGATTGCCGCAGGCGAACATGTTCGACCAGCCGGCCCTGGAGGAGCTGCTCCGCGCACGGCTCGCGGACCTACCGACGGTCGCGCTCGAAGGCGGCCGTCTCGTCCGTAGCATCGCCCAGCATGCCGACGGTGTGACCGCGGAGGTCGTGGACGCAGGCTGCCCCTCCGGGGGAGCGCCGCGCCACCTTCGGGGGCGCTTCCTCGTCGGCTGCGACGGCGCCGGCAGCCGCGTGGCCCGCCACCTCGAGGCCTCGCCCGAAGCGCTCGGCTTCGCCCAGCGCTGGCTCGTCGTCGACGTGCGTGCGGCCCGACCGTGCGTGGACTGGAAGGGCCTCTTCCAAGTCTGCGATCCCCATCGCGCCCGGACCTTCATGCCCGTGACGGGGGATCGCTTTCGCTGGGAGTTCCAGCTCCGCCCCGGCGAGACCCGAGATGACTTCGCGGATCTGGCCCAGCTTCGTCCTCTGCTCCGCCCCTGGGTCGACGGGCTCGAAGACGCGGACCTCGAGGTGCTCCGGGTCGCGGACTACACCTTCCGCGCGCAGGTGGCCCGGCGCTGGCGAAACGGCCGGATCTTCATCGCGGGGGACGCCGCCCATCTGACGCCGCCCTTCATCGGCCAAGGCCTGGGCGCCGGCCTTCGTGACGCCGCCAACCTCGCGTGGAAGCTCAGCGAGGTGTGTCGGGAAGAGGCCCCCGTGACGCTCCTCGAGAGCTACGAGGCGGAGCGCCGCCCGCATGCGCGAGAGATGGTTCGGCGCGCGGTGCTCGTCGGCCGCGCCATGACCGGCCGCGGCGCCGTGGGGCTTCTGCGCCGCGTTCTCCTCCCGCTTCTTCGCTTCGTGCCCTCCTTCAGCGAGTTCGTTCTCGACAGCGTCACGCCGCCCCTCACCGGCCCTCTGGTGGACGCGCGCCTCCCCCGGTCCGCCCGCGGCACGCTGCTTCCCCTGGTACGGGTCCCCGTGGCCGAAGGAGAGGTCCTGGTCGACCAGGCGCTCGGCGACGGCTTCGGGATCGTGGCTCGCGCCGGGGTCGTGGTGGGCGCCCTGGCTCGGCGCGCCTCCGTGCTGCGCGTGCGCCCGGGTGATTCCCACCCGGGGCTCCGGGCCCTCGCCGACTGGCTCGCCTCGCTCGGTGCGGACTACGCGCTCATCCGGCCGGACCGGACCCTGCTCACGCTGGGGCGGACCCGGCGCCCCGCGGCGGCGTTACCTGCCTTGCTCGGGGCGGCGCCGAGAGAGACGCTCTCCGTGTGAGCACCGTGGACACGGCGAAACCGTCCCGGCGCGAGCGGCGGAAGGCCCAGACGCGCGCCGCCCTCGTCGGGGCGGCCCAGGAGCTCCTGGCGGACGACCGCGGGGCCGAGGTGAGCATCCAGGAAATCACGGAGCGCGCCGACGTCGGCTTCGGGTCCTTCTACAACCACTTCGCGTCGAAGGAAGCGCTCTTCGAGGCGGCCGTCGTGCGCGCCCTGGACGATCACTCGGCGTGGCTCGACGGGATCCTCCAGGGCGAGGACGACGCAGCGTTGGTCTTCGCGACGAGCTTGCGTCTTACCGGGCGCCTCCTGCGCACGGCACCGACGATGGCCCACGTGGTGAAGAACGCCCTCGGGCCCGTGCTCGCCGCCGAGCGGGGCATCGCCGCGCGGGCGCGGCGGGATCTGACCCGGGCCGCCGAGCAGGGACGGCTCACCATCGAGGACCCGGACGTCGCCCTGGCGTGTACCGCGGGTGCGCTCGTCGGAGTCATTCACCTGCTGGCGGCGCGCGACGATCTCGTGATCGAGTCGACGACGGACCTCATGGTCGAGCACGTCCTCGGGATGTTCGGCATGCCGCGGGACGAAGCGCGGCGCCTCGTCTCCCTTCCCCTGCCCGAACGCGGCTGAGAGCTCCCGCCGCTCATCGTCGCGCGGCGTGGCGCACGCATCGAGGAGCGACTCGCACCGCCACTCGGGGGGCGGACCAGCGACCGGAACCCTCGGAAGTCACGGCGACTCGATGGCGGGTGATAGAGGATTCGAACCTCTGACCTTCGGCTCCGGAGGCCGACGCTCTATCCAGCTGAGCTAATCACCCGGGGCGGAGAGACGTAGCCGAGGGGTCTCGCCGGTGCAAGGGCGGTGGGGACGGGCTGGCGAACCGGGCTCCGCGTGGGACTGGGCTGCTTTCGGGCCGCTCGGGCGTCGCTGGATCGGCGGCCGGCGACGGCCGATCCGCCGGCGTGAAAGCGCCTCTCGACGGCCGCGGTCGCGCGACGGGCAGACGTCGGTGGGGGTGTCGGCGAGCGATGGACTTGGCGCGCCGCGTGCTTGGTGCGGGAGTCGATGCAGGCTTCGCCCACGCTCGGTCTTCCTCTCGTGGCGGCGGGCTACGTGGTCGGACTGGTGGGCGCGCCGTGGCTCCCCGAGGCCACCTCCCTCGGGGCGCTCGCCGCCTGCGGCGCCGCCCTCTTCCTGCTCGCCGGGGCCGGGCTCCGC